>DASRIZ010000311.1:0-21672 GCA_035649735.1 Blastocatellia bacterium | reverse complement strand
CAGATATTCGCTACGTTTTGTATAGGAAAGTAATTGGATGCGCTCAGACAAACAATTTGACGTCATAGTAATCGGAGCAGGACACGCCGGGTGCGAAGCCGCTTATATCGCGGCGCGGATCGGGGCACATACTGCGCTCGTCACGCTCGATGCGAACTCGATCGGTCAGATGAGCTGCAATCCGGCCATCGGCGGCATCGCGAAAGGGCACCTCGTCCGTGAAGTAGACGCGCTTGGCGGCATCATGGGTGAAGTTATAGATGCGACCGGAATTCAGTTTCGCCTACTCAATCGGAGCCGGGGACCCGCAGTTCAGTCTCCGCGCGCCCAGGCTGATCGCAATCTGTACCGCACCGAGATGCGCCGGCGGCTTTCGATCACCTCGAACCTGTCGATCATTGAAGGTGAAGTAGCCGAGATCAAGTTCACAGGCAATCAAGTCACCGGCGTCGAACTGGCAGATGGAACCAGGATCGGCGGCCGCGCGGTTGTGCTGACGACGGGAACCTTCTTGAACGGCTTGATTCACGTAGGCAAGAAGACCTTTCAAGCGGGACGAAGCGGCGAGCCCGCTTCGATCAAACTCGCCGATTGTATTCGCGGGATCGGGTTCAAGACTGGTCGCCTCAAGACCGGGACCCCGCCGCGGTTGGATGGACGGACGATCGATTATTCGAAGTTCGACCGTCAGCCAGGTGATGAGCGGCCCGTGCCATTCTCGTTCAAGACGGAGTCGATAAATCGGCGCCAAATTGAATGCTCGATCGGGTACACCAACGAGCAGGTCCATGATGTAATTCGCAACAACCTCGACAAGTCGCCGCTGTACAGTGGGGACATTCAGGGCATAGGTCCGCGCTACTGTCCGTCAATCGAAGACAAGGTAGTCAAGTTTGCGGAGAAGTCCAGGCATCAAATCTTTCTTGAACCTGAGGGCTATGACACGTACGAAGTTTATCCGAACGGCATTTCGACGAGCATGGCCGAAGAAGTCCAGCACGAATTCGTTCGACGGATTGCCGGGCTCGAAAATGTGAAGCTGCTGCGCCCGGGATATGCCGTTGAGTACGACTTCGTTGATCCGCGTGAATTGTTTGCATCGCTCGAAACCAAGGTGGTTCGGGGTTTGTTTCACGCCGGTCAAATCAACGGGACCTCCGGTTACGAAGAAGCGGCCGGCCAGGGAATCGTTGCTGGAATGAACGCGGCGCTGACTTCACTTGGACGACCGACCGTAGAGTTTGATCGAGCAGCGAGTTACATCGGTGTGATGATCGACGATCTTGTAACCAAAGGCGCGGATGAGCCTTACCGGATGTTTACTTCGCGAGCCGAGATGCGTCTATCGCTAAGATATGACAACGCTGACCAGAGGCTGACCCCGCTGGCCCGCGAGATTGGCTCGATTGACGAACCCACCTGGGAAAGATTTCTAAAACGACAGAGCGACATCGCTCAGGTGAAGGACTACTTACAGACCGCAAGGGTGGCCGATCTGGGCGAAGAACGGCTTGGCGAATTGCAACTCGGAGGATCTGCGGATGCCTACGGGGGCAAGCGCCTGGATTATCTCGCGAGACGCCCGGATTGCAGCCCGCAGAAACTGATGGAGATCATCAAGACATCAATCGGCAGCGAGGTCCAGGGAACCCAGATCATGGTTGCGGTCAACGACCTTCGATATGCGGGGTATCTGAAAGATCAAGAGACCCTTGCGCGCCGGCGTGGCCGTTATGATGAACTTCAAATACCGGCCGAAATGGAATTTTCAAAAATCTCAGGCCTATCAAATGAGGTTGTGCAAAAACTAACCCAGATACGTCCGCGCACTGTTGGGCAAGCGGCTCGCATACCAGGCATAACCCCGGCCGCCGTATCAATACTTCTTGTAGCGACGCTTCGGGGCTGACTACGTAGTAACGAATTTATTCGTTTCATCAAGATCTCCGAATGCAAAAGGTGGAACGAATAAACTCATTACTACGTGGTTCGGTTATCCATTGTGTTGACCACTCACCGGGCTGTAAGTAATCCGGGTTCTCGATTCGCGCTTTTCCCAGTTGCGATACTTGACCGGTCTTGGGTAAACTTAAATTGGCAGCACAAGTACTGCCATCTCTTCTCCAAAGAGTGAGCGGAATGGTAGAGGGCGAGACGATGTGCAACGGCTCGCCCTCCTTTTTTGTCTGCAATTGTCGGACGCCCAAGTCAATCTCCATAGGAGATACCTCAAGGAAGCTTGATTATGAGATTCAACAGGGTTTTTAGCTCCCTTTTCATCACGATTTTCGCTACCTCGGCCCTCACAATCGTCCGTGCCGACGAAGGCATGTGGACCTTCAACAATGTTCCCAGGGCCGAGATCAAGAAAAAGTATGGTTTCGAGGTAACCGATGCCTGGCTCAAAAAGGTGCAACTCGCTTCAGTGCGTTTCAACAGCGGCGGGTCGGGAGCGTTTGTATCGGCGGACGGACTGGTGCTGACAAATCATCACATCGCGTCCGACGTCCTGCAGAAGATCAGCACTGCTGAAAATGACTACAACAAGGACGGGTTTCATGCTCGAACGCGCCAGCAGGAGGTCAAGGCGCCTGATCTCGAGCTGAACCAGCTCATCAGCATCGAAGACGTGACCGAACGAGTAACTTCCGCGGTCAAGCCGGGCGCCTCGGCCACTGATGCGAACGCAGCACGGCGCGCAGCCATTGCCAACATTGAAAAGGAATCTAAAGAGAGGACGGGCCTGCGAAGCGATGTTGTTACGCTGTATCAAGGCGGGCAATACAATCTTTATCGCTACAAGGTGTACACAGACGTCAGGCTTGTATTTGCGCCGGAATTCGCGATCGCGTTCTTCGGCGGGGACCCGGACAACTTCATGTTTCCGCGCTTCGACTTGGATATGGCGCTGTTCCGTGTCTATGAGAACGACAAGCCGCTCAAGGTCGAGCACTATTTCAAATGGTCAAAGGAAGGCACCAAGGAAGGCGATCTGGTTTTCGTCCCGGGCAATCCCGGTTCGACGGCGCGCCTGAATACGGTTGCACATCTCGAGTATCTTCGCGATAACGGTCTCCCATTTGTAGTGAAGATGTTAAATCGCGAGCATGAGGTTCTGGCGCGGTACAGAGCACTGGGCGAGGAGCAGGCGCGACGTGCGCAAGAAGACTTCTTCAGCATCGAGAACAGTCTCAAGGCGCTCAGCGGAGAACTCGAGGGGCTCCGTGACAAGACCCTGATAGCAAAGAAGGCAAAAGCCGAAGACGCTTTGCGCCGAACGGTGGCCGCCGACCCCAGGAAGCAAAAGGAGTACAGCGACGCCTGGGATAACATCGCAAAAGGCCGCGCCGGTCTTAAGAGCTACTACCGGCAGTACTCATTAATCGGAAGTGGAGCAGGGTTTAATTCAGACCTGTTCGCCAAGGCCCGCACGATCGTGCGGATGGCCGCTGAAAGTCCCAAACCAAACGCCGAACGGCTGCCCGAGTACACCGACGCGCGTCGAGCCTCGCTCGAGTTGGGTCTGTACTCGCCGGCTCCGATCTTTGACGATCTCGAGAAGATAAAACTCGCCGACTCGCTCGCGTTCATGCGCGATGAGTTAGGCGCGGATGACCCAACTGTCAAGAAAGTGTTAGGCGGAAAGACGCCGGAAGCGCGAGCCGCCGAACTGATTGACGGAACCAAGCTGAAGGACGTCGCCTATCGAAAACAACTTGTCGCGGCGGGCAGCAAGGCGATCGAAGAATCGACTGATCCGATGATCGTGCTTGCGCGTTCGATCGACGACGTGGCGCGCGCATTGCGCAAGCGCTACGAGACCGAAGTTCAAGCCACCGAGCGGACGAACTACGCCAAGGTTTCGCGGGCGTTATTCGATGTCGAGGGAACCAGGCTCTATCCTGATGCGACGTTCACCCTTCGTCTTTCGTACGGCGCGGTGAAGGGCTACCAGGAGAACGGGAAGCCCGTGCCGCCGTTTACGACATTCGAAGGTCTCTACAAAAGGTCGGCCGAGCACGGAAATAAGTTTCCCTTTGAACTGCCGCCGCGTTGGATCGAAAAGAAATCGGCGTTGGACATGCGCACTCGATTCAACTTCGTTTCGACAAACGACATCATCGGCGGAAACTCAGGCTCGCCGGTTATAAACAAGAACGCCGAACTGGTCGGATTGATATTTGACGGCAACATTCAATCTCTGGTTGGTGACTTTGTTTATGACGAAACTCAGAATCGGGCAGTGTCGGTTGACTCCCGCGCGATGATCGAAGCGCTACGCAAGCTTTACGGCGCCACTGAAGTGGCTGACGAGCTGATGAAGTAGACTAATCAGTGGGGAGCGTCTGCGTTACCACGTAGTAACGAATTTATTCGTTTCTTCGAAATGTGAACGAACAAAAATGTGAACGAATGAATTTGTTACTACGTGGTCGGACGCAACTCCTTTACGTGGTGACCCTACTCCTTCACGTGGCTACTCTACTCCTTGAAGACCACCACTCCAAATAGTAAGATCCTTTTCCGCTTTACCAGCCTATGAAACACCGTCTTGTAGGTCTGACGGTATTTAGCGAAGGAGAGTATCGCAATGAGAATTCCAACAATCGCGCGGCGTCTTGTTCTTTGCGCCGCAGCCGTAGTGGCATTGTGTGGCGCTGCGCTGGCCCAGGATTCCGGTCAGGTGCTGCGCGTTTCAGTCGGCTACGGAACGCTTAGAAATACGCCCGCGGTTATGGCCAAGCTTGCGCCGGAGGCCAGGGCCGAGGTCGATCGTCTCGGCGAGATGGCGCGGAAAGCGAACGGCGAAGGAAAGTACGGGGACGCGTTGAAGCACCTGTATCACGCGATGGCGTTGATGCGCGGCACCGAATGGACGCCAGCGCGCGCGCTGGGGTCGGCGATAACCGTTAAACTCGACCAGGCCGTGCTTGATCCCGGCGCTAAAGTTGGAATTCGCATCGGTCAGATTTATGGGCTGGACCAGAAACTAAACGCTAAGCTTAACGGTTCCATCTCCCTTCTCAAGCTGAGAGGCGATGAAACAGTAAAGGAGTTGAAGGTCTTGGATGGCCTCGACTCCGATTTCATCTCGAACCCATTCTCCAGCGATGTTATAGCCCCAGATGTCGAGGCAGGTAATTACCGTATCGCGGTACGTTTTCAAATCGCCGGCGACGAGCCGATCGTAAAGTATGCGACCGTGCACATAGAACGCGGGCTTGCCGCGGAGTTTACAGCCTCAAAGGCGCGCGCCGCGAAAATTCACGAGGCGCTGAAGGCCAGGAATCGCGATACCCTTGTTGCCGCGGTTGCCTCCGCGGAATACCGCATTTCTCTATTCGAGCTTGCGCGCGCGGGCGAGATCAATTTCGACAGGCTGGATTTTCGGGCCACGCTAAAAGAAGCAACCTCGATGCTCGACGCGCTCGACGGAGGCAACGATCCCTTTGCAGCGCGGCGGGGAGAATTCAAGAAGGCATATCGATCCAAAGTCGATAGTACTCTTCAGCCTTACCAGGTATTCGTACCCGCGGCCTATGACAAATCAAAGATGTTCCCGCTGGTGATCGCGCTTCACGGTATGGGTGGCGATGAGAACAGCTACTTTCAAGCATATGCACAGGGCGCGTTCAAAACTGAAGCTGAGAAGCACGGCTACATAGTCGCTTGCCCAAAGGGACGCAAGCCGGCTTCGATGTATATCGGCGATGCAGAGAAAGACGTGATGGATGTGATCGCCGAGATGCGGCGCGACTACAACGTCGATCCCGATCGCATTTATTTGACCGGGCATTCCATGGGCGGTTACGGCACCTGGTCAGTTGCGATGAGCCATCCCGATGTTTTTGCGGCGCTGGCTCCTGTTGCGGGGGGATCTAACAATCCAGCGGGCATGTCAAAGATCGCGCACGTTCCGCAGCTAATCATCCACGGCGACACTGATCCTACGGTTCCGGTGGACCGGTCTCGAGTTATGGTTGCGGCCGGCAAGAAGCTCGGGGTGGAGATCAAATACATCGAAGTCCCCGGCGGGGATCACGGCAGCGTTGTCGTGCCAACTTTCAAGGATGTCTTCGAGTGGTTTGACTCGCATCGGCGAAAGGCCGCTGAAGCAAAAGCCGCGGCCGCAGGATCAAAGAGCAATTAGTGTCTTCGCTTCACTGAAACATTACATCGTCATCAGCGCAGCGAATATTTCAATCCCATCCCACAGATTCTGAATTCGCAGGTTCTCGTTTGAGCTGTGTTGGTTGTTGTCGTGGTTGACAATCGGCACTCCGACTTGAGGAGCCTTCGTCGCGACATCGATCGTCCACAAAGGCCCGCTGCCGCCCATCGTTGGGAGCATGACCGGCTTTTTACCAATCGCTCGCTCGACCGCGCCGATTATTTTGGTCACGATCGGAAGGTTCATCGGCGTTCGTACAGCCGGATATCCTTCTTCGCTGACGACGCGCGCGATGAGCGGATGCTTCAACCGGTGTTCGGGTGTCGGTTCGCCGGTTACTACTGAATATCCTTGCTTTCTTATGTGGGCTATCAGCCGTTCGACTTGCCTGCCCGGTTCTATTCCCTTGACCAGTCGCAGATCGACGGTTGCCGTTGCCTCAGCGGGAATGATCGTTCGCGATTGTCTGCCAACGTCTTCGCTGCGAAGGCCGTCGATGTTGAGCGAAGGCTCGTTGATCAACTCGGCAAGCGGCCGTCCGGTGCCCTCGGTCGCAGCTAATCCGTATTCGCGCATCAACGCCGAGTCCGTATCCGGCATTTCCTTAAGCGCCTTCCTCTCCTCATCTCCCAACGGCAGCGCTCCCTGGTAAAAGTCCTCGATCAAAACACGGCCGTTGTCGTCCTTCATTCCAGCCAACAACTTCGCCAATCTCATGGCCGGATTCGGGGACCAGTTTCCGTAGTGCCCGCTGTGCAACGCGCGGTTGGCGCCATAAACGGTTATATCAACCTTCACAATGCCGCGTACGCCAAAATAGAGCTGCTGGCGCCGCGACTGATGCACCGGTCCGTCGGCGCATATCCACGCGTCCGCCCCAATCAGCGCCGCATTCCGAGTCACGATATCGCCAAGATATGGCGAGCCCGCTTCCTCCTCCCCGTCAAAGAGAAACTTGAGATTCGTGGTGAGATTCATCCTGGAAGCTTTCAAGGCATCGAGTGCCGCCAACATCGCAATAATCGGAGACTTGTCGTCGGAAGCGGATCGGGCATAGAGCCGTGACTCCGGATCAAACTTCTCTCCGGCCTTTGGAAACGGTATCACTCGTCCGCCGGCTTCGATCGGCTTATCGCGCAGCGCCGGCTTGAACGGATCGGTAGCCCACTTCGACGGATCGACGGGCTGCCCGTCATAGTGTGCATAAAAGCCGATTGTTCGAGTCGCACCTGGAGTTTTGAGCTCACCAAAGATCGCGGGCGAGCCCTTGCCCTCAAGAAGTCGCGTCTGAATGCCACGCCGGTTCATAAGCTCCATCAGCCTCGTAGCGTTGAGCCGGATATTCGCCGCATCCGAGGCGACGTTTGGGATCGAGAGAATCTCGACAAGCTCACCAACGATTTCGGTTTCGTGCGCAGATCTATACGCGCGAACGCCAGCGACCCGGGTCTGGGCGCTTCCGCCGATGACAATCTGTAGCGTAAGAAGGGCAATCAGAATCGATTTAATGGTGGCTCGCCTCATTGACGGAACTCTCCTGAGTTGGATTTCGCGGACGGATATCACCGCTGATTATGCATTGCTATCATTGTGCGAAGCGCTTTCTCGAATGACGCGATCGTAGAGTTCTTCGTATTGCGGGATGATCAATTCGGTGGTGAAGCGCGAGACAGCGATCTCGCGGCCTCTTCTGCCCAACCGCTCCCGCAGCGCGTCGTCTCGTAGTACCCGCAACGATGCATCGGCCATTGAATCGACTTCGCCGATTTCAAACAGATAGCCGCATTCCTCATCCTCAACGAGTTCGGGGATCCCCCCCACGCGCGTCGCAATGACCGGAACCTCGCAAGCCATCGCTTCGAGAGCAGTAAGACCAAACGATTCGGACTGGCTGGGAAGCAACAGCAAGTCCGCAACCGATAGATAGTCGCGTATTCGCGATTGAGGCTGCTTGCCGACGAACCTCACCAAGTCAGGAACTCCCAATCTTACGGCGAGCGCTTCGGCATCGGCCCTCTCCGGACCGTCTCCGCACATCACCAGCTTTATTCCAGACAGGCTTCCTGCTTCGGCTTCCAGCTTTTTGATTCTGGCGACAATCTCAATACAGTCGGAGATTCTCTTGACGGGTCGGAAGGTCGAGACGTGAAGAATGATCCGCTCGCCGTTTGGCGCGAGGCTCCGGCGCACGTCTTCGTTTGGATCGCGCCGATAGTAGTCGGCGTCGATAAAGTTGTATATGACCTCAATCTCGCAGTCAGGACAAAAAGCCTTATGCGTGGCTTCGCGCAGATAGCGAGAAATTGCGGTCACGGCATCGGATCGTTCGATTCCGAACCGGGTGATTGGGAGAAAGGACGGGTCACGTCCGACAAGCGTGATATCGGTGCCGTGAAGAGTGGTCACCACCGGCAGATGCCGAATCGGCTTGAGCATTTCGCGGGCGAGGTAGGCGCTGACCGCGTGGGGAATGGCGTAGTGTACGTGCAGCAGATCGAGTTGCTCGGACGCTGCGACCTGGAAGAGCTTTGATGCGAGCGCGTCGGTGTACGGAGGGTACTCAAACAGGGGGTAGCTCAACATATCGACTGGATGAAAATGGATTCGCTCTCGAGCCTGTCCGCCATCCAGCCGCATCGGCGGAGCGTAGCTTACGAAGTGGATCGAATGGCCGCGCCTGGCGAGCTCCAACCCCAATTCGGCCCCAACCACGCCGCTCCCGCCGTATGATGGATAACAAGTTATTCCAATTCTCATTCAAGAGAGTCCGTAGTCAGAAGTCCGTAGTCCGTGTTCGTAGTTAATGGTCAGTGGTCATTGCTACGGACTACGGACTACGGACTTTCATGAATACATATTCATCTTTCTTGTTAGCAATTCCACAGGGTCGTGAACGTTAAGCGCTTCGCGCACGATAAAACCTTCAGCCTGCTCGACCGCTATTAACGATCCGTAGAATCGCTGTCGCGCTTCAACTCTGCGCAGGAACGCTTCGGTGCTGAGATTGGTCTCCAGTTCTTTACTGCTGGGATCATAAAGCTGCGAACGGTAACAGAGAATCGCATTGTGCTTTTGCGCTGCGAATTCGCTGATGTCAACCAAAAAGGTTGGAGCCGCGGTGCGCGGGAACATAAAGTGCGCCACGGTCTGCGGTCGGAACCTCTCCAGCCCCCCTTCGGTGTCATACTTTGCCAGCCCGGCTACGTGTGTGGCTTCGCGGACTATCTGACAAGTGTGAACGTGATCCGGATGAGGGTCCTCCCAATAGTGCGTGAAGATCACTCGCGGCCGATAGAGTCGAATCTTCCGCACCATTCTGACGCGAGAATCTTCGGTCAACCAGATGTGCCCGTCGGGAAGCTCCAGGTTGTCTCGCACGACGAGTTTCAACTCACGCGAGGCGGCCTCGGCTTCGCGGGCGCGTATCTCTCCGGAACCACGAGTTCCCATTTCGCCGCGAGCCATATCCAAAACCCCGACGCGATAACCAAGCGAGACTAGCTTTAATAGCGTGCCGCCGCAGGCCAACTCGACGTCATCCGGGTGCGCGCCTATAGCCATCGCATCCAGCCGCGCATCGTCGCTCATACTTTTCCTCCCGTGGTCAGGTTACGGCGCGAATGGTTGGTCGTCAACTACGAGCTTTGATAATCTGGTCAGGAAATTGGGTCCGAGTCCGTAGTCCGTGGTCCGTAGCGAATCAGTAGTCATAACCATAGTCAATGCCTACGGACGGACTACGAACCACGGACTACGGACCACGGACTACGGACCACGGACCACGGACTACTGACCAGACCGTGAATTGAGAGAAGCGATGCAAGAACGAGATTGGCCAGCCGACCTCCAGTACCTGTACCTGACCACCATCGGGCGAATCAGCGGTCAGCCACGCGAGATCGAGATCTGGTTCGTCGAATACCAGGGCAACCTTTATATTCTGGCCGAACACTTTCACGACGCGCAGTGGGTGAAAAACATCCAGGACAATCCGAGTGTACAGGTTCGTCTCGGGTCTCGTCAGTTTGCCGCAACGGCCCGAGTTCTGAATCGTGAACACGATGAGGCGACCTGGCTAACCGTGCAGGGACTAGCACGTGAGAAATATGGTTGGGGCGACGGGCTTCCGGTGGAAATCATGAGTGAAACGTGATGCGTGAAACGTGATGCGTGATGCGTGATGCATCACGTTTCACGTCTCATTCTTCCTTCACAAATCGGAATCAGTAAGTCAGAATCCAAGGTAGGATATCGGTTGCCGCTATCTGTGGCCTGGCGGCGCTTAACGGTTAAGGAGGACTTTTGCATGGCTGATGTTATCCCAGAGAAATACCTAGATCTGTTTCAGAAGAAAGCATTCGCACACCTGGCGACCATAAACCCCGACGGCACTCCGCAGGTGACTCCTGTTTGGGTCGACTATGATGGCACGAAAATACTGGTCAATTCGGCGCGCGGTCGTCGAAAAGACAAAAACATGGAGCGGAACCGCGCGGTGGCGCTGTCAATGCAGGACCCGGACAACCCTTATCGATATTTGGAAGTCCGAGGTAACGTTGAAGAGATAACCGAAGATGGCGCCGATGAGCACATCGACAAGATGGCAAAGAAGTACATGGGCGTTGATAAGTATCCGGGCAGGTCACCTGGCGAGGTCAGAGTGCTTTATAAGATCAAGCCGGAACGCATCTCAAAGATGGGATAAAAGAATATAGGTCCTATTGGTTCTATGGGTCCTATGTTCATTACTGCGGAATCAATCTATAAACCGTCCCTTTGTAAACAATGATCGCCCGCTCGCCCGGCTGAAAGCCGGTCAAGAAGGGTTTGAGGCCGGGCCGCTTGTTGAGCACCTCTTTGTACACATTGCTATCGCGAATGATGATGACGACCGGCAGATCCTTGTTTGGATCGAAATCCTTATCGGTCCACGCCCCGTCTCGCAGCAAAAATCTCTTGCCGTTAAACTTACGTTCCTCCGGTCGAACAGCGTCCGCGGAATCGCTGTCGCGTAGCGCGTGACCTCCCGGCCGCGCCATCCTCGAACGCCCTCGCCCGTCATCAGCCGGCGGGGCGGGAGGCGGAGCTATTTCTTCAGCTCTCTGGGTCTTCTCTTTGGAACGGTCTTCATTAGAGCGTGCAGCCAGCTTTGGTTCGGCTACTTGTTGAGCTGCGTCTTTCTCAGTTTGTTGCTGCTGGCGAGCCTGATCGGCATCGGTTCTGCCGGCTTGTGAGGCAGCCGCCGCTCCGGTTTGCGCAGGAGCCTGTGCTACGGTCACGCTCTCCGACTTGCGCTGGGCCTCTTCGGACTCTACCGCGCTCTTCGTTTCGGCCTTCTTCGCGGGCTCAACCACGCCTGCAAATCCAGCCGCTGATTCCGGGGCGGGGATCGCCGCAGGAGAATTCTTCGCGAGAGCATCGATCTTGACGTCGCCGCTCTCTCTTTGTTTTGAAGCCGACACGAGAGCCGCGGTAGCTTCGGCCGCTTTGGCGGTACTGCTTGGGCTGCTCTCTGCGGGAGTGACGGCAGACCTCTCGCTGACAGATTGATCGGCGGCGTCTTGGCGAGCTTCCTGAGTCTGGTTGCGAGACAGGAACAACGGCAAGCTTACTGCAAAGACGATCACTGCGGCCGCCGCCATCGCCCACTGCGGCTGAGACAATGCGCCGAACATCTCTTTTAGCCTGGAGAGCCGCGTGATTTTGGGTTCTTGCCGCGCAAAAGTTACGGTACTCAATGAGTCGGCCTCGGCCATTCGTAACAGTGCGACAACGCTCTTTCGACAACCGGCGCACTCGGACAAATGCGCTTCGTATTGTAATCGGACAGCGCCGGTCAAGCCTCTTTCGATGTAGGCATTGGCGCGATCGGCGTCGAAATCGGGACATACCTGGTTAGGATTGCTGGGCCGCGAGACGTAAGCTCGTAGCAGGTTGTCGATTGCGCCATCCTTCGTTTGCCTAGAAAACTTCATCCCTTCACCCTCATCTCCAAAACTAGAACGTTAACAGCCTATTCACTTGCGTTGTTTCTTCGATTATCTGCGGGCCACCGCGCCACCTGGGCTCGGGGCCGGCTTCTCCCGTTTTCGGTCCCCCGGAACCGACTCCAACAGGTAGTCACCCACCGTAATATCCAATTGCTCTGACGCCTGTTCGATGGCCTCGGCAACCTCACGCCGATTAAACCGATGGTCGCGCGCCAACCCCTTCTCGACAAGTTTTCGGATGCGTTTTTGGACCTTTGTGAGCCACCGGCTGATCGTGGCCTCGTGCACATCGAATAACTGGCCGATCTCACGCAAGGTCATCTCATCGTAGTAATAATAGGCCAGCAGCAGCCGCTCACGGGATTCCAGGTCTGCAATCGCGCTGCGAAGCGAGGCCACCACCCCATCTCGGTAACGATCGCGAACATAATCCAGATCCGTCGTGGATCGGCGCTCAGGCTTCTCAGCCGCATGAGCAAGCCGATCCATATCCTCGGGTTCTTCAGTCTGAACTAACCGGCTCGACTGACGATGATGATCGGCCGATAACTGAAATACCACCGCCCGAAGCCAGCCTCGCAAAGAACCGCGACCCGAGTAAAACGCAAACTTGCTCACCCTCGCGCCCCCGGATTCACGCAACCCGTATAGCTCAGCAAAAGTTGAATCCGCAAGCTGCTCCGCCGCGCCCGCATCCTGGGTCATCGTGCGCGCTACGCTGACCATGTAGCTGCGATAGTCGCGGAAGAAATCTTCCCACGCTGCGTCGTCGCCCTTCGCGCACGCGGTAGCCAGACACAAATCATCAGCGTTGAGCGACGCGAAAAACTCGCCCGCGGCTTTGCGCGATTCGTCGGTCGGGCCCGGATTACCCGACGTCTGATCCAATGTGTCGGCAAGATACTTCTTAGCCGAAGCATGTACTGCTGCGGTTACTTCCGCATCGCTGACCGAGTAACGCCGCTGGATGCGCGCAAGGAGTTCGCCGATTTCGGATTCAAACGCGTGCTGGAACTCATCAACCGTCATTGATATCTCTGGGCGCTCTTCGAGGTCAACACTGGCGTTTAGTCAACTTCGAGGTAGGGGCATGCTAGCACAAACGGCTCGACTTTGTGCAACCGTGTTAGTAATAGCTAAACCTCAGAAACACAGCGGGACGCGCCCTCGCATAAGATGATAAAAGTTCGCCGATGTTCGCGTCATTGCGCCGTACCGCGATCCCTCCCATTTTCGGTGCAGCCGGAAGAGTTTGCGGTTGTAAGAACCAAACCCGCGGAGCTTGATTACCTGCTTATCCGGCGCTCCGTTGGTATAAATCGGATTGAACAGATCCAGATGAACCTCCGCCGTTCCGTTTTTGAAGACCCCGACGTGCAGTGACGCAAACGGCGTATCATTTTCGATCCAACCAATCTGCCATCCCGGATGATTCCACCCGCTCAGATAAGCCGGCAGGCCAGCTCGTAAACAACATCGGGTGTATACGCCATCCTTGCCGGATTTCCCGTCAAGTACATTCGCCAGCTCGCCGTAATCATTGCCTGCAGGCGAAAAAAAGAACCCGCCGTCCCACGGTCCGCCCTTTATCGGCCCTACCGAGTCAAGCCAACCGTCGTGGTAAATCTTGTCAATCAGCAACGCGACAGACCGCTTTACATTGCCCGGCCACGAGTCCCAAACCTTGACCGCCTCCGCTTCGTCATCAATGCCGGCTACGACGCGCGACACGTGTGAAATCATCTCGGGGTTGAATGAATCAACGCTGCGGGTTACTTGCTTCCACGATGGAACTGGCGTGTCGTTGTCGGTGTGCGCCAGAATCGCCGGCAGGCGTGTTGGCTGGTTGCTCATATCAACAAGGACGGTTCTTCCAAGGCAGGTGTCATCCGGATTAATGACCAAATCAACCCAATCACTCAAATGACAAATTGATCAATGACTTGAGCTCCCGTCGTTGATCAAACTGACGATGAAAAGTGTCCGACCCAGAGCACAGACCGCGCGTAGCGGCTACCTTGTAAAGAGTTGACCAGCCGTTGATCAGCCGTCACGAGCTGGCACTCGGTTAGCACCGCCAGAGCGAGATAGCAGCTGTCATAAACTGTGCGGCCAGTCTCGAGGGCGATTTCCAGCGCAGGCTCAAGCACCAGACTTGATGGGAAAATGTGAATCGGCTGCTCATCGAGTCCTGCGCAGATCAGACGCGCTTCATCGGCCATCAGCTCTGCGCGCTGCACTTTCTTCGACAGGATGTTGCCGCTTTCCGGCCAGAGCAGGTCCGGAGCTACTAATTCATATTGATCATCTTGCAGTTTTCGCGCCTGGTCAGCGTGTATCTCCTCAACGAACCACTTGATGACCACGCTGGCATCCACGACGTGACGACTCATCGCATGCGATCCTCAGCCTGCAGGATCCCGCTATCAGTTTGTGGGCGAGCGCCAATCTTCCTACGAATGCGTCCGGCAAGCAGCCGGGCTTCCGCCTTACTTACAAGTCGGGCATGCCCTTCGAGGATGGCCTTGAGTTCCGCTTGAAGCGAACGCCCATTTTGCGCGGCTCGCTCCTTCAATTTCTCAACCACCGATTCATCCAGACCTCGCACCAGAACCTGTGCCATACGACGACTCTCCCTTAAACGGAAATGTGCTAGCACAATGATAGCAAGCATGTGACGGACGTCAAGCACGACATTCGGTTCAAGAGCATTTGTGTTGAGGGTAAAACCTGCTAAAGCTTCTCACCTTCGAGAGCCTCGTGGACGCGATCGAACTCCTCCAGCAACACATTCAACAACGCTTGAGCTCCGAGCACCGAGCCGCCGCGACCCTGCTCTTCCAGGATCTCGCACAACGCAGCTATCCTCCTGGCCCCCAGATGCGCGCTGCTTCCCTTGAGTGCGTGCGCCTCGTGCGCCAGCGCTTTGGCGTCCGCTCCGGCCACCGCATCCTTTATTGCCGCGAGCCGGTGCGGCGTCTCCTCGAGAAACAGATCGATCAGGTGATTAAAAAAGTCCGGGTCTGCCGAGGACTGAAGACCACGCAACTCGCTGATCACGCTCGAGTCGATGACGTTGCCCGGGTTCGCCGACGCGGGCTCGATGACATCCGCGGGCTGGCGGCGAGGGCTTCGTACTGTCCAACGTTCGATCGCTTCAGCGAGCGTTTCTCGTTTGACCGGCTTGCTAACGTAATCATCCATCCCGGCCTCGAGGCATCGCTCTCGGTCGCCACCCAACGCGTTGGCGGTCATGGCGATGACTGTGGTGTGCCTCGAATCCCCCTCGCGCTTGCGTATTTCTCTTGTAGCTTCGTAGCCATCCATCTCAGGCATCTGGCAATCCATCAGTACAACGTCGTACTGAATCCGCTCGAGCGCATCAAGCACCTCGACTCCGTTAGCCACAGCGTCCGCCGCATAACCCAATTTCTCGAGTTGCCGCAGCGCGACTCGCTGATTGACGATATTGTCTTCGGCTATCAGGATTCGGATGTGATCAGCTGACGGCCGCGAGACCTTAGCCGGAGAGACCCGGGCCGCGCGGGGCTGCGGCGCCGGTTCATTGATCAGGTGTTCGCCGGCCAGCGTGGCGAGACAATCAAACAACTGCGACTGCTTTACCGGTTTTGTAAGACAGAGTTCAACGCCGGCTTCTCGAATCGCCGACTCATCCCGGCGTCCGAGCGACGTCATCATCAACAGCCGGGTACCGGCTATCGCCGGATCTGCCTTGATTGCTCGAGCTAGAGTTAACCCATCCATCTCGGGCATCTGCATATCCAGAATTGCTATCCGATAGGGATCACCCGCGGCGGCTTCGCGGCGAAGAATTCCCAGAGCCTGCGCGCCGTTCTCTGCCATGCCGTTGCGCATCCCCCACGAGGTGATCTGAAGATGAACCAGCTTTCGATTGGTGGCGTTGTCGTCGATGATGAGAACTCGAAGACCTTCCAACTGCAGACCGGGTTCGTCGTTTTGCGTAGCGTCCTCCGGTTGTGTCTCAAACCTTGCGGTGAACCAGAAGGTCGATCCTTTGCCCGGCGCGCTCTCGACTCCTATTTGCCCCGCGAGCAATTCCACGAGCTGTCGTGAGATTGCGAGCCCCAGTCCGGTCCCGCCATACTTTCGGGTGGTCGAGCCGTCAGCTTGCGAAAACACCTCGAAAATCCTCTGCTGCGCTTCTTCCGGAATACCGATACCGCTATCGGTCACTGAAAACCTTAGCAAGGCTTCGCCGTCGGCACTCTCTCTGGTGACCCGCACGAGGACCTCGCCGTGTTCGGTGAACTTGACAGCGTTGCTCAGCAGATTGACCAACACCTGCCGCAGCCGGCCCGGATCACCTCGAAGTCGAGTGGGCACGTCGCTGTAAATCATCGAGAACAGCTCGATGCCTTTCCCCTGCGCAGCTTCGGCCAAAAGGTCAACGGCTCCCTCGACCGCATTTCGGAGATCGAAATCCATCGTCTCAAATGTGAGCTTTCCCGCCTCGATCTTTGAGAAATCCAGGATGTCGTTCATAAGTGTAAGCAGCGCATCGGCGCTCGATCGGACGGTTTCGGCAAAATCACGCTGTTCATCGGTCAAATCGGTATCGAGCAGAAGCCCGCTCATTCCTATGATCGCGTTCATCGGAGTGCGGATCTCGTGGCTCATGTTCGCGAGGAACTCAGCCTTCAGCCGGGCGGACTCAAGTGCCGCGTCGCGGGCCTTAGCCAGTTCGGACTCGAAACGCTTGCGTTCGGTGATGTCACGAAAAATGCTGCGTGTGGCCACCGGTTTCCCGTCTTTCAAGCTGCAACTCGCACTCCCTTCAACCGTTATCGTTTTGCCATCTTTGGTTAGGAACATCGCCTCGATGTGATCGAGTTTTTCGCCGGACATCACCCGATCGAACGTTGTCGTGCAATGAGCGAGGCTGTCGGGATGAATGATGTCAAACAGCGTGAGACTCGATACCTCTTCCTCGCTGTAACCGAGCGCTTCAAGCCACGCCCGGTTTACGTAGATCAGTGAGCCGTCTGGCGCTACGCTTTGGATAAGGTCGTTGGCATTCTCAAACAGGTCGCGATACCGCTCTTCGCTTTCCTTTAGCTGACGTTCGGCCTGTCTGCGCTCGGCGAACTGGCCGACCTGGCTGCCGATGTTGGCCATCATCTCGAGCAAAGCGTGATCCGGTTGATGGATCGAGCGGCTGAAGAATTCCATCACCCCCAGAACTTCGCCTCTGAGCACAATCGGAAAACCCAACGCCGCGTGTAGTCCTTCCTTCGCCGCCACAGGGGCACGAGGAAAGTTGTTGTCGGCCGCGATGTCGGTGACATCGGCGATCCAATGCGGCTCGGCGGTAGACCACACGCGGCCTGGAAGACCGATCCCGGGCGAGAAGGCGGTTTGCCGGCTGATTGCTTTGAACTCTTCGACTTCTGTCGACGGATCCTGCCACCCTTCAACGTAGCGCAGAACGTTGTCCTGAGCATCAACTCTCCACAGCGCTCCGGTCTCCCATCCAAGGCCTTCGCAAACAGCCTGGAGGATTTGATTCACTGCCTCGTGAAAGGTGGAAGACTCGGCGAGGATTCGGGTTGCGGCGTGTTGAACCGCCAACCGGCGCTCGGCTCGCTTGCGATCGGTTATGTCGTGCGCGTGGCCCAGAACGTAGGACCGCTTTCCTGGCTCATCGTAGCGGAGGTTCCGGTATTCCCAAATTCGTTCTTCTCCGCCTTTGGTCAGCATCTTGAGCACGCCGCTGTCGGTGCCGTTGTGACGGATACGTTCCAAATATCCGGCGAAGAGTTTCCGCACCGAGGGAACAATGACCTCACTCATGTTTCTCCCGATCAGCTCGGATGGCTCGTACCCGAGCACTCGGGCGGTCGTGGGGTTGACCATGAGAAATCGGCCTTCCATATCGTGGGCGCCGATCAAGCCTAGAGAGTTGTCGACAAGATCGCGGTAGCGTTTCTCGCTATCGCGCAGCGCCTGCTCCGCTTGCTTGCGCGCGGTGATATCGCTTCCGATTCCAAGAAAGCCAGTCAGCGCTCCCTCGGCATCCCGGAGCGCGGTTACCGACAACATCACCGGAAACCGGGTGCCGTCCTTGCGCACATAAGTCCATTCGTTCTCATCCGGGACGCCTAGCCGGGCCTTGGCCACAAACACCTCGAACCCCGGTTCAATGTTGACTCCGAATTCCTCGGAGAGTTCACGCGCGCGTCGTTCTACTTCTCCAAAGTCGTGGAAGATCACCGGGGTTGTCTTGCCGACGATTTCTTCTGCGGAGTAACCGAGCCAGCGCTCGGCAGCAGCGTTGAGCGTGCGGATCACGCCTTCCGGCGAGACTGAGATGATTGTGTAGTTGGCAGCGTCGAGGATCGCCTGTTTAAGCTGGCTGGCTTCACGCAGCTCGGATTCGATCTTGCTACGGGCTTCTTTCATTGACTGGTGCTAACCTCAATACCCCAGCGCCATTCCGTCTTTACGTTGGTCCGAAGCTCCCATCAGCGTCCCGCTCGCCGGGTCGATCATAATAGCTTGCCCGCCGCCCATTGATGCCCCAGCCTGCGTTGCGCGTTGGTGCCCCTTCGCGAGCAGACTGGTTATGATCGGCTGAGTCATCGCGTCTTCGAAGAGCACGCGTTTGCCGCTTAGGTAACGATACCTGGGAGCTTCGATCGCTTGCTGGAGGCTCATTCCCATGTCGATGAGATTAGTCAGCACCTGAACATGTCCCTGGGGCTGAATCGCTCCACCCATCACCCCGAACGACATAAACAGCTTCCCATCCTTGAAGACCATTGACGGAATGATGGTGTGGAATGGGCGCTTGCCCGGTTCGAGACGGTTTACGTGAGCGGGATCGAGCGAGAACCCGGCGCCGCGATCGTGCAAGACTATCCCGGTGTCGCCGGCGACTATCCCTGATCCAAAGTTCTCGTAGATGCTGTTGATAAACGACACCGCGTTCCGATCCTTGTCTACAACCGTGAAATAGACCGTGTCGCTATGATTCACAACCACACCGGGCTCGGGCGATTCGATTACGCGATCCGGGTGCATCAACGCTCGGCGGCCTGCCGCGTATTCCTTCGAGAGCAGCTCCGCAACCGGAACCTTCGCAAACGCCGGATCGGCGATGTACTTGTTGCGATCGGCGAACGCAAGCTTCGTCGCCTCGATGAGAGTGTGATAATAGAGATCGGGCCGCGTGCTCATCGACGCCAGGTCGAAACCTTCGAGAATATTCAAGGTCAGCAATGCGGTGAGCCCTTGCCCGTTTGGCGGGCATTCATAAACCTTGTAGCCGCGATAATCGGTCGAGATCGGTTCGACCCAATCGGATTTGTGCTCGGCGAAGTCGCGCATTGAAAGAAACCCGCCGTTCTTCTCACAGTAGTCAACGATCGCCCGAGCTATCTCTCCTTTGTAGAAGGCGTCTCGTCCGCCGCGCGCCAGCGCCCGAAACGTGCGCGCAAGATTCTTCTGTCGAAAGATTTCGCCGGCACGCGGGGCTCGTCCGTCCACAAGATAGTTCGACGCCGAGGCTGGAGTTCGCTTTAATTTTCCAACCCCATCAGCCCAATCAGCAGCGGCTTTTTCCATCACCGGGAACCCGTTATCGGCGTACTCGATCGCTGGAGCGAGGAGATCGGCGAGCTTCATAGTGCCGTACTTCTCGATCATCGTAACCCAGCCATCGAACGCGCCCGGAACCGTTATCGGCTCCATGCCGCTGTCGGGCATCGTCTTGATTCCCTTCTTCGCAAAGTAATCAAGATTCAATGCGCGAGGCGCCCGCCCGCTTGCGTTTAGTCCCTTCAGCTCGCGGGTTTTTGCCCAGTAAATCAGCGCGAACATATCCCCGCCGATTCCGGTCATCATCGGCTCGGTGACATTCAACACCGCCGCCATTGCGATCGATGCATCGACGGCGTTACCGCCTCGTTTGAGCACTTCGAGTCCGACCTGCGACGCAAGCGGCTGGCTTGAAGCGACCATGCCATGTTCGGCGCGAACGATTGAACGCCCGGGTGTGACCTCAGAGGCCCATCGCTTTCCGTCCGAAAATGTTTGAGCTGTTGTCAGAAACATAAGGGCGAGCGTCGCAACTGATGCCGTCACGCGCCTGGGACTTATTGCGGAGGCGAGCTTTGCGAATGCCATGACTCCTCCCGGGGATTTCCAGTCCGATTTGATTCCACTGTTGATCGGTTAAGGCAACATCAATCAGCCGGCTTTGGATTGGGCGCCATAAAAACAAGGACCACCAGCCGAGCTTGCGAGTCGTTCCGGAGACCGTGTTCAAGATTCGCCGGCGCGAGAACGATCTGATCTGGCCCAAGCTCGCGGTCGTCATCGCCGATCTGAAACCGCCCTATGCCTTCAATCACGAAGTAGATTTTGTCCGATCCGGCGTGTGCGTGTCGCTTCTGTTCCTGCCCGGGCTCCAGACAATAGATATCCGAGAACATCCGCGTGGTCTCGAACAGGTTAATCTTCTGCATCTTCTCCGGAGAGAAGCGGCGTTCGGATTTTATGTTCTTAGTTTCCACCGTCTGGATCTCGGGTTAACGATCCTTACGACGCGGGCCGCGTCTGGCCGCGATGGCACGTGAAGCAAGTGACCCGAGTCATGCTTCCCAGCTTGGCGTTGGTATCACGCACAAGTTGAATCATCTTTCGCGCCACTTGTTTTGCCGGCTTGTCGTCCTTCTCGAAATGATCTTTTACGTGGCAATAAGTGCACTCAACGCCGAGCGACGCTTTGAAGGAGAACATTATCTTTTCCAATCGTTCAGACGGAATGCCTCTGAGGAGTTGAATGTTTTTGTACTTCTGTTCGGTTCGTTCCTCTTTGCTGCTCGCCGGAAGGGGATCGAGAGAAGGCAGCTCGGTTGTCTCACCCGCCTGAGCGGAAGCAGCGGAGGGTGCCGCAGCCGACGTCCCGTCCGGGAGCGGTGGCGCCGGAATGGTCTGACCGGAATCAAGCGGCGGATGCCCGGGCGGGAGCGACTGCCCGCTGTTGCTGCTGTTGACCGAAGCCGGTTTGGACTCGGAGCCGGCCGAGGCCGCCGGCGCCGCCCCGCCAGTGGGACTCGACCAGTTGCCTATGATAAAACCGAGCACCAACCCGGCTATTATGCCGATAAGACCATAGCTAACGTATTCCTTCTTCATAAAAGAACTCCGAGGACTTGAGTTTTAACCTAAGATTATTCCGACGAATGTTATCCGGACTGAGAATCATATTTGACCGAAGAGCAAAGAGCAAAGAGCAAAGAGCAAAGGGCAAAGAGCAAAGGGCAAAGGGTGTCCTTCCTTTGCCCTATGCCCTTTGCCCTATGCCCTATGCCCTTTGCCCTTTGCCCTATGCCCTTTGCCCTATGCCCTTTGCCCTTTGCCCTCTGCCCTATGCCCTATGCCCTTTGCCCTCTGCCCTTTGCCCTCTGCCCTTTGCCCCCTTTGCCCTCTGCCCTTTGCCCTCTGCCCTCTGCCCTTTGCCCTCTG
>DASRIZ010000310.1:0-4079 GCA_035649735.1 Blastocatellia bacterium | reverse complement strand
GTGAGGACTTCGATCTCCTTGTTCAAAAGCTCGTTGACGCGTCGCAGTCGCGCCGTGGTGTCGGCGATGTCGAGGACCGATTGAGCATCTTCAACTTTCAGTTCGAGGTTTGAAGCGGATAGATCCGCGAGACGTCCAGCGTCGTCAAGGTTCGCGATTATGGCCATTACTTCGGGTGAAATGTTTTTCCCGAGGTTGATGGCTTTTTCCATCGATGCCCGAACATTTCGCACGAGTGCTTCGACTTCAAGCGAACGCTCAGGAGGAAGCACTTCCTGCAACACGCTCACTCTCGAACGCAAATACTCGCCCGTTGAATCAACGGATTCGATTTGAGCGCGCGCCAACCCCTGGACCAGAATGCGTATGCGACCATCGGGCAATTTCAACATGCGCATGATGACCGCGGCCGTGCCGATCGCATAGAGATCCTCAGCCGTGGGTTCTTCCTTATCGAGGTCCTTCTGCGAGGCAAGGAGAATCATTCGGTTTTCGCCCAGCGCCTCATCAACTGCCCTGATCGATTTCTCGCGCGACACAAATAGCGGCACGATCATGAACGGGTAGATCACGATGTCGCGCAAGGGCAAGACCGGCAGCTCGTTCGGGATCTGGAGTTGTTGATCGGTATCCGTTGGCTCGATTGCTTCGGAAAACTCTGGTTCTTTGGGTAGTGCCATAGATGTTTACCTAATCATTGGTCATATATCATTTGACATTTATCAATTGTCATTTTTTTCGGAAGCCGGAGGTCTTCAAATGACAAATGAGAAATGTCAAATGATATATGACCAATGACTTCATTTAGTCTCCGCGTCCTTAACTGCTACCAGGACCTCCTCTCCTCTTCGATCCTGAATCTTGGGAAGTCGAATGATAAGCATGCCGTTCGTCAGTTCTGCTGTCGCGTTCCGTATGCACACGGTCCAGCGTAACGGTACGACGCGACCAAACTTACCAAAACTACGTTCGGAACAGAGGTACCCGATTATTCGCCGGCGATTGGGCCGCCGTTTCTTCTCGCCCCAGATTCTCAACTTGTTGTTGGTGAGCCCGATCTTTATCTGATCGGCAGTCACACCCGGAAGTTCGATGCGGATCGAGATCGCCTGTTCTGTTTCACAGAGATCTACAGGCGGCGCCCACGCGCCGGAGGCGAGAGGATTTTCGGCTTCCGTGGCTTCCTGTAAAGCGGCGTAGAGACGTCCGACACGGTCGCGCAGACGCTGCAACTCTAACCGTTCTAAACCGGTCGCACGAATAGGTTTGATCATTACAAATTCCCCGGTTCGTATTTACTTCTTGTTTGTCGGTCCGCCGGTCCGCGTGCGCACAAGGTGTTTGAGCTCCGTCATGAATTCCGAGACATCTTCAAACTCCAGATACACAGACGCAAAACGAACATATGCGACTTTATCCAATTCTTTCAAGCGTCGCATGATCATCTCACCAATCTTACTCGTCGGACGCTCGCGTTCGGGAGATTCCTGAACATACTTTTCGATCGCGTTGACGATGCTATCAAGTTTGCCGGACGGCACGGGACGTTTTTCGCAAGCTCTCAATAAACCGGCCATCACTTTGTTGCGGTCGAAAGTTTCTCGGCGACCATCTTTCTTGACGACCATGTACGGGATCTCGTCGATGCGCTCGTAGGAGGTAAATCTTCGTTCGCACCGGAGACACTCGCGTCTGCGGCGGATCGCATCGCCCTCGCGCGACTCACGCGAGTCAACAACTTTGTCTTCAAGATAACCACAGAATGGACATTTCATCTCAGTTGAACCTCCTCAGAGCGCGGTGAAATCATGCTGCGTAACTTCGTGAGGCTGAGGTCGCCGCGGATTACGTAAAAGAGTCCAAACAAAAGCGCCGGTCCGAAATCGATGAGGTGTAAGACGATCGAAAGCGCGGCCGCAGTCTCGCGGTTCTTTACGCCGATAAATAACAATCCCGTAGCTGTCGCTGCGTGAAAAGCGCCCGCGGCACCACCGGGTGTCGGCACCAGCGAACCTACAAGCGCCCACCCAAGCACGAATATCGTTTCGGGAAAACCAACATCGAGATGGAACGCGCGCATAACCAAAAGATTGGCTGCCGCAATCGCAAACCAAAGTAACGCCGTCCAACCGATTGTCTCCGCCAGCTCGCCCAGATTGACGAGGACGCGTAGCGCTTGAGCGAGTTGTTCCAGA
The DNA here is from genome assembly GCA_035649735.1 of Blastocatellia bacterium. Taxonomy (GTDB): domain Bacteria; phylum Acidobacteriota; class Blastocatellia; order UBA7656; family UBA7656; genus Onstottus_A. Next base: position 1,884 of record DASRIZ010000310.1, on the reverse strand, counting down.
ACCTGCAAGACAAGGTTTGCCAAACGCTTTGGAATGAAACGCCAGCGTGCGAATAAGCGTTGGAGAAATTCGATAACCGATGATGACGTCGCTCTAAACCACGCGAGAAAAGCGATCCCGAGCACGGTCGCGCCTAACAAGCCAAACCCCGCCACTCGAACCTGATCGAATGAGATGTCGAGCGCGAATGGCGGTCTGAACCAGATCAGGTTGATGGCGAACAAGAGCGCAACAGCCGCCATGTCGTAGATTCGCTCGACGACAATCGTGACGAGCGACGCGCTCGGCCTTACTTGCGGATCGCGCATCGAAAGCGAGACGGGCCTGACGAATTCGCCCGCGCGGCCGATAAGGAAAACGGCACTGAACCCGATGGTGGTCGCGGCAAAGAGATCGGCGAACCGGGCAGCGCTCAACGGCTTCAATAGCGCTCCCCACCTTAAAGCCCTGAAAAGGTAAACCGAGCAAATGAGAAGGATCGCCGCCGCCAGGAGATAAGGATTCGCGTCGCTGACCGACCGCCGGACTTCAGTCCAATTGAGATTGCGACCGAACCACCATAGAAAAGCCGCTGCGACCAGACACAGAACCCCGAATTCGATGTATTTGCGATAGCTCGGCGTGCTGGGCATCAGAGTCAGAGTCTGGCCGGAACCACAACATGTTGGGCCGGTCGCCAAGGCTACTACATGTCACCAGTCTGGGCAAGAATTGCCACAAAGAAGCACAAAAGATACAAAAGGAAAAGCAGGTGCTTCTTGTGCCTCTTTGTGGCAAACTTTGCTGAACTTTAGTTTGGCACCTGTCGTAATCGGCTCCGGACAAGGGTTTGGCCGCCTTTGACGATTTCCGACCTACAGGTACCTGGAGTAGTTACGGTGGGAGCTGTTAAGGCTTTGGCAACAAGCGAAGGAGCCGAATTGGTTCGCAGGTGTCGCGCGGGCGACGGCGCGGCGTGGGAAGAGATTGTGCAAAGTTATTCCCGTCGCATTTATAACCTCGCCTACCGCTTCACCTCTCGCTCCGACACCGCAGAAGATTTGACTCAGGAAGTTTTCGTCAGGGTTTACCGTTCTTTGGATCAATACGACCCCAAGCAGGGCGATCTCCAAAACTGGCTGATGAGGCTGGCTCGCAACCTGATCATCGATGATTACCGGAAGCGCCAACGCACTCCGCACGATAATCTCGCCGATGATCTCGCCGACCACAGCTACCATCTTCACACCAGGACAAACTCAGTACAAAAAGAGATGGAGCGCCGCGAGCTTGGGCAACAGGTGCAGGCAGGCATAGACAAGCTTTCACCTGATTTACGTACGTGCGTGATATTGAGAGATATCGAAGAGCTTAGTTACGCCGAGATCGTGGATCTGTTGAAGATTCCCGAAGGCACCGTCAAATCGAGAATCAACCGGGGGCGTATTGAATTGGCAAAGATTCTCAGGCGGATGAAAGTCGTGGCAATGAGTGAGGCATAGAAAAACAACTCCTTCCGATAGCGGGCAGGCTGGGAGGAGGAGCAAGAAACAAAAGCGGCAGGAAGCGAAAAATAACGATGCTTTGTGTGGATTTCGAAAATCTTTTGACCGACTACATTGAGGGCGTAGTAGGTCCTGAAACTAATCGGCTCATGGGTGAGCACGCGATGAAGTGCCCCGTGTGTCATGAGACTCTCCTGGCTGTTCGAAGTTCAGTTGAGGCCTGCCGGGTGGGCACGGTGCCTCCACCTTCGAGCCAGCTTGAAGCTCGTATTCTGCAAAAGACCATGCCCGACACGGCGATGTGATGCGAGGAATTCGAGGAGTGTCTGACAGACTACCTCGACGGTTTCCTGCCGGCGCATCTGTATCACCGTTGGGAGCGTCATGCGGCACTCTGCGA
>DASRIZ010000309.1:0-5182 GCA_035649735.1 Blastocatellia bacterium | reverse complement strand
GTCAACGGAAAGTCGATAGAACTAGTCGACCCCGCAACATACGCCTGCCCGTCAAAGTCCACCGCAACGCCAAGCCCGAATTCCGAGCCCTCGCCACCAAGATAAGTGGAGTAAACGAGGTCTTCGCCAGCCGAGTTGAATTTCGCAATGAATGCATCGAACGTACCCACTAAGGTCGGCTGCAATGCGTTCGCGACCGGAAAGTCCGCTGATGCAGTCACTCCTGTAACATATGCTGAGCCCGCAGAGTCCACGGCTATTGCCTTGGCTTCATCGACACTGGCGCCCCCCAAAAACGTCGAAAACACTAATGAGTTCCCTGCGGAACCAACCTTCGCCACAAACGCATCCTGAACGCCACCATAGGCATGTTGAAATGGGTTGACTACCGGGAAATTATTCGAGAAAGAGAGTCCTGCCGTGTATGCGTTACCGGACGAGTCGACAGCAATCGCACTAGCTTCGTCGACATCACTGCCGCCAAGGTAAGTTGAGTATAGAAGTGCGGTGCCGCTGGGATTGAGCTTCGCCACGAACGCCTCGCTGACGAAGGGCAGCATAGACGCGGGCAGCCCGTTCCTGATCGGGAAATCAACGGACTCGGTGTACCCAGCAATGTAGGCATTTCCGGCGGCGTCAACCGCGATCGCTCGGGCAACGTCGTAGCTACTCCCGCCCAGGTAGGTCGAATAGGTGAGAACCGGATCAATGACGAGGGGAACGCTGTGATCGTAGGATGATACTGCAAAGGCGAACTGATTCCTTCCCAATACGACGTAATGAGCTGCAAGCTCTTTTTTCGCCCCGCTCACATTCTGGTAGACGCGCGGCTTTTGTTGACGTGTCTCTCCGGCCGCTGTGGCCATCACCAAATCGCCCGTTTCGTCGACGGTAATTCTCTTGGCGCCTTCAATGCTAAACCTGATCTGCTCAAGATTCGCTCCAGGCGCGACTATCAAATCATACTCGAGCTGGCGCTGGTTGCCGTAGTAGACAAGGTCCACGCATGGATAGATCTGCTCAACCTTCACTTTCGCGTAATTCGGGACATTGACCTTCCACTTCTGCGGATCGCTCCCTATGAAGTAATTGGTCTTGCCGGGCAATTCGTCGAGGCCGGTCACCTTTGCCAAAGCGTTCGCTCCGACCAGCTTCAGTCGCAACACCGAGGCCGCAGATTTGACTCTGTTCTCGCGGCGCGCAGCGCCGTCCAAGAGGCTAACCGAAGGTGTGTGCTGGTTTTGTCCCGACGGGCGCCCCGCGCTTTCGACTCTCAGTAGGGCTTCGGTCGCAGTCAAGAACAGTGTCTGGCCTCCCGCTCGCGAAACGAACTTAACGCGCGAATCGAACTGGCCTTCGTTTGCCTCGAAGCTCAAAGGCAGCTTGCCATACGTTTTGGCAACGCGCGCTCGTGTCCCCTCGTCTGCGCCAGCGAGCAATGACTCCGCCGCATAGCGCCCTGCGGCTTTCCGTTCCCCGCCAATGGAGTTGCCTGCGTCATCTTTGAAGATTGCCGAGGTAGAACGGCCGATGTGCTCGCTGGAACTTATCCAGAGCATCGCGGTCGAGATACTTATGAGGAACGCGAGCGAACACGTGGTCCGGCTTTGTAGCCTCCACATTGCATTTCCCCCTTTCACTTTGCTTAATCGAATTCTAAGACAGCTGCTCCAAGTCAGAGTAAGGTCGTATACCGCATACGCACGAACCCCAGTCGGGCGGGGAGCGCGTTCATCACAATTCTCTAAACCCCGGCGAGAGTGAGTAGCTTCTGATCGCAGATCAGCCCGTGCGTAGCTATATAACAGTTACTGTGGGACCAGTGTTGTTGCCTACGTGACGAGCCCAGTATATCCCCCTCGCGGGCAACCAACAACACGGATCTCGCCCGCGCACCAACCTAAAGTCAAGCGCTCTGAAGCTTGCGCCATTGACACCGATTAACAGCGCTCTATATGATTCATGCGCCGAAACCAACCCTCATCTCATCGGCGGAACGCTCAACCAAGTGGGGTATTCATGCTAGTTAGAAAAGCAGTATTGTTCATTCTTACCATCGGACTAATAGCCGGTGCTTCAGTGTTTTCGCTAAACCCGGTAACCGCCGGGTTCGCGCCTTTTCTTTGTGCCGACACCGGTCAAAGAGCCGCGGCAGCTCCTCAACTTTCATCAGAACGCGCAACAAAACACGTTCAGTTTCTAGCATCCGATAAACTGCAGGGACGTCGGGCCGGCACTCCTGCAGCCGATGAAGCCGCCGCGTACATTGAGAAAGAGTTTCGCAGCTATGGGCTCAAGCCCGCTTCGCCGGCGGGATTTCGCCATCCATTCACCTTTGTTTCGTCAGTGAAACTGGGCGAGCAGAACAACCTGACTTTTAAAACCCCGAACGGTTCTCGCTCGCTCAAGGTAGGCGACGAGTTTATGCCGCTCGCCTTTTCTTCGTCCGATCCGGTGTCGGGAGAAGTCGTTTTCGCCGGGTACGGCATCAGCGCTCCGTCGCTCGGACTCGACAACTACTCGGGCCTCGATCCGAACGGCAAGATAGTCTTGATTTTGCGAGGGAGTCCCGACGGCGACAACCCCCACGGCAAGTTCGCCGAGTTCACCCAGCCGGGTCTCGAGATTCAGAACAAGACCCTGAAAGCGAGAGAGAAAGGCGCTCGTGGCGTCATCTTCATCAGCGCCGAAAAGAGCTTTCACGAGGATCGCCTTTCCCGCCTGCGCCACGATTTGAACTTTCTGGATTCAGGTATTCCAACGGCCGTCGTGAGCCGCGACGCGGCCGCGGCGATCCTGACCTCGGCGGGCAGTTCGTTGGCGGATGCCGAAACAAAGGCAAAGGAACCTGCGTCCGTTCTCGCGATCAACAACGTCACCGCTCAACTTAAAACGGATGTCGTCAAGATCAATGGTAATAGCGCGAACGTAGTTGGCATTCTTCCAGGGAGTGATCCGCAACTGGCGTCTGAATATGTCGTCATCGGGGCACACTATGATCACCTCGGTTTCGGTGGACCGGAATCATTGGCCGCGAAACCGGAGGGTCAGATTCATCATGGAGCCGACGATAACGCGTCTGGGACAACCGGGCTTTTGGAGATTGCTCGGGTGCTTGCGAGCGAGCGCGGAAAACTCAAGCGCAGCATCATGTTTATCGCCTTTAGCGGCGAAGAGCTGGGTCTGTTGGGATCGGGGGCGTACACGAAGAAGCCGCTCATTCCGTTGTCGACAACGGTCGCGATGCTGAACATGGATATGATCGGCAGACTCCGCAACGGCTCACTGTTTGTTGGCGGCGTCGGGACGTCGCCCATGTGGAAGCCACTGCTCGAAAAGCTCAACGGCTCCGCTCAGCCGGCTGGCGGAGCGGCTGGAAACGGCTCCGGAAGCCGGTTTCAGCTCGGGTTTGGCGAGGACGGATTTGGACCAAGTGATCATCAGTCATTCTACGTTCGAGATGTTCCGGTCCTGTTCTTTTTTACCGGCACGCATGATGATTATCACAAACCATCGGACACCTCCGATAAAATCAACAGCCCGGGCCTGGTCCAGATTGCGGAGTTCGTTCGCGAGATTGCAGTCTCGGTCGCTAACGAACCTCAACGCATCGCGTTCACAAAGGTAAAAGCGGAACAAAGACCGGCTGGCCGCGGATTTCGGGTTTATCTTGGGACAGTACCCAACTACTCCGATCAAAACGACGGGATGAAACTTGACGGCGTGCGGCCCGGCTCTCCCGCAGAGAAGGCTGGAATGCGTGCGGGTGACATCGTGGTCAAGCTCGGAAAGATGCCAATAAAAAACGTCTACGACTATACCTACGCGCTGGGTGAAATGCGCGGCGGCGAGGAAGTCGAAGCCGTGATACGCCGCGACGGAAAAGAGATGACGATGAAAATCACGCCTGAAAAGAGGCAATAAGCTTCGCGGTTTCTAGTTTCTGGTTTCTGGTTTCTGGTTCAATCTCAGAGCCAAACCAGAAAAGTGGAAATCACAAACTAGAAACCAAACACACGAAACCAGAATCAAGAACTAGAAACGAGAAACGAGAAACCAGAAACCACAAACTAAAAACCGAGAGACGTTATGCTCTTAGAGGGAAAGACCGGAATCGTTTTCGGCGTTGCCAACAAACGCAGCCTTGCATGGGCTATAGCCCGTCGCGCCGCAGATGAAGGCGCGCGCATTGCGTTGACATATCAGGGTGAAAGACTTGAAGAAAACGCGAGAGAGCTCGCGGCCTCGCTGAAGGACCCGCTCATTCTGCCTTGCGATGTATCACGCGACGAAGACATCGCCGCGGTGTTCTCAACGGTGAAGCAGGAGTTTGGCTCGCTCGATTTTGTGGTGCACGGCGTGGCGTATGCACTTCGGGAAGAACTCGAGGGCGAATATCTGACCACGTCACGCGAGGGATATCGCATTGCGCAGGATGTTAGCGTGTATTCGTTAACCGCAATAGCCCGTGAGGCGGCGCCGCTGATGGATGGCCGCGCGGGAAGCATACTGACTTTGACTTATCTTGGGGGCGAGCGGGTTATCCCCGGCTACAACGTGATGGGTATTGCCAAGGCCGCGCTTGATATGAGCATGCGGTATCTTGCCGTGAATCTTGGGGCGCGCGGAATTCGGATAAACGCGATCTCAGCGGGTCCAGTCAAAACACTTGCTTCGGCAGGTATAGGCGGTTTCTCAAAAATTCTCGAGCACATGCGAAACCACGCTCCTCTGCGTCGCAACATCGATCAATCAGAAGTCGCCGACGCCGCGATGTTTCTTTTGTCGAATATGTCGCGCGGAGTAACGGGAGAGATCCTGCACGTGGATTGCGGCTATAACATTATGGGAATGTGACGAAGAAAGCAGAAAGCAGAAGGCAGAAGACGAAGATTGAATTGAAAATTGAAAATTGAAAAGCTGCGAAAACCTCGGGTTACTTCCCCAATTTGCAATTTTCAATTTGCAATTCTCAATTTTCAATCTCCCCCTTCTGCCTTCTGCCTCACCTTCCCCTCGCCGCCGGGGGCCAGATGTATTTGTGAAGTTGGAGCTGGAAACGAGCACGAAGGCGGTCCTCGAGCATCCACGCGACAACCTGCGCCGTCTCGATCATCCCAAACGCCGTCGAAATCAGAATCTTCACCCGCTCCTCCAACCGGTGTTCCCGGATAGTTTTTAA
>DASRIZ010000308.1:0-6320 GCA_035649735.1 Blastocatellia bacterium | reverse complement strand
AGCGAGGGGACGGGACTGGGGTTAACCCTGGCCAAGAAATTTGTCGAGCTGCACGGCGGGAGAATCTGGGTGGAGAGCGAAGTCGGCAAAGGCAGTAAGTTTAGCTTTACTCTGCCGATCAGATAAGAATATTTTCGCGCAGAGACGCAAAGGCGCCAAGGGTGAGGAAAATCGGAATATCGAAATCCGAAATTCGAAACAAACAAAGATGAAAGCACGAAATCCAAAACTCGAAGGTCGAAACAAATGCAATGATCGAACAGCACAAATTTCAAACGAGCCCAAGTCGATTCGAAGTTTTGGATTTTCCGAATTTGAGACGTTTCTTGGCGGCGTTTGTTTCGGATTTGGTGCTTCGGATTTAGGATTTGCAAGCTGCAGGGCAAAAGATGCCGACCACTAAGCGACCGTCATCAAAGACGCGAAGCCCATCCCTTAAGGAAGCTAACGCTAAGCTTGTCCGCGAGAACAAGCAGCTAAGGCGGGAGCGCGACGAGGGCGCGGAGCAGCAGGCGGCGACGAGCGAGATCTTGCGCATGATCGCAAGATCGCCGGCCGATCTTCAGTCCGTCCTGGATGCGACTGCTGAGAATGCCGCGAAATTGTGCGACGCGTTGGATGCTACGGTATGGCGCGTCGACGGCGATGTTTTACGTCTCGCCGCCCACTTTGGACCAATCCGAATGAAATTGGTTCGGGGCGAGGGTCAAGCCCTCACTCGGGGCACGCCACCAGGACGGGCGGTCGTTGATGGGCAGACGATCCATGTCCATGATATCGCACGTGAAGTCGATAAGGAGTACCCCGAAATCAAGGAGATACTGAAAAAGATTAACCAACGAACAACACTCGCAACTCCGCTTCTGCGCGAGGGCGTATCTGTCGGAGCAATCCTAATTCGTCGAACCGAAGTCCGTCCTTTCTCAGACAAGCAGATCAAACTGCTCGAAACCTTCGCCGATCAGGCAGTGATCGCCATCGAGAACGCGCGTTTGTTCCATGAACTGAGCGAGGCTTTGGAGCAGCAAACTGCCACGAGTGAAATCCTGGGCGTTATTGCCAGCTCGCCGACGGATATTCAGCCGGTTCTGGACGTAGTCGCGCAGAATGCGGCGCGACTATGCGAGGCGACCGATGCGGCAATATGGCGTGCTGACGGCGATAAGTTTTGGCTCGCGGCGTCGCATGGCTCGATCCCGATCCCCCGGCCCGAGGAAGCTAGATTGATGACGCGAAGTGGGAATATCAGCAGGGCAATGATCGACCGGGAGACCATCCACATCCATGATTTGTCTAGCCCCGAGGCGCGAGCCGAATTTCCGGCAGCCTGGGCTTACAGTCAAACCGTCGGTATCCGGACGGTTCTGGCTACACCGTTGCTTCGTGAAGGGGTTGCAATCGGAGCGATTCAGATTCGACGACTAGAGGTCCGTCCCTTCTCAGAAAAGCAAATCGCTCTCCTCAAGACTTTCGCCGATCAGGCGGTGATCGCCATCGAGAACGTACGGCTGTTCCAAGAACTCAAGGAATCGTTGGAACAGCAAACAGCCACGAGCGAAATCTTGGGTGTGATTGCCAGTTCGCCGACGGATATTCAGCCGGTTCTTGACGTGGTTGCCGAAAATGCCGCACGGCTCTGCGACGCAAGCCACGCCGTTATTCACCGCGTTGATGGTGACCTCCTTCGGCGAGTCGCCGTTTTCGGAGGACTATCAAGAGGACCCGTTGGAGCAGAAGCCGCCATGGATCGTGGCAAGCTATCACACCGAGCCGTACTCGACCGACGAGTTATCCACGTCCATGACCTTGCTACAGATACCGAAAGCGAGTTTCCCGGCGACGTGGAGGTCGTCCAGCGTCTAGGCGTTCGGACGAATCTGGCCGTGCCGCTAATGCGCGAGGACATTGCCGTCGGTGTAATTATAATTCAGCGCACCGAAGTACGGCCCTTTACGGACAAACAGATCGCCCTTCTCAAAACGTTCGCGGATCAGGCTGTGATCGCCATCGAGAACGTGCGACTGTTCAAGGAGATCCAGGAGCGCAACGCGGAATTGCGCGAGGCTCTGGAGCATCGGACGGCGACGGCCGAGGTACTCGGCATCATCAGCCGTTCTCCGACCGACGTGCAGCCGGTGCTCGACGCCATCGTCGAGAGCGCCGTGCGGGTTTGTGGAGTTGATGATGTAATGCTGAGACTCCGGGAGGGGGAGAGTATGGTTGCCCGGGCTCATTTTGGCCCGATCGCCATACCTGCTGGGCGGGTCGCGATGAGCATTGATGGGCCATGGTTTCGCTGGATACGCGAGCATGGCACGCTCCACGTTTCCGATGCCCGTGCCGCGCAGAACGAGTTTCCCGGATTGGGTATCGTCAGCGGGTTTCGCAGCTACTTGTCCACTCCTCTTCGTTTGCAGGAGGAATTCATTGGCGAGCTGGAAGCCCGACGCCTAGAGGTGCACCCCTTCACGCCCGCGCAGATCAGATTGCTCGAAACCTTCGCCGATCAAGCCGTGATTGCGATAGAGAATGTTCGTCTGTTCCAAGAACTCAAGGAATCCTTGGAGCAACAAACTGCGACCAGTGAGATTCTTGGCGTCATCGCCAGCTCGCCGACGGATATTCAGCCAGTGCTCGATGTGGTTGCCGAAAACGCGGCGCGGCTCTGTGACGCAATGGATGCGATAATTCACCGTCGTGAGGGCGATTTGGCGCGCGTCGTGGCGTCTTTCGGGTCGATCCCGTTGACGAAGCCTGCCGGACAAGGTTTCCGCCCGACTAGATCAGACCCGCCTGGACGGGCGATGCTGGACGGGAAGACGGTTCACGTCCATGACATCGTGGCAGAACTGGACACGGAGTTTCCGGAATCTAGAGCACACCAACAGATTAGCGGCTCTCGCACGATCCTGGTCACCCCGCTGCTTCGTGAGGGTGTATCCATCGGATCGATCATGATCCGCCGCGCCGCAGTCCGTCCTTTCACGGATAAACAGATCAAGCTTCTTGAGACGTTTGCGAGCCAAGCCGTCATCGCCATCGAGAACGTCCGGCTATTCAACGAGCTCGACACACGCAACCGCCAACTCACTGAGGCATTGGAACAACAGACGGCCACAAGCGAGATTCTGCGAGTGATCGCCAGCTCGCCGACCGATATCCAACCAGTGCTGGATGTAGTCGCGGAGAACGCTGCGCGACTTTGTGACTCAAGTGATGCACAGATTTGGCGGGTCGAAGGCGACATGGCGCGCAAGGCGGCCAGTTATGGAGTAACTTCTCCAGTTCTAGGGGTCGGTGAAGCCCGGCCGATCACTCGCGGCTCCTCTAGCGGACGTGCAATACTCGACCGGCAAACTATTATTTTTCACGATACGCAGACAGAACCGGGAGTGGATCAAGCTTTGATCGCGAACTCAGTACGAATGGGGATTCGGACGGCGCTTTCGGTTCCATTGCTACGCGAGGGCGTTTCAATTGGCGCTATCACGATTCGGCGTACTGAGTTACGGCCCTTTACCGAAGAACAGATCGCGCTGCTCAAGACCTTCGCCGATCAGGCGGTTATAGCGATTGAGAACGTCCGGCTGTTCCGAGAACTGACTGAAACACTAGAACGGCAGACTGCGACGAGTGAGATTTTGGGTGTCATCGCCAGCTCGCCGACTGATATCCAGCCTGTACTGGATGTTGTCGCGGAAAATGCCGCACGGTTGTGTGGTGCGGCCGACGCACTGATTTATCGCATTGACGATAATACGTATCGATTGGCGGCCTCGCACGGCTCAATCCCGGTTACGCGACGCGCTGAGGTTAGACCTCTCACCCGAGGTCGGCATCCAGCCAGAGCTATGATGGACCGAGCGACCATACACATTCATGACGTATCGAGTCCCGAGGCACAGGCCGAATTTCCCGAAAGCTGGGCTTTCGCCGAGCCTCTCGGTATTCGCACTGCCCTGGCTACACCTTTATTGCGTGAAGGGGTTTCAATCGGGGCGATTCTAATTCGCCGACTTGAGGTTCAACCGTTCACCGACAAACAGATCGCGCTTCTGAAAACCTTTGCTGACCAAGCTGTCATCGCCATCGAAAACGTACGGCTGTTTCATGAGATCGAAGCGCGCAATTCAGAATTGCGCGAGGCCCTGGAGTATCAGACGGCAACCGCCGAGGTGCTCGGCATCATCAGCCGCTCGCCCACGGACGTGCAGCCGGTCCTCGACGCCATTGTCGAGAGCGCCGCCCGGGTTTGTGGAATTGATGACGTGGTGCTGCGACTCCGCGAGGGGAACACTTTGGTCGTGCGCGCTCATATTGGTCCCATACCCATTGGCCGCGTTGAGTTCAGTATTGATAATCCACAGTATCGCTGGATTCGTGATCATGGCACGCTCCACGTTCCGGACGCCCGTGCGCAGAACGATTTTCCAATGCTGGGTTCTGTCGGCGGCTGGCGCACTCTCTTGGCAGTTCCGCTTCGGCAGCAAGGGGAACTCATGGGAGCACTGAACGCACGTCGCATGGAGGTGCGCTCCTTCACCCCGGCGCAGATTAAGCTGCTCGAGACGTTCGCCGATCAGGCGGTGATCGCCATCGAGAACGTGCGATTGTTCAAAGAACTCGAAGCGCGCAACCGTCAGCTCACAGAAGCGTTGGAGCAGCAGACCGCCACGAGCGAGATCCTGCGGGTGATTGCCAGCTCACCGACTGACATCCAACCGGTGCTGGATGTAGTGGTGGAGAGTGCCGCACGGTTATGCAACGCAACCGACGCGCTAATTTGGCGCGTCGAAGGTGACATCATTAAACCAGTAGCAGCATATGGGACAATGCCAACTCCAGCAATGCCGCTACCCCTCACTCGTAGAATCCCCTCGGGCCGTGCCGTTATAGATCAGCAGACAATCCACGTCCATGATATGGAGGCAGAAATCGAGACCGAGTTCCCGGATGCCAAAGCCCGACGGCAGGTTACGGGCACTCGTACTCTGCTTGCCGCACCACTGCTGCGTGAGGGTCTTCCAATCGGGACAATTATGATTCGCCGCACAGAGGTCCGTCCCTTCACGGACAAGCAAATCGCCCTTCTTAATACCTTCGCCGACCAAGCCGTGATCGCCATCGAGAACGTGCGGTTGTTTAACGAACTCGATGCCCGCAACCGCGACCTCTCCGAGGCCTTGGAACAGCAGACCGCGACGAGCGAGATTCTGCGCGTGATTGCTAGATCGCCGACGGATTTGCAGCCGGTGTTGGAGGCAGTAGCGGAGAGCGCCATGCGGCTGTGTGAGGGCCACGATGCGCTGATTGGTCAGGTCGATGGTGACATTCTTCATTTAAACGCCCACTCAACGGATCCCTCTCGGTGGCTCGATGTGCCCATCACCCGCGGCCGTATAGCTGGTCAGGCTATACTCGACCGGCGAACAGTCCACATTCATGATCTAGCTGCAGAGTCAGAAGACACCGTCCGAGCTGGCACCTCTAGAAGTCTCGGCTTCCGCACGGTGCTCGCAACGCCGCTGCTGCGCGAAGGCGCGGCGATCGGGAGCATCATGATCCGTAGAATGGAGGTCCGTCCGTTTACAGAAAAACAGATCGCGCTGCTAGAGACCTTTGCGAACCAAGCGGTCATCGCCATCGAGAACGTGCGGCTGTTCCAGGAACTGGAAGCGAGAACAAGAGACTTAGCGCGCTCAGTGGGAGAATTGAAAGCGCTGAGAGAAGTTGGTCAAGCAGTCAGTTCTACTCTCGATCTCCAGACCGTGCTCAGCACTATCGTTGGCCGGGCGGTCCAGCTTTCTGGAACTGATTGCGGCATCATCTACGAATATGATGAGCCGACGCAAGAGTTTCATCTTCGGGCAAGCTATCAAATGGAACAGGAGTTAGTCGACGCCTATCAGGCAACACCGCTCCGTCTCGGTCAAGGGGCCACCGGCAGAGCAGCCGAAACAAGAGAACCCACGCAAATCACCGACCTCCGTCAAGAGCAGGAGTTTGCCACCAGAGGGATGCGCCCCATCTTGTTCCGCCTTGGCTATCAATCACTCCTCGCTGTGCCGCTCCTTTTCGAGCAGAAAATCATGGGGGCTTTGACAATTTACCGGCGTCAGACCGGCAGCTTTGAGCCGGAGATTGTGAATCTTCTCCAAACCTTTGCGACGCAGTCGGTGTTGGCGATTCAAAACGCGCGGTTGTTCCGTGAGATTGAGGACAAGGGGCGGCAGCTCGAGGCTGCCAATCGCCACAAGTCCGAATTCCTAGCCAATGTGTCTCATGAGCTGCGCACACCGCTCAACGCTATTATCGGGTTT
>DASRIZ010000307.1:0-5229 GCA_035649735.1 Blastocatellia bacterium | reverse complement strand
TCCTCCTAACCATAGGATGGGTCGAGGATAACTGCCGGTGAGATTAGCAAATGCCGTGAATCAGAGTTTCACACGTTATAGGGACACCACCCAATCGGCAACATCGGGCTTTTTCCCCTGGTAGATTCCTGCTCTTCCTGCTTCCATCTTCGTCTATCGCTCCTCTTAAGACAAGAACCTTCCAAGTAGTGAACGGGACCAAGTTGGTGGATATGGAGACGATGTGAGAGTGGGCCAAGAGTATGACCTGGAAGGGCATGCATCCGATTGTCGACCTCAGTCGGAAGGTGGATCAAAAGGCGGTGACACGGAGCAAGAAGGCCATGCGGGAGGTGGAAGCCCGACTGGAGCGCCATCCTGAATGGCCCAAATGGGATATCCTGATCCACCCGGCCTCAACATGATGATTGAGGATATTCTTTTTGAGAAATCGCCTTAGTGGCCATACTTGGCTGACAGGCTCGCTCCCACTGGTACGTCGCTCGTGTCAATGCCCATCGTCGAGACAACAGCAGCGGCGACGCGAATGCTATTGTTTACGCTTCGCTCGTCGGGATAGATGTGCGGCATTGCGGCTACGAATAGGTTCGGAACGGGCGAGCGATACTTGGGAATCCTCTCGTAAAATCCAAGATCAGTCAGCGCTGCGGCATAGCGGGCGCGGAACACCCAGCTATTGATGAGCGTTGGGCGCAGGTTTTTGCCGAAGAGCCGCTGCAACTGATCCAGCTGACGATCAACTATTGTTTGATCATCCATCGACCAAAGTGGATTGTCGGTGCGCAGATAGCGAGAAAGATAAACTATTCGCCGGCCACCATACTCGGCTGGGTCGATCAGATTCGTCTGCTCGATCACCCCACCAAACTCATAGCCGGGGTCGGCCACGTTCAGCCAATACACTGGAGATAGCTGTTCCGGCAGCGCGAGGATGGTGCACATCGCGCCGAGGTATTCGATTCGCTGAAGCGAATCAGCGTAGGTTAAATCAATCGGTCGGATAAGGTCCGCGAGGATTGGCGTGGGGGTCGTGCAGACAACGCGGTCGGCTCTGATGATGCCACCCTCGGTCTCGACCCCAGTTACAGCTCCATCGTGACTAAGTAGGCTTTTCACCTTCGTATTCGTCATGATCTTCGCGCCTCGACTTCGCAAGTCCTCAACCAGCCGATCGACTAACACTTGGAGGCTGCCGCGCAGATAGCCTAGCTGTTCAGACGTGCCCTTACGCGATCGAGCCCGCTGCCGGAGACGGCCGGCCATCCAAGCGAGCGGTACACGATCCGCGGCGTCGCCGAACTTGCTGAGCATAAGCGGAGCCCAAATGGCATTCGTCGCCGCTTTGCCGGCCCATCGGCGGAACCACTCCATCGCGGGAACTTCTTCCCGTTCGGCATAGCCAGCTTGATATGCAAGCAACGCCGAGCTGAAACCAAACCGCATGCGGGCGGTCAGGCCGATCGCATTGAATCCCAGCAGATCACGAGGCCCGTTGAAGGGATAGATTTTTCCGCCGCGCAGCACACCCATAGTCGACGGTCGAAAGATGGCTCGATCATTGAGCCCGAGTTCGGCCATGAGCCAATTGATCTCGGCGTCGTGAGTGAAGAAGTGATGATAGTAGCGTTCAAGTCGGCCGCCGCCGGCGTCAAATGTACTCAACAGCCCACCCGCCTCGGAGCCGGCTTCGAGCACCGTCACCTCATCGGGCATTGCACCTGCAGCATTGCCGGCTACACCGTCTCGCTTAGTCTGTCGAAGTAGCAAATAGGCAATAGCCAGGCCCGTCGCTCCGCCGCCTATGATCACCGTGTTCAAAAGTTACTAGCTCCCTTAAAACACCTGTTGCACAAGTGGATCAGACGACGCGGGATGTTACTCAGCTTTCCAATTGCGGCCTATCCGATGTTCGCTCGCGAGCGAAGCGGTGTCGGATTCTGCATCCAGCATTTCTCGAACCACCCATAGCGGCCGACGCTTTACCTCATCGTAGATTCGTCCGACGTATTCACCGATGACTCCGAGACAGACCAGTTGTATACCGCCGAG
Organism: Blastocatellia bacterium; assembly: GCA_035649735.1. Taxonomy (GTDB): domain Bacteria; phylum Acidobacteriota; class Blastocatellia; order UBA7656; family UBA7656; genus Onstottus_A. The sequence goes on along the minus strand of DASRIZ010000307.1, from coordinate 3,180 downwards.
GAAAAGCACTGACATAACGATCGTCGCGAATCCGGGAACGGGTCCTAAGCCATACTGTGCAAAAGTGGGTGCAAACATCCTCTGTAACAGAGTAAAGAAAGTGGCGAAAAACGAAAGCGACGAGATGATCAATCCCAGATAGGTGACAATGCGAAGCGGCGTGGTCGAAAAGGAAAAAATGCCGTCGACGGCCAGTTTGATGAGCTTTGCCAGAGTGTATTGAGGCTCGCCACCGGCTCGGGCAGCCCGGGCATACGTCACGCCTACCTGGCGAAACCCAACCCACGCCCGCATGCCACGGACAAACCGGTTTTGTTCCGGCATGGCATTGATGAGGTCAACAATCTTTCTGTCGAGCAGGCAGAAGTCGCCCGAATCGTAAGGAATCCTCACGTCCGAAAGCCAGCCGAGCATGCGGTAGAACAAGGCGTACAATGTGCGTTTGAGTAAGCCCTCCTTCCGCTGCGTGCGGATCGCATAAACGACCTCGTTGCCTTCCTGCCACTTATCAATGAAACGTTGAAGCTCTTCAGGCGGGTCCTGCAGGTCGGCATCAAGGATGATGACGGCGTCGCCACGCGCATAGAATAAGCCGGCAGAGACGGTGGTTTGATGTCCGAAGTTGCGTGCAAATCGGACGACACGCCAGCGCGGGTCGCGCTCATGGATCGACTGAAGCAACTTCCAAGTCGGCTCGCGTGAACCGTCGTCCACCACGAGCACTTCATACGGTCGATTCCACGATGCGGCGGCCATCGTCAGCCGTTCGAAGAGCGGCTGGAGAACCTCTATCTCGTTGTAGCAGGGAATAATGACGGATATCACAATTTATCCTCACAGGCATTGCGGTCAGTCATTCAATTCCACTCATCTATTCTCAACGAGCCGATAAACGTGCAGCGCTGGACGACCAGACGGCCTCTTTGCCGCAGCCGTTGCATTTGGATCCAGCTCATATTGCTCGTCAATCAGACTGGCCAAAGCGGGAAACGTTCGTAGGGGATACTTGCTATACGAGTCAACACCCGGCGAAGTGTCGACGATGAAGCGGGGCCGCTGCGCTCGTAACTCACTGATGAGAATCTCTCTGCTGCCAGGGACGATCCATCTTTGCGTATCAACATTCGGCGACGCATTCACAAACGGGATGAATCCGGTCTGAAAATTGCAAAACGAGTAACGCGTGGCCGGCGCGCGTTCAGAATGCGTGTAGATCTCGCTGAGAAAACCCCAGACGAAGATGCGATCGCCCGATGCTGTGTGGTCGTGAATGTGCCGTGCGACGCGCTGATGGGGCGAATGGTACTCCCCCAAGGCCGTGCGGATCAGGTCTATGCGTCGGGGCACAAGCAAGATGCCGTAAACAATAAGTCCGATGACGACTACGGCCAGTCCGACTCGGCCATAATTCCAGCGAGCACCGCCATCCTTTGCGATAACTTTGTTCTCGGAAACGCTTCGTTGCAGAAGGTGCTCAACCAGCAAACCACCCAGCAAAGACCAAGATGGGACGAATTGAATATAATAATGAGGAAATGCCCGCGCTGACAGTGAGGCGCCCGCTAAGCCAGCTATACCCCAGAAGAGCCAGTAAAGCGGTAATGATGGCGAAATTTCCGACAACCCTGAGGAAACATCCTGGTTAGAGAGGCTCGACGAGCAGCGTCGACTTCGCCAAGCGCCCAGTAGTGCCAGCGTTCCCCCCGCGACCGCCAAAACCCCTATTCCGAAAATCCGGGGAGCGTGCAAATATGTCGTCACCAATCCTCTAATCCGCTGATCGGCCGGCATGGCGGCGATGTAATATTCTCGGTTGTACGTCCAGAAGTAGAGCAGGAAATCCGTCCAAGCACCGCGCGCGATAAAGTACGAAACACAGGCACCAATGACCGCAAGGAACCCTGCCGAGAACAGCATTCCGTAGCGAAAAGCCGGCCCTACGCCTGTAAGGTAAAGGTCAGTCGGACGGCGGAACGCTGCCCATGCCAACAATAAGCCTGCTGCCACAACGTCCAAGGCTGAGGGTTGTTTGCTTAAGAACGCAAGTCCGAACAACGCCCCGCTTGCCACTGTTAGAAATATGGACTGACGCCGTACTAAACCCCGAGCAAATAGCAAAGCCGCCGGGCATGTGAAGGCAATCATGGTCTACTCGGTGTGGAACGCATAAACGTCCATCGGCGCCAATCCAACGCTTGAAACCAAAACAAAAAGGAAACCCGCGAACAGTGCACCACGTTGCAACCCGGCCAGGCGAGCGAACGCCACAACGAATATTGCAACCGCACTGCTCCATGCAATCAAAATTGCATGGATAGCCAGCATATTGTCGCGACCAAAAATCGCGAAGATCAGCGCGTAGATGTAGTAGGTTATAGGCCCTCGGTGATCGACGCCGTCCCGATACGGAACACCGCCGTCAAGAATGGCATGAGCTACGGTCGCCGACACTGCTTCGTCTCCATTCCAAACTGGAACTAGCAAACTGAGAAGCCGAAGGACTACATTAAGCGTCAGTATTCCAAACAGAATAAGGATGAAACGCTTCTGTTTCATGGCACCCCACAAACCTTGACGACGACGTACACCACGCCCGCATCACACTGTGATGCAGTTTGGAATCAATATTATGTGTACAACGGAAAAAGACCTTTTCTGCCTGCTTGAGTGGCTGCTAAACGGCTCGGGGTACTGGAGAGCTCTGTCGCAGTATAGCACACTGCTCATCAGGCAGCCTGCAGGTGCCTCACCAGGAAGGCAACATTGCTTAAGCCTTGACTGACACTCTGGGAGCCTTCTCTGTCAATACCGCTGGTGGACGTCGGATAAATTCAAATGTATGCTCAACAAGTTGCTTTCCTCATTGGCTCCTCCTCACGCTGGGCTCGCTTCGGCCCCGGCTCCGTGACGAGCGCTTGGGTGGCGGCGTTTGTGGGCTGTGCCGCATCCGCTCGCTAACTTTTACAGGAAAAGAAGGACTGGACCACGCCGAGGCGCGCCGGTGGGGCGGGCGCGCCGCACTGGGTGTGCGGGAGGGCCGTGGGCGTGGCGTGGCCGTTGGCGGGTGACGCTGGGCGGTGCTTCCGAGGGGGCGGCACTAAAAGGCCGTTTGAATTTCCTTCTATGTTGCCGCTGTTGTCAAGCCCCCTTCGAGTACTTTTCCCCCCTGCATTCTTTGAA
>DASRIZ010000306.1:0-5925 GCA_035649735.1 Blastocatellia bacterium | reverse complement strand
ACCGACGGCTTCATGATGGAGCCCGAAGCGAGTGTATCGGCGTTAGTATTTCATCACCCAGACGCGACTTACTTTTCGGCTGGCGCTCAAGAACTCGCCGAAGCTACTGTGGATTAGAACCACGTTGGTCGATTCTGATTGGAATGCCTCTCTTGCTGGAGTAGAATTCGACAAATGATGAACGACCCGGAACAACTAAAGGATCTTCTCAAGCTTCCGGCTGAGGAACGATTGCGCCTCGGAAAATGGCTGATCGACAGCGCCATCCGTGGCGTGGAGTCTGACAATGATTCTCGATCGCCGGAGTCGAACGGGCTTCTCGCGCTGGTGGGACGCTACGAAGGCGGACCGGGCAACACCGCAGAACGCGCCGAAGAGATCTTGGAGTGCGAAGTCGATAAGACTCATGGACTAACCACGCGGTAATGGCCTATCTCCTCGATACTGGATTCCTCTACGCGCTTTTGAATCGTAAAGAGCAGACGCACGAAGTCGTGGTTGCCGCCGCACGGACGGTTCGCGAACCGATTATTCTCCCCGTTCCAGCCGTAACCGAGACGGCATATCTGTTGTTACGGGATGTGGGGCCAGTTGCTGTTGCTGATTTCATAGAGAGTCTTGCCACGACCGAGCTAATCCTGGAAGCGCCGCTGAGTGTGGATTACAGCCGCGCGGCAGAAGTGATTCGGGAGTACGCCGATTCCCGTGTTGACTTTGTGGATGCGGTGATCGTTGCTATCGCTGAGCGCTTATCAATCTCCAAAGTACTGACCCTGGACCAGAGACATTTCCGCATGTTCCGCCCTCAACACTGTGCGGTCTTTGAACTCCTGCCCTGAGCGTTGAGTATTCTTCTGGCTTGATTTGTTCCGTGTCTCTGTGTATCAATAACGCACTAGCGTCACCCGGAATTCCGCGAAATGCACTTCAGAAAGTGGCCTTCATCGTTATCCTCGGAACGTTCGACGAACTATCTTCAAATCGCAGAAGCCTCGACTCGATCTACGGCGAGCGTGATCGCTTGACGTAGAAAACGAACCCGCCAACAACCATACAAAGACAAGCAAGAAACCCCAGCCAGTAGAACAGCGACCATTGTGCCGCCACCAGCCTCGGCGAATCATTGGTAGTCGAGCGTTCGCGATACATCAGATAGGCGCTGATGCTCCCTCCCAGCGTCATCGCCAGCGCGAGGACCATCGGCGCCTTCTCCCAGATGGCTCGCGCAAGACCAAGAATCAGGATCGCAAGCATCACGGTCGGTACAATCCAAAGAAGCCGTTCCCCTGCGCGTGCAAGATCGTATCCGCTGACCGAGTCGCGAGTCCCCAAACAACTCAACTCGACCCAGGGCAGGAAGAAGCATATGAGAACGAACGCTGCCAGGCTCACACTTGTCTTGCGTGCGTTGTCCATAGAACCTCGCGACGTGACTAACCGGCTGCCGCCTTAAATTGCTTGCCGTCTCATACAAAGACATCGCCGGCGATTGGCAGCTTTGAAAGCTCTGCTGACCTTGGCGGCTTCTTCAAGAGGCTTTCGATCTTGAAATGGAACGATTGAACTGACGAGGAGGAAAGGTATTCGCTGAAGAACCTTCTCGAAGTCACCTTCGTAATCTACTACCGCGGCGAAGAAACCACTGCCCTCGCAAATACTCACCCGTTTAATAGCTTCGATCTTCGATAGAGCCTGTGAAGGGAATTCGAATGGAAGGTCGTGAGTAAGCTGCAGCTCGCTTCCCGGTTTCAACTTGGAAAGGAAAACAACTGCGCGAATCGCCATCAGAATGCTCCAATCCACAAGCGACCGCGATAGTCTCATCATAGGCCTTTTCCGCCGCGACTCCAAATGTAGATGCACACCAAGTGCGAGAGCATGCTCTAACACAACGATCTGTGTATAATCTTTTCAGGACGCTTGCCAGATTCCAACGCACAAAATGTCGCGTTAACCCAGAGGATCCGAAATGAGATAGCTTCAACACAGGCCGGTTGGTCATTTTGGCTGCGTGGAGCCATCGGTATTCATTGTTCGAGAGACTCAAAGGAGAGAACAAATGGAAACTGTTGTTGGAATTTTCAAGTCTCGTGACGACTCGTGTCGTGCCGCAAGTTATCTAAAATCATCGGGGATCCCGGACAATCACCTTAATGTTTTGATGCCAGGCGCCTCTGAGGAAGAGCTCAAAACTGTGCCTACGACTGAGACGGAGCCTCCAGGTGTGGGCGCGGCGATTGGCGGAGTTGTCGGCGGCATTTTGGGCGCTGCAGGCGGTTTGAGCTTAGCCACTACGGCGGCCTTGCTTGTGCCCGGGGTCGGGCCAGTTGTTGCCGTAGGTCTTCTAGGCGCAGGTCTTCTCGGGGTGGGCGGCGCGGTGAGCGGCGCGGTGGTCGGCGAATCCCTTGACGAAGGGATGATTGAAGGATTGCCGAAGGATGATTTGTTTGTGTATGAGGACGCGCTAAGAAAAGGACGGTCGGTTGTGATTGCGTTCATATCTGAAGGCAGGCAAACCGACGCCGTTCGAAAGATCATGGAGCAGGCCGGCGCTGAGGACGTTGATGCTGCACGTGAGAATTGGTGGCTTGGATTACGCGATGCCGAAGAAGAGTATTACGCGGGAGCCGGACGAGATTTTGGAACGGACGAACAAACCTATCGAAGGGGATTCGAGGCAGCGTTGAATCGAGAAACGCGGGGCAAGCCTTACACAGATGTGACTGATTACTTGAAGGCTCGCTATCCATCCATTTACAACGAGGAATCATTCCGTCACGGATACGAACGAGGACGGGTCCACACCAGGACTCTTTCGAAGAGCTTTGAAAAATCAGCCTAGTTTGAAAGCGACCGCCCAGGCGCTAGAAGCACGGAAGCATCGATCGTGTGATAAGACGCTGGTCCGCCTCCGATCTCGGCGGACCAGCAAAACCTCGAATCAATAAGCAACAAACGGTTCGGTAAACACTCTTCTCACCCGAACGCCGTTGATTTGTCTTGGAACGCTTGCGGGCGGTGAGTTGGCATCTATGTAAATGACGATTGAGGCGTCGTTCGGGTCGCTTTCCGATGCTCCGACTCCGATGCCGATAATTCCCGAGCGGGACATTAGATCCTTCTCCCGCGCTCGCATGGCTCGCATCGCACGGTCGACGGCGGCGTCGGCGGGCTCAACCGATTGGCCGCGCGAAGCTAACTCACGAGACGAGGTGCAGCTGCCGCCAACAAAGCTCACCGAGCTTCCGAGCGCAGCCGAAAGTTTTGAAAGCACTTCTCCAATTGGATTAGCGATCGTGGTTGTGCTACTCCCGGCGAAAAGCAGCGCCACTGGCTGATGGCAACTGCTGTTGGAGACGATCAGCGAACCCGAGTCTCCACCGGCGCTAAATGTGCTGCTGTTGATAACCACCTGATTGGTATAACTGACCACGAACTTCTTACCAGATCCGCAGTTCTGTTGATATTGAACGTTTACGCTGGTGTTGATCGAGCCAATGGTAGCGGTGGTAAAACCAGTTGTGCGGCCACTTTTTGCCACCGACATCCCGACTGCCGGAGCCTTAACCACGCTGCTAATGGTGCCAATATCCTCGATGGAACCGGTGGTGTTCATGGTGCCCGATCGCAACTGCGCGATGGCCGCATCGACGTTTGAGCCGAGCGCAGGCGCGGTTGTGAAGTCGGCGACGATTCGCGGAACCTGGCAGCCGTTATCGATCAACCCCGGCTGCGATACGTCTTCGCCCGCCGCAGCTTGATCGCCTCGAGCAAGTACGTGATTGTTGCTGAGGATGTACTGGTTAGATCCGCTTTGCACCAACGATCCGAGCGTACCACTGCAACAAAACCGCCTCGTAGTATCGTTAATATTCCCCCCAGAAACCCCATAATTAGCGCTAACAACCTGATGATTGTCTCCGCCGTCCGCGTAAAGCGACGGAGCTATGGTAAGCATACAAGCCGCCAGCGCCAGAACGGCGGAGCGGCTGAACAAGCCCATGGTCTTCATGAGGCTACCTCCCTTTCTTTTGTGAGCTTTCAACCAATTTGATCGAGACATCCATCCAAGGACAGGTCCAACAGGACGGCCGTTAGACTATCAGGGGCTTTTGACCACGTCAACCGGTCGGCCAACATGTGATTTACATCGCTGTCTATCGGTTTCTCGTAGTGGCGTGAATAGCCGGGTTGCCCCGACAAATCCAAAATCCCCTGCAAGCCAATTCGCGATCATTGCTTCTTAAGCGTTGCGTTTATCTTCACAGCCTTCCCGGCCTTCACTTCGACGTTTCGCTGGAAGAACCTGTACCCAGTTTTTTCAAGATCGACGGTGTACTTGCCTGGCCGGACACCGGTGATTGTGGTTGGAGTCGAACCTTTCGACTGAGGCTCGCTAGCCGTGTCATCACCTGTAGCAATCAGGATCACGCGAGCTCCCGGCGGAGCCGAGGTTACTTCAATGCTTCCAGTCGTGCTGGTATCTGGCTGTTGCGGCTTCGCCTGTGAAGAGGCGGGCGGTGCAGTGTTGGCGTTGGCGGCGGGCTGATTGCTGTTGGCAGTCGGAGGGTTGGTGCAGGCGATAAGTAGTGCGGCGTTCACTACAGCCAACAACAAAATCAAAACGCGCGGTGTATGTCTCATTTGCATAGCGTACAACACAAGCCGGGAAGCGAGAAAGGTCGCTGGGTTGTGATCGGGACTCGCGGCGTTCATACTCGTTCTCAATGACAACCAGTAAACAAATACAGATGGTTATGCGTGATATGCTCTTTGTCACCTGGGCCATCGAGCCCGATGTTGTGCGCAAAATGGTAGATGCGCGGTTTGAGCTCGACACAAAGCGCGGACCCGAGGATCGTGAGATGGCGTTCATCTCCGCGGTTTGTTTTCACGTCACCAATTTGCGATCCGGCGTACTGCCGGTGCCAAACCTGACCTTCGAGCAGGTGAACTACCGGGCCTACGTGAGGTCGGGTGGAGTCCCGGCCGTCTTTTTCTTCGACATTAAGGTAAATTCGCGGATGATCACCGCTCTGACAAGTTTCTTGAACGTGCCTGTCCATTATGAGGACATCGAGATAACCACTTCGCCGGGCACGGCTGGGGCACTTGGTTATCGGATCCAATCGGCGGGTCTTAGCGTCGAGGCGGAAATTGACCAGCGCGATGAGGCGTCGCCGGAAAACAAGGTCCCCCCTGAGTTTATCACCCAGCGATTTGTCGGATACGCTGGAGCTGGCAACGCGATGTATCGTATAAACGTCGAACAACCTGGATTACTAAGTGTCACAGCTCGCGTTCAGAACGCGACGGCCCCAGGTCTTGAACGACTTGGGTTGTTGACAGCGGATCAGGCTTCTCAGCCCTATTCCACGCTTTTCGTAAGAGAGGGGTTATTCGGCGCTGATGCACCAGTTAGAGAATGGTGATCTGGCTGGATTTTTTTATTGAGAAGCGTCGTAACTCTGGGTTAGGATATCAAAACAGGTTTCGAGGTACCGTGTAAGGATGTTGTCTCATAAATCCACTTCATTTAGGCTTCTTCTGCTGATCATATGCGCGCTTGTGCTCGTCGTCTACAAGTCCAGCGGTCGCGGACGACAGGTTCAGAGCAGGACCGAGCGCGTTTCATCAAACGAGCAGGCACAGGCAGGCGCCAACGGGGACGTGGTGAGGCTATCCGCGCCCGCTAAACCAGCCTCTGAAGCTCGTCTCAAGGGCGGCAGTTCAGCGCCTTTCGACGGCGCCTCGATTGAAAACTTCAAGCTCCAAACGGCTCTGGGATGGAACTTCGGAGGCAAGGTTCAGCGCGGCTGGAGTCTTTACACCCCGTTGATCAGTCATCTGATTGGGGCCAACGACGACGCCACGACAAGCGAGTTTGCGATGCGGCTATCGTTGTGGCAGAAAGAGTGCAACCTC
>DASRIZ010000305.1:0-91183 GCA_035649735.1 Blastocatellia bacterium | reverse complement strand
GGTGTGCGCGACTTGAAACAAGCGCAAGAGATGATCAGCGCAGGGGCGACGCGAATCGGGGCCAGTGTCGGCGTCAAGATTATTCAGGAGGTAGCAGGCGGACCGGTCTCCGCGGGACGGGTATCGTCCGGCTATTGAGTGGGTTGCTGTTCGAAACGGACAGCAAAAACAACTCGGCGCGGCTTGTTGAAACAAGCCGCGCCGCCTCTTTGATACCAGGGATCGTTCCCTTAATACGCCCAGCGCGTCAGGACTGAACCAACGGTATAACCCGCGCCAACCGCCGCAAGCACCACAAGCTTACCTTTCTTTAACCTGCCGTCGTCGATAGCGTCACCGATCGCCAGGGGAATCGTAGCCGCGGTGGTGTTGCCAAACTTATGGATGTTCCTTACCACCTTCGCATCATCCAGGCCTAGTTTTTCAGCAGCGGCATTTATTATTCGCAGATTCGCTTGATGCGCGATAAACAAGTCCAGATCGGTGCTTTGGAGTCCATTCCGCTGGAGGATCCCGCGGCTTATCTCTCCCATCTTGCGCACCGCGTATTTAAAGACCGGTTGGCCGTCTTGATGGACGAAGTGCATCTTCTTATCTACAGTCTCGTGCGAAGCAGGATTAAGGCTGCCACCCGCCGGCATGTGTAGAAATTCGCCGCCCGAGCCGTCCACTTCGTGCAGGAAGTCAAGAATTCCGAATTCTTCATCCTCGCTCGGTTCGAGAAGCACGGCGCCCGCGGCGTCGCCGAATAACACACACGTCGAACGGTCATCGGGATTTGTAATTGAGGACATCACGTCGGCGCCGACAACAACAACTTTCTCATGGGCGCCCGAGGCGATGAATTGCGAGCCCACCGTCAGCGCATAAAGAAACCCTGAGCACGCTGCTGAAACGTCAAACCCCCACGCACGGGATGCTCGAACTTTCTCCTGAACGATGCAAGCAGTTGCGGGGAAAAACATGTCAGGGGTTACGGTGGCAATGATTATTAGCTCAATTTGATCGGCCTCAATCCCTCGATTTTTTAGGAGATCCCCGACCGCCTGCGACGCCAGCTCTGAAGTGGGCGTTCCGGGTTCAACCCAGTGCCGCTCAATTATACCGGTTCGCGAAACGACCCAATCATGATTTGTATCGACTCGGTTTGCGAGGTCGTGGTTGGTAACGACCTTCGGCGGCACATAGCGACCCAGCGCGGTTATCTTGGCTCTGCGCGTAGCTCCCATCTCGCTCACGTCCTCCACCACATCACGCCACCACTCGCGTGGCCGCTCGATCTCTTACTCGGGGGTTCGATTTGTGACTCGATACTAGCACCCGCATGTTTTCCGTCGCAAGCATGAGCGAAGCGGGAACAGTGTTCCTGCGTCAGGCGGCCGCAGTCATATCTAATTGTTCGTCTCCAATAGTTGTGATATACGGTTACTCCGCTTTTCACTACGGGAATCTGGACGGAGGACCATCCATGTCAAACCGGTATTCCGGCTCGCGGGTCAACACAATCCAACTGATCGCAATTCCTGCTCTGATAACGCTTGCCATTACCGTGCTGCGGCTAATCGGCGAAAAGCAAAGATGGTCGGCGACCTGGTTCAGTCCTGCGGCTGGCGGCGGAGGAGCGTTGATCGGGATTGTGTGGCTGGTTCCGATTTTCGGCGTCTACTTTGCTGTCAAATTGTCGAACGCCGGCCATGCGCCTGCAAGACCGGGACGGGTTGCATTGTTTGCGCTGCTCGGGTTGCTGATAGTTGTCGTTGGCTTCGTGATCGCGTTCCAGGTTTCGCAACCCGGATTGCTCGGCGCGCAGTTGTCACTTGGCCTTGCCGCGGTCGTCGCTACGCTGCTCCAGCGCCGGGCGTGGCCCGAGCTTTTCAAGACGCTGCTCGCGTATGGCTACGCGGCGCGAATACCGGTTACGGTGATCATGTTTTTCGCGATTCGCGGCAATTGGGGCACGCACTATGACGGGCCGCCACCCGGGTTCCCCACTGACATCGCGTGGTTTCCAAAATTTATCCTTATCGGTGTTATTCCACAGTTGATTCTTTGGATTGCGTTTACCGTGATAGTTGGAACGCTTTTCGGCGCCGCGGCTGTTGCGATCGTTCATCGCGGAAAACAGCAGCGCGTCGCGGCACAGGCCTGAGAGGAATGCGAGCGTCGAAGAAAGAGCCGGGTGTTGAGAGACTGGATTCGACGCCGCGCTAAAGCCCCAAGGAGGAGAAAATGTCGGACAACTCAAACTCTAACACTAGCACCATGCAACTCATTTTGATCCCGAGCTTGATAACTCTGGCGGTCACACTGTTGCGTCTCGTCGGCGAGCTTCAGAATTGGCCGTCGTTGTTATTCAATCGAGAAGCAGGCGGGGGAGGTTCAATCATCGGGATTACCTGGCTCGCGTTGGTGTTTGGCGCGTACTTTGCCGTGAAACTTGCGCGGGCGGGCGAGGTTCCGCAAAGCGCAGGCCGGGTCATCGGGTTTTCGTTGCTGGGCTTGGTCGTAACATTCGTCGGCGGGTATCTCGGGTTTGGTTTGGCGGCGGAATTTCCCGGCAAAATCGTGATCGGGTTAGTACTGATCATAGCGGGCGGTCTGATTCCGTTCCTCGGGTGGAAAGCGCTCGCAAAGGTCCTTCTGGCCTATGGCTACGCGGCGAGAATCCCGGTCTTGATAGTGATGTATTTCGCGATGCGTGGAAATTGGCGCACCCACTATGACGCGATTCCCCCCGCGCCTTTTCCGCAGGATCTTCCGTTCTGGACCAAGTTCATACAACTGGCGGTCGTGCCCCAGCTGGTTATGTGGATCGCCTTTACGATAATCATGGGGTCGCTATTTGGCGGCATTGCCTTCGCGGTGACACGTCGCAGCAAGACCGAGGCTCAACCTGCTACTTCCTAACGACAACCGCCGCCGGCGCGAACCGGCGCCGGCGGCAGTAGTTCTGGCCACACTGTTTGAAAACGTTAGTCGTAGTACTCGAGCCCAAGGTGGGTAATCAACTCCTCGCCGCGTAGATGTCGCAGCGTATTCTTGAGCTTCATCAATTGAATAAACAGATCGTGCTCCGGATACAATCCGGGCGCGGTCATTGGGCTCTTGAAGTAAAACGAAAGCCACTCCTGAACACCGCGCATCCCCGCGCGATTGGCAAGATCCATGAATAAGGCGAGATCCAGCACGATCGGCGCCGCGAGAATCGAGTCCCGACAGAGAAAGTCCACCTTGATCTGCATCGGATAACCCAGCCAGCCAAAGATATCAATATTATCCCAGCCCTCTTTGTTATCACCGCGCGGCGGATAATAGTTGATGCGAACGATGTGGCTGAAGTCTTTGTAAAGAGTCGGGTACACGTCCGGCTGGAGAATGTACTCGAGAACCGATAGCTTTGACTCCTCCTTCGTCTTGAATGATTCAGGATCGTCAAGCACCTCACCGTCCCGATTCCCCAGAATGTTTGTCGAGAACCATCCATGCAGCCCGAGCAATCGTGACTTCAAACCTGGGGCGATTATGGTTTTCAGCAAAGTCTGACCTGTCTTGAAGTCTTTGCCGCAGACCGGGAGCCCCTGTTCGACAGCGAGCCTGGTCAACGCCGGGATATCGACGGTAAGGTTGGGAGCACCGTTTGCAAAGGGTACGCCTGATTTCAATGCAGCATAGGCATAGATCATCGATGGCGCGATCGCCGCGCTGTTCTCGCGCATCGCCTTCTCAAACGATGACAGTGTTTCGTGCTCGTCGCCGGTTTGTTTGAATATCTCAGTCGAAGCGCACCAAACCATCACCAGACGATCGCAGCCGTTTGCGCGCTTGAAGTTTTTGATGTCTTCCATCAACGCTTCAGCCAGTTGCATCTTATCGGCGCCCTGTTTTACGTGGGTGCCGTTGAGCCGTTTGACATAGCTCTGGTCGAAAACGGCCTTCATCGGTTTGACGGCTTGAAGCTGTGGCTTGAGCTGATTGACGAGATCACGTTCAAGGACTCCCGCGTGAAGCGCTGCCTCGTAGGCGTCCTCTTCGAAGATGTCCCAGGCGCCGAAAACGAGATCATCGATCGATGCAAGGGGAACGAAGTCGCGGACCAGCGGCACGCGATTGTCAGTTCGCTTGCCGAGTCTAATTGTGCCCATCTGAGTAAGCGAACCTATCGGTTCGGCGATACCACGCTTAATGGCTTCGACGCCGGCGATAAAGGTGGTGCTAACCGCACCCAGCCCTACTAACAGCACCCCGAGCTTGCCTTTCGGCTCTTCTATATTAGTCGCAGTCCTTTGAGTCTGATTTGGCATGTGAATTCCTTTCGAGAGGGAACCGGTCTCGCGCTTGAACCGACGGTACTATTGAATCAAAAGGGTTAAGCGAAAGTCTTGCGCTTTTTTGCTAAGTTTTAGCGAAGGGCTGCCAAAGTAGCAGAGCCTTTTGTCGTGTCCTGTCGTTTCGTAGTCCCGCCTTTAGGCGGAATCTTAAGGTACTCGGACTGACACAATGAAGATGCCTAAAGGTCGGAACTACGAAATGACAGGACACGACAAAAGTCTCTGGTGGGAATGGGCATCCCGCGTGCGTCCATAATGCACTAAGAATTAGGTGCCCAGATTTCAAACTAATGCTGCAAGCTTGAGCCGCGCGGGTCATTCTACCAATGGAGACTTGCAGCCCAACTCGTCTGTTATTGAGGCGTTTGACGGTGAAAGCTGAACGGCATCAAGTCGTGAAAGTCTTTGAGACGTTTATCCTTGACACCGGCGAGACTACCAAGTGAGAATACATGAGCCGTCTCAACCAATCGTTGCTGAAACGGCGCAGAACAAGAACAGGATGTGAGGGATTAAATCCCTCCGTGACCTCTGAGCCAGTGCGGCCAATATCGAAGAGCAGCATCAGGCTTCTGGAGAGAGGAAATGGCAGAGAAAGTATTATTTGAGAGTTCCTTCCTAAATGAACCGTCGATCCTAGCCCGACTTCTTAGAATTCTGCGGGATGCCGCCCGCGACTTTGCGGCTGATCCGGTAAGATTTACAGCTTCACTATTCAAGGGCGATGGGCTCGGGGGCCGAACTCGACAAGATCGAATGATGTTGGGTATGGCCGTCGGGATCTTGACCTTTTGTACATTGTTTATCGTGTTTGTGCTGGGACCGCAGATTTGGCGGCTGCTCTTTAGCGGTTCGGATGTCCAGGCTCAGACAGAACTTGAAGTCCATATGATCAACCCCGACGACTTCAAACCGCAGCAAATCGAGATGCCCAAAGCGGAGAAGAAAGCCGGCGGCGGCGGCGGCGGCGGCAGAAACACGCCAACGCCTGCGTCGAAGGGTCAGTTGCCCAAGTTTTCTCTCACGCCTCCGCTGATCGCGCCTAGACCGGAACCAACTCCGCGACCGCCTTCATTGCCGGTTCCGGAGACAGTAATGGTCGATCCACGGCTTGAGCCCAAGCGTGACGAACTCGCAGTTACCGGGTTGCCGACCGGTGTACCTGGCCCGCCTTCCGCCGGACCTGGTTCAGGCGGAGGAATGGGTGACGGGAAGGGCGGCGGCATGGGCCCCGGTGACGGCCGAGGTGTTGGCCCAGGAAGCGGTTACAACATGGGTGGCGGCGACCCGAGGCTGGGCGGCGGTAACGGTGGGCCGGCGACAAACGTCGATCAGAAGCCAGTACAGCTAAATAGCCCGCAGCCGCGGTACACCGAGGATGCTCGTAAGAACAAGATTCAGGGGACGGTCACCGCGCGTTTGCTGATAGGATCGGATGGAGTAGTAAAGCGCGTGACGATAACCCGCGGGCTGCCAGACGGATTAGATGAGCAGGCGATTCAGGCCGCTTACCAGTTGAGATTCAAACCGGCTATGAAGAGCGGCCAGCCGGTGGCTTACCAGATGAGCGTTTTGATTGAGTTCAACTTAAGGTAATGCCGAACTCTGGTGAGGGCTGCGAGTGATCGTGGCCCTCACGTGTATGATGCCCTTCCGCTCGAGTGCCTCACCCCGAAATGGCTTCAGTAGTGACAAGTGAGTTTGTTAGAACCCTCCGCGCTGATGCCCCTCCTTTCTCATTGATCGAGCAGCAGAGTCTGCTATCTCGCTTGATTCAAGCAGTTGAATCCGCGTTGGGTGAATTTGCCCGTGATCCTCGAGAGTTTATCCGAGGCCTGATTTTTGCGGATAACAAAGACGCAAAACGGCGTAAGCGGATTTATCTCGGGCTAGCCGGCGGTTTCTTTCTTCACGTTGTGCTGATTGTGCTTATTGCGGTCTTTGGTTGGCGAGCGGTTTTTGTAAAGGCCGCACCGGAGCCGGAATATACGGTGATGACCTTCACGAGGCCCACGCAATCGATCAATGAACCAACGATTGAAAACGGGGTGGCAAACAAACCGGAATCTCCCAAAGGAGGTGACGGAGGCGGGGGCGGAGGTCAGCGTACCCCCTTACCGCCCTCCAAGGGCGAACCACCACCGATGGCGCCTACACCGCAACTGGTGAGCATGAATCCTTCGAACATTCCTGACCCTGTGCTACCGGTCAGTCCCACAATCGTTGGGCCGGTAAGCCCGCCGCCACCGCCCGCTCCTATTGGTGATCCAACCGGTAAGAAGGGAGAGTTCTCCGGGGGCCCAGGTGCCGGTGGCGGGATTGGCACTAGCAAAGGCCAGGGAGTTGGGGACGGCGACGGACCAGGCGGCGGTCCCGGAGGTCGAGGGGGAAGAGGCGGTGGAAATGCCGGTTCACCAAACGGCCCAGCTACGGAGTCAATAGTCGACTTCAACCGTGTTGGGTCAGTACGTGGTTACAAAACCTGGAGTTGGATTCGCAGACAGACGGCGATAATCACCCCCGAAGCGCAGGCGAACAAAGTAGTGGGCACTGTTCTGTTACGCGCGACATTCAACGCAGACGGCACGATTACCGACATCGAAGTAGTCATGAGAGTAGACTTCATGAACGAGGCGGCCGTTGACTCACTCCGGCGCTCCACCTTTCATCCAGCCACCATAAACGGCGTACCCATTACCGTTCGCAAAGTCCCAATAAAAGTCGACGTGCACTATTAGAACGCTTCTGCTACGCCTTAATTTCCTGACGAATCATAGTCACCAAACTTTGCATTTGATAAACCGCTCGGCTGGCACTCGCTCCGGCTTCGAGCTCCAACATCACACAACAGTCATCATCGATTTCCTGAGCAACCAGCGTCGCGCCCTCATATTTAACTACCAGGCGTCTTAAGTGTCCGAGGGTCGCCCTGTTAGCCGCCGCTCGAAACGCCTGCATTACGACTGCTACGTAAGCGCTTCGAAGCCGTAACCGCTCGCTCTCTTCGGTAGAGCCCCACTGAACCGCTTCGCCGTCGACCGCAACTAGAATGGCGCCGGTTGCACCATCGACGGTATTAACCAAGTCGTTTAGCAGTGAATCGATAATCAAAACTCGGCCTTTCCGGTTCAATTTCTGGGTTCGTGCGATTATAAGCGGTGGAGACGCGCCGGCGCGAGTGCCCCCAAGTCCTGACGTTGAATGATTTTCCAACTTTTTCGCGACCCGGCGAGTCTATACTATGAAGCGGATGGAGGCTCTATCTTCGGATCGGCGGCGTGAGAGCCATTTGGAACTAAGCGATATTCAGATAATCGAGCGCACGCTTGGAGGCGAAACCGACGCTTTCAACGTGCTCGTGCGTCGATGGGAGCGGCAGATCTACGGACTCACGCTTCGAATGCTAGGCCGCGATGAGGAGGCTAAGGATGCCACACAGGAAACGTTCCTTTCAGCCTACCGCAATCTTTCGAAGTTCCGCGGCGAAGCAAAGTTTTCATCCTGGATCTATCGGATCGCTCTCAACATTTGTAACACCAGGCTGAGAAGCCGGTCGAAATTTACGATCTCTCTTGACGAGCAACGGGAAGCGAGCGGGTTCGAGCTTGCTGCTGATACGGATGATCTCGGCAGCGGAATTCAGCAGGAGCAAATTACCCGACACGTTCGGCGCGCCCTCCAGGGACTGCCGGCCGAGATGAGGCAAGTGATCATAATGAAGGAATACGAAGGATTAAAGTTTTCGGAGATCGCCGAGGTCCTCGGAATACCGATTTCGACCGTGAAAACCAGGATGTACACCGGGCTCACCGAGCTAAGAAAACGGCTTGGGCACCTCCGTGAAGCCGTGTGACACCGACAGTGGGATGAAGTTAGAAACGGGTGACGAAATGAGCAACAAACAAAAGACGCCAGATTGCGAGATGCACGAAGCGCTGGTCTCGTATCTCTATAACGAAGCGACCGCCGAAGAACGCGGCCTCGTCGACGCACATCTCATAAAGTGCGGCGCTTGCAAGGAAGAACTACACTCCTTCGAGCGCGTTCGAGGCATGCTTCAGCAGTGGCAGGTCGATGACCTGCCGGTCGTACGCGTTGTGGCAGAGCGAGATTTCGGTGAGCGGTCCAGGCTTTCGCTGCTTAAAGAACTGTTGTCGCTAACACCGATCTGGGCTAAGGCGATGGGTGTCGTCGCTATGGCAATGCTGGTTCTTGCGGTAATCGGCACAGACGTGAGCGTGGGCAAGGAAGGGGTTTCATTTCACGCGGATCTCCTGCGTCGCAGTCAAAGCGGTTCATCCATCGCAACAAACACCGGGGAACAGAATGCCAACATCGAGCAGATTCGGACTGAAGTAAAAGGTTTCGTCAACCAGTTGATCACCGAGAGTGAGCGCCAACGAAGAGACGAAATCAAAGCGCAGCTGGTCAGTCTCGAGTCGCAGCTTCAGAACATGCATGCGGCTGATCTGTCGAAGCTTGCCACGCGTATTCAGGAGCAACAAGCCAGGCTCAAGACGATCGAGCAGGATATAGACCGGCGCGAAGGCCTGGATCTGACCGATATTCTCTTCAGTGAAGTGAGCAGACCGGGTGGGCGATCAACGAGCGGCGGCAGCGACTAACTCAAAAAGTTTTCGAGATACCACGGCGTCCGTTGAAGAGTAGTTGAACCAGGTTTCGCGCGAGTCGGGAGAGTTCACGCGAGACGGCGCGGGAAAAGGGGAGAGTTCACGCGCGGTATTGGCTCCGGTCCTCGACGCGGCGCTGTGGTTGCTAATAGGGCTGAGGATGAGTGAGAAACTTATCCTCAGCCTTTTGATCTTATTTGGAGTGCGCCGCCCTGTATCGCATTGAGCGACTGTCGCATGCGCGGCGGCGCTTTTGTAGTCTGGTCCTAAGACTGTGAAAAACGTGTCGCATGTGTAGTGCGCTTTGTCCTTTTGAATTACGCCAAACACCTGGTGTTTCCCGGCGTCTTAATGCCACACTGCAAAAGCGCCGCCACGCATGCGACAATCACGCAAGGCGAAAAAGGGCGGCGCACTCCAAATAGGAACGCTCCAAATAGGAACCCTCTCGCCCCAATAATAAAAATCCGTTAGAATCTTGCTCTCGAAACAAGCTCAGGCTTTACTACGAGAATTGCCGCAAGCCAGTCGTGAGCCAGAACCCCCGGGAGGCGCACTCATAATGCAAATACTCGAACGAATTCGCGCCCGGGCAGCGTCGGAACCAAAACACATCGTGTTGCCCGAAGGCGAAGACGAACGAACGATTCTCGCTGCTTCGTTCTGCGCGCAGGCAAGCCTCGCGAAACTTACCCTTATCGGCGCCGAGGATGTGATTCGAGATAAGGCATCCAGGATCGGCGCGGCGCTAACAGGCGTGGCGACTGTCGATCATCGGAAGGCGGCTGACAGTGAGCTGTACGCAGCCCGGTACTACGAAGCCCGGCGAGCCAAGGGCGTCACGCTTGACGAGGCGCGTCGCCAGATGGATGACCCTCTGTATTTTGGGAACATGATGGTGCGCGAGGGGAAGGCCGACGGCAGCGTGTCCGGCGCGACACACACAACAGGTCACACCGTTGGGTCCGCTCTCAAATGCATAGGGCCAAAGCCGGGATTAAAAACTGTTTCGAGTTTCTTTCTGGTTGTCGTTCCGGGAAGTGAGTTTGGCGAAGCCGGCGCCTTTATCTTTGCGGACTGCGGCGTCGTTATCGATCCATCCGCGTCACAGCTTGCGGAGATCGCGATCGCGTCCGCGAACTCCGCGCGGGCGCTGCTTCAAACTGCGCCTCGAGTAGCGATGCTTTCATTCTCCACTAAAGGCAGTGCGAGTCATCCGATGGTTGACAAGGTAATCGAGGCCACACGCACACTTCGCGCTCGCGCGCCGGAATTATTAGTTGACGGCGAACTCCAAGTCGACGCCGCGATAGTACCGTTCATTGGACAACGCAAAGCACCTGGCAGCATGGTCGCGGGCCGAGCCAACACACTGGTTTTCCCGAATCTCGAGGCCGGCAACATCGGTTACAAGCTGGTGGAACGTCTGGCAGGCGCCACCGCAGTCGGCCCAATCCTTCAAGGCCTGGCACGTCCAGCAAACGATCTATCGCGGGGCTGCAAGGCCGAAGATATTCGCGACGCTGTGGCAATCACCGCCGTCCAGGCTCAGACGAATTGATGTCCCGGCAAGCTACAATCAGATGGACAAGGCCAGCTATCCAGTAACTCCCGCGGTTCGTCTGCTGCGTGAAAAGAGGATTGCGTTTGAGCCGCATATTTACGCGTACCAGGAACGCGGCGGCACCCGACGCTCGGCTGAGGAGCTGGGCGTCGATGAGCACGCCGTAATCAAGACGCTGGTGATGGAGACCGATGAGCGCCAGCCGTTGATCGTTTTGATGCACGGGGACCGGGAGGTGTCGACCAGGGAACTGGCGCGAACCCTGAGGGTAAAGAGCGTCTCGCCGTGCGACCCGGCAATTGCGCAGAAGCACACCGGCTATCAGGTTGGTGGAACCAGTCCCTTTGGAACTCGCAAGCCCCTTCCGGTCTATGCGGAGAAGACCATTTTCCAGCTGCCGACGATATACATAAACGGCGGCAAGCGAGGTTTCCTCGTATCGGTTGATCCAAACGAATTGCGGCGCGTCTTGAAGGTGACAGAGGTAAGTGTCTCGAACGACGCCCGCTGAAGAATGACTTGAGAATAATCAATGCCTGATTCTAACCAGCCTGAATATCCTGCTCTAGACGAAACGGTTGTCGATTTGAATCCTTTCAAGCAGTTTGAAAAGTGGTTTAAGGATGCGCAAGCAGCCGTCCCGATACTGCCGAATTCGATGACTCTAGCAACATCAACCAAAGAGGGCGTTCCTTCTGCAAGAGTCGTGCTTCTCAAGGACTTCGACGAGCAGGGTTTTGTTTTTTACACGAACTATCTGAGCCAGAAGGGCAAAGAGCTGGACGAGAATCCGATCGCCTCTCTCAGTTTTTACTGGCCCGAGCTTGCCAGGCAGGTGCGTATTACCGGGGCGGCGGCACGTATCTCACGCTCCGAATCAGAAGCCTATTTTCACACTCGCCCGATCGACAGCCAGCTCGGCGCGTGGGCCTCAAATCAGAGCGATGTTATCGATGGCCGCGAGGTGCTCGAGCAGAGAATGGCAGAGCTGCTGAAAAAGTACGATGGTAAGAACATTCCATTGCCGCCGTACTGGGGCGGTTACCGGGTGACGCCGATTGTGTTCGAGTTCTGGCAGAGCCGCGCAAGCCGGCTTCACGACCGGCTTCGTTACAGGCTGGTTGAAGGCAAATGGGTAATTGAGAGACTTGCGCCGTAGTTACATCGGCAGACCAAAGTCAGGACGGGCGTTGTCGAATGTCACTGCCGCTTCGACTCCTGGAGGGCCGGATTCAATCCGAACCACTCGTGCGGGGTACCTCATCCATTTCTTATCAATTAGCGGCAGCTGGATATACACATCGAGCTGAGTCCCGGTTGACACGGCTCCGGGGAGAGAGATAAGCGCGCCGCTCGAACTGAGGTTTTTGAGAACTCCGATCTCGACCAGGCTACCATCGAGGTCGTTATTGCGCTCGATTCGAATATCCCAATCCAACTGAAACCGACTAGCTCTTCTCCGTTCCATCAAAAGACCCTCCCAGACAGATCGTTACGGCTGGTTGAATCTGCTGTTTTACATCATCCTTAGAGAAAATGAAATTGAGAAACGTATGAATTGTCCTTGATGAAGAAATAAAGTTTTGAGCGAGACCTCTTTCTCCGCAATTCGATGCTGCTGACCCGTGCGATGCGCGTTTATGATGATTTCAAAGAGAATTCAGCCGTTTCGACTAGGCGGCGCCGGTTGATCTGAGCTAAAATCCAGCTTCTCGAAGCGAACCGTTTCCACCAGACATCCAAACAGTTTGAAAGGAGTATGCCTGGGTCTGTAAGCACACGTCTAAGTGATGCCCTTCGCGCCCCCACAGGTCGGCCAGATTCAGCACCAACGAAATGATTAAACGACAGAACGCAATGCCCCCGAAGCAGTCCGCTCACTCATTCGCACAGTTTGTCGGGTCAACACCCAAGCTGCTTGTACTCATATTGTGCATGCTTATTGCGCGTGGTCCTATTCATGAATTTCTATCGCTGGTTGTCCGGGCGGACAACATCGCTCAGTCCCTGCCGTTTAGCCAGAACTGGACGAACATAGGCCTGATTACTCTAAACGATGATTGGTCCGGAGTCCCGGGCGTAGTGGGGTTTCGCGGAGACGGATTGACCGGAGGCACCGGCGTAGACCCTCAGACCGTTGTGGCTGAAAGTATCGTTGTTGACGTTAACGCGAACCAGACCGCTCCCAACACATTTACGACCGGGGGCGTCAGCGAATTTGAGATTACAAATCCGGTGGTTGCCCTTCAGGGTTCGGGCACCGCAAGAGCTCCATACATTCAACTCCACGTTAATACTACCGGGCTGAACACTATTAATGTCGCGTACAACCTCAGAGATATAGACGGCTCGACCGACAATTCGGTCCAGCCCGTAGCGCTCCAATTCCGTGTTGGCACGGCCGGCAGTTTTACAAATGTTCCGGCGGGCTTTGTGGCTGATGCCAGTACGGGACCAAGCCTGGCCACCTTAGTCACACCTGTCAGCGCAACTCTACCTGTCGCCGCCGAAAACCAGTCTATTGTCCAAATTCGCATCATTACGACAGACGCCGTCGGGTCGGACGAGTGGATTGGTATCGACGATATAAGTGTTACCGGCATGGGCGGGGGCTCCACCAACCCGTCGGGCGTCGGCAACGCAAGTCCAAACTCGGTAATGCAGGGGGGCGCGACGCTGCTCACGGTAACGGTTACGCCGGGCACCAATCCAGCGAGCACTGGTCTTGGCGTTACGGGAGACCTCAGCTCCATCGGCGGAAGCATGACTCAGCAGTTTTTCGATGACGCAACAAATGGCGACATGACGCTGGGTGACAATATCTTTTCCTTCCAGACCAACGTTGGGATTGCCACGCCACCCGGCGCAAAAAACCTCCCAATAACGATCACCGATGCACAAATGCGAACCGGTAACACATCGATCGCACTTACCGTTTTGCCGCCGGTAGCGACGCGAATTCATGATATCCAGGGGTCGAGTCACATATCGGTGCAGCTAGCGATGGTCGTATCGAATATACCTGGCATCGTGACAGCGGTGAGAAGCAATGGGTTCTACATACAGGACCCAACCCCCGACAGCGACGACGCTACATCAGAAGGCATCTTTGTCTTCACGAGCTCCGCTCCACCCGCGGCCGCTGTCGTGGGCAACTCAGTTACTGTGAGTGGGACTGTGGCTGAGTTTCGTCCTTCCTCCGCGGACTTGACCATCACTGAGATCCAAACACCGACAGTCGCGCTACAGTCATCCGGCAACCCACTTCCTCCGCCTATAGTGATCGGCACCGGTGGCCGCATCCCGCCGATGTCGGTCATCGATGATGACGCTGCTGGTGACGTCGAAACAAGCGGTACTTTTGATCCGGCAACAGACGGGATTGATTTCTACGAGAGCCTCGAGGGGATGCGTGTGCAGCTCAATAATCCTGTAGCCGTCGGCCCGACTACCGACTTCGGTGACACACCAGTTCTGGGCGATGATGGCGCGAATGCGAGTGTAAGAACCGCACGAGGTGGCATTGTCATTCGCAGTAACGACTTCAACCCGGAGCGTATTTACATAGACGATCTATTTGCGAGCACTCCCACCGTCAATGTGGGCGATCATTTTTCAGGCCCGGCTATTGGAATTCTGGATTATGGGTTTAGCAATTACAGGATCCATATCACCACAGCGCTGACCGGAGTTTCCGGCGGGCTCACGCAAGAGGTCACAACTACGCAGACCACCAACGAGATCGCCATTGCTACTTTCAATGTCGAGAATCTGGACCCGAGCGACGGTGCGCCTAAGTTCAATACACTCGCGTCACTGATCGTCAACAACCTCAAATCTCCGGATATCATTTGTGTCGAGGAGGTTCAGGACAACACCGGAGCGACAAACGATGGGACGGTTGACGCAACGACCACCTATAACACGCTCATCGCAGCGATTGTGACCGCTGGTGGCCCCACTTATCAGTTCCGCCAGATTAATCCCGTAAACAATCAGGACGGTGGCGAACCCGGCGGAAACATTCGCCAGGGGTTCATGTATAGAACTGATCGGGGCGTCTCGTTTATAGACAGGCCGGGCGGCGGCTCAACTACCGCAACCACGGTGGTCAACAACATGGGTTCCGCGGAGTTGTCTTTCAGCCCCGGGCGTGTTGAACCTACCAACGCTGCCTTCAACAGCAGCCGTAAGCCGCTGGCGGGCGAGTTCGTTTTCAACGGCAATAAGCTGTTTATCATCGGGAACCATTTCAATTCCAAAGGCGGGGATGATCCGCTCTTTGGGCATCGCCAGCCGCCGGTCAGGTCAAGCGAAACGGCGCGTAATCAGCAGGCCCAAATAGTCAATAACTTTGTCGATGCCATCCTCGCCGTTGATACGGGCGCGAATATCGTAGTGCTCGGCGACATCAACGATTTCGAGTTCTCTACGGTTGGCAACACGTTGAAAGGCGGGGTGCTCACCGCACTCGTTGAATCCTTACCGCAGAGCGAGCGCTACAGCTACAATTTTGAAGGCAACGCGCAGACCCTCGATCACATTATGGTTAGCAATAATCTAAACGCCGCGCCTTTTGTCTATGACATTGTGCATGTCAACTCGGAGTTTGTTGTGCAGTCGAGCGACCACGATCCTTCGGTTGTGCGCTTCACTCTTGGCCCGACCGCGGCCAAACTCGACAGTTTTGAAGCAAGCGGTTATGACGGTGAGGTCTTGCTTCGTTGGCAGACCGGCGAAGAAGTCGACAACCTTGGGTTCAACATCTACCGAGAAGCAAACGGCGAACGCGGTCGTTTGAATCCTCAAATGCTTGCCGGGTCAGCACTCGTCGCCGGCGCCGGCACAAAGCTTTCCGCCGGACGTTCGTACTCGTGGTGGGATGACCGCGGCTTTCAGCATAAGAACGCCCAGTACTGGCTCGAAGAGATCAACATCAACGGAGAAAGCACATGGCACGGACCGGTCACTATTGAAAGTGAAAACGGCAAAAAGCGATCTGTAACCAGAGAACGCCAGGCCATAATGCTCAGTATGCTCGGTAGAGATCAGATTCAGGAAAGCCCGACACGACCGGTCGAGCTTAAGACGGAATCGGTTCAGTTGGCGGGCGCGCAGATCCAGACCGGCGCAAACCCGGCCTCACAAAAGGCGGTAAAGATCACAATCAAGCGCGAAGGTTTGTACAGGGTCACCCAACCCGAGCTGGTTAGCGCAGGGCTTGATCCCAAAGTTGATGCGCGGTTCCTCCAGCTTTTTGTGGATGGCCGGGAGCAGCCAATCTTGGTTACGGGGAAGGCGGAACACGGGGGCTCGGAGTTTGGACCGTCTGATGCGATCGAGTTTTACGGGACGGGGCTCGACACTTCTTCCACCAACTCGCGCGTTTACTGGCTCATTGCCGGATCAGCGCCGGGCTTGCGTATCGAGCAACTGAAGAGCGGGTCGCCGCCAGCCGAGTCATCGAGCTTCGCTTATACCGTTGAGCGAAAAGATCGAACGCTCTATTTCTCAGGGCTGAGAAACGGGGACAAGGAGAATTTCTTCGGACCGGTTGTGACTGTAAGCCCAATAGATCAGACGCTTACGCTTCGAAACGTCGATGCGAAGGCGGCGGGCCCGGCTATGCTCGAAGTTGTTCTTCAGGGCGTAACCCCGGCCCAGCATACGGTAAAGATTTTTCTCAACGGCGCGGTAGTCGGTGAAGCCGATTTCAACGGACAGAGTTCGTATTCGGCGAAGCTCCCCGTCTCAAGAGCTCTGCTGAGAGAGGGAGTAAACGTCGTTAGATTGGCAGCTCAACGGGGCGAAGCGGATGTGAGTCTTTTGGATTACATACGCGCGACTTACAACCACACCTTCACCGCAGATGATGATGCATTGCAATTCCGAGCCGCCGGCAAACAGGAGCTCACTGTCTCAGGTTTTAGGGGCAGCTCCATTCGCGTCTTTGACGTGACCAATCCAGAGGCTGTGCAAGAGGTCGTCGGAGTTGTCCGGGCGCAGAAGAATGGGTTTGAGGTCTCGCTCACGGTCCCTGGGAGCGACTTCAGGACGTTGATCGCTTTGACGAATGATAAGGTGCAGCCGCCATCATCCGTGGCAGCTAACGTCCCGTCAAATTGGCGACAGTCGAACCAGGCAGCCGATCTGGTGATAATAACTCATCGCAGCCTCTTCGAGAGTGCGAAGGAGCTTCAAGCCTACCGCGAGAGCCGGGGGCTTCGAGTCGCTCTTGTGGATGCCGAAGACATCTTTGATGAGTTCAGCTTTGGCAACAGAAGCGCCTACGCAATAAGAGAGTTTCTCGCCTTCGCGAAATCTAACTGGAAGCTTGCTCCCCGATTCGTGTTGCTCATGGGAGATGCCACTTTCGACCCGAAAGACTATCTCGGTCGCGGAGACTTCGATCTCGTTCCGACAAAGTTGTTCGACGCCAGGAATATGGAAACGGCCAGCGACGACTGGTTTGCGGATTTCACGTCCAGCGGCGTCGCAGAAATGGCCATTGGCCGCTTGCCCGTTCGCGGCGCCGATGAAGCCGCGCGGATCGTCGCCAAAATTATGAACTATGAGGCGCGACCGGCTTCAGGCGGCGTGATCCTGGCTAGCGATAGCAATGAAGGATTTGACTTTGAGCGCGCCAACAATCAGTTGAGAGCGTTAGTTCCGCCGGATGTTCCGGTAGAGCGGATTGATCGCGGCCAGATCGGGACCGCTGCGGCGAAGAAGGCGCTGCTCGATGGTATCAAACGCGGCCAGAGAATCGTCAACTACTTCGGACACGGATCTGTCGATGTGTGGCGGAATAGTTTGTTGACTTCAGCCGAAGCGAGGGGTTTGAACAACGGCGATCGCCTTCCGCTGTTTGTGATGATGACCTGTCTTAACGGCTACTTCCAGGACACGGGGTTGGACAGCCTTGCTGAGTCGTTAATGAAGGCGGAGCAGGGCGGCGCAATAGCTGTTTGGGCTTCATCTGGAATGACATTGCCTGGAGGTCAATCGCAGATGAACCAACAGCTGTACGGGCTTATCTTTGAGAGCAGCAATTCGAACGGAGGATCGCTTGGCGAACTGATAATGCGAGCCAAGTCCCGGGTAACCGACAGTGATGTTCGCCGAACCTGGATCCTGTTCGGCGACCCAACCACTCAGCTGAAATAGCGAGGAACGGGCGAATCGTTCCACGGCGGGCATTGCGCAAAAAAAGGGGAGCCTGAGAGGGCTCCCCGGAGGTACTCACACGAGGAAGACAGGAAGTCGAAACATCCAAGAATTTGATCGCTCTTATACGCCACGCGAAACAGCATGTGCCGCGACGAGTTTAAGGTGTCAGTAGTAGGTCGTGAAACAACTTTGGGATGAGCGTGGCTTGTTTTGTGACGAGGTGGACGAAAGAGCTGATGAACTCCTTGAATCGCGAGTGAGTGATTAGACTTTGGTCTGTGTAGCATAGACCTAGTCTGTCTCGGGATCACCAGGGTTTATGCTACACAGACTGTCATTGCCTTGCGGATAGCTTCCGCCAATTCGAAATGTCGAGCCAATCAAGATTCCGCATGACAGCAGAAATCTTTTTGGTTAACGGATCATACACGTGCATGCCTCTGCTGGTGATCGTGAAGATGGGTACCTGTCGCTGGTCGGCGATCATGATGTCTTCTCGCTGTGGTCGGGGATCAGACAAGTTTGGATGAGTGTGTACGATTGCTATCGTTGCCGGGTGCCATCTAAATGTGAATTTTTTATGTTCGTTTGTTGATCCCATCTCCCTGCCGCTGTACCCGCCATTCGCCATTTGCAGGATCAGAACGACTCCTTCCAGAGGCAGAGACCCGTTGCCCGAGCGTCGCCATGCAATGCCAAATGCTTCAATCGTTTGCTTATCAAATGTTAATATAGCGAACTCCGCCGGGCTTAAACGGGCTGAGCGATTTGGGTGTGCTGTTGACGGGGCGGCGGCATCCGAAAGCGCGTGGAGTTCGGGCTTCGATTCATTTTCCAACTGAGAACGCAGGCTCAAGCCTGAACCCCAAGCCTGTCGCAGCGTCGCGGCGAGACTGGCGGTTATGCTGAAACCGCGCGCCGGCGCTGTGGTTATGGTTAGCAAGACGGCAGAAGCGACGAATTGCACAATCCTTTTCATGACCAACTCCAACCGGTCAAGGTGTGCCGCGCTAAACCAAATTGCCGCCTTCGCATTGGCGCGGGCGTTAACAATGCGCGCGTACCCGCCCGAACGCGCGCCCGTTACTGATGGAGTTTAGGTTGAGTTAGTTTTTCGAAGAACTACTTTGGGATGAAGGGGGAGGACTCCGTGATGGTCTGACCGAAATCCGTGACGAGAGACGTCAGACAAAATTTCAGTTTGTCGAGACAGGTCTAGAGTGGTCTCCCCAAAAGGTCGTGCAACTTCTCTCTGTATGTGCGAGAGAGAGTCAACTGAACGCCCTCGCTGAGGATTATGCGATACTCGCCGTGGAACCAGGGCTGCAATTCGGTAATGCGATCGATGTTGACGATCGCGGATCGGTGGACGCGTATAAACTTCTTTGGATCAAGCTGCGACTCCAGCGCGCTTATAGTGTCTCGCAGCAGATAGGATTCTTTACCGGCGTGAAGCCGCACATAGTTTCCCTCCGCTTCGAGCCAATCGATTTCTTCGGCCTTTATAAAGAAAACGTGGCCGTTCATCTTAATGACCAGTCGTTCCAGGTGAACGGGCCTGGTTTTGATTTCTTCAAGCGCGCTCAGGATGCGTTCGCTCAATGAGTCGGTTCGTTGGGTCGATATCTGGGACTTGGCGCGTTCAAGCGCCTTATCGAACCGCTCCTGATCGAATGGCTTCAAAAGATAATCCAGCGCGTAGACCTCAAAGGCGCGCACCGCGTACTGATCGTATGCAGTGACGAAAATTATGGTGGGAATTCGATCTGGGGGGAGGGCTTCCAGGACGCCAAAACCATCGATCCCGGGCATCTCTACGTCGAGGAAAACCAATTCGGGCGAATGCAGTTGAATCGCTTCGATTGCGTCCTGGCCGTTGGAGCACTCGGCGATGACCTCAATCCGTGGATCGGAACCGAGCATGTTGCGAATCCGCTCGCGCGCGAGCGATTCATCATCCACTATCACGGTACGGATACACGCCGAGCCTGACATCGACTTCTCCTTACCGGCTTTAACGCAGGCCCCTTGCCGGAAGTTCAGTTTTGAGTGGATATGTGCTCGCGGAACGGTATTTCGAGGATAACGCTGAGTCCGCCGGTGGCGGCATTCGACAGGTCCAATCGGTGCTCGGCGCCGTAGAGCTGCTTGAGACGGGCCTGGGTATTTGCGAGTCCAACACCCGCTTTTACGATGCTGCCGGTGTTTGAATCAGAGGAAAGTCCCGGCCCGTTGTCGGTTACTTGAACTTGAAGAGTGCCGTTTAACCGCCGCGCTTCTATCTCGATCCGGCCGGCGCTTGTTCGCGTAGAAATACCGTGACGAATCGCGTTCTCAACGATTGGCTGCAGAATCAGGTTCGGCAGCCGTGCGTCTAACGCCTGCGGCTCGATGTCCATTTGCACGGTCAAACGATCCTGAAATCGGATACGCTCGATCTCCAGATAGCACTTCAGAAACTCGAGCTCCTCTTGAAGCGATACTTCCTGAGCGCCCGAGTTTTCAAGGGTTAACCGCAGAAAGTCTCCCAAACGGGCGATCATTTTGTCGGCTGCATCAGCATTCTTATGCACCAACGCCGAGATCGAATGGAGAGTGTTGAACAGGAAATGAGGATGAAGCTGCATTTTGAGCGCCTGCAACTGCGCCTGCGCCAGCTGTGCTTCGAGACGGGTCGCGCGCACCTCTCCTTCTCGATAGCGGCGTTGATAGTTGAATGAATAGCTGATCAGCAGTATCAGCCAGTAAAGCATCACCCCGTAATCCGTCATGAAGTAGACGTTCATCAATAGTTTGGTTAGCGAGAACTTCCACTCGGCGTCGGAGACCACATAAAAAAGCATCAAATCGTGCAGGACGCGTGTTGAAAACCCGATAAATAGGGACACGCCGAGGTGTACCAGCATGCTGCGAATCCACTTCCAGCGCTCGATCGGAAAACGGCGCGCCAGCCACAAGATCAACGGGGTGAGCGCGGCCCAAATGTAAGCGTAAATTAGCTCAACGAGGAAGATCCTCTCCCATCGAATAGGTATTTCGCGCCGGCTGTAAGCGAGATACATCTGGCTTGTAAGGAATGCAGCCAGGACGGTCCACGCCCCGATGATCAACGCCGCGCGAACCCAACTCCGTTGCAATAACCTGCCAATACCCATTTCGACGGTAGCTTCTCTGTTTCCCGAGGTCAGCTCTTTATGTGCAAACACAATAGCACAATCCATCGGAGTCGGCTCCATTTTTTCCACCACTCCAAGCGGTGCTAACGGTGCTCGCCTTGGCCGGCAGCACCCAAACCGCAGAGCTAATTGTTTCCCCTTGAGATTAGATCGTGTGCGAACGACGAGTGCGGCCCCGTCGGCTTACTTCAACCCTTGGTGTATTTGCAACCGCTACGTATTACGCGAAATGAGCCTTGAAATTGCTTCACGTTTACGTTGCAAACCGCAAAGTTCCAGCGTCAGACGTAGACGGACCATTCTAAGTCAAGTGGCTGGTGGCGGAATAAGATTGTGACGAACGGGCTTCAACGTGTGATAAACCGGCCAGACTTTAAGGGTGCGCCAGCAGCGAATGGCAAGCTCACGCTGAAAGCCGTAGAATTATTTGCGTACCCATTGTGCGAGCATCTCTCCCAGTAAAGAGGCTCGTGCTTTGAAATGTGTGGACTGAGCGGTGAGACCTTTAGGCTGCCAGGAGGAACAAAAATGAAAGAGAACGTGGCGAAGGGAGCTCATTTTGTGGAAGAACAGTTTTCAAACCTGGGCCGCGAAGCCTCGCGGTTCAGAGGCGTAGTGTCCGAAGCGGTCGACGACTCACTTGTGAACGCAAGGCGCGCCGCAAAACGCGGGTACAATACCGCTGAGGACTATCTGGAGGAAACGGCTCATGAGATTAAGCGTCATCCGTTTCGATCGGTGCTATGCTCTCTTGCTCTGGGTGCTCTCATCGGCTGGCTGCTGATTCCCAAACTTCGACGATGAGGTATTTGATAATAACCTCGTGAAACTGTTTGTTGGTGTCATCACGTAGCGGTTGATCTTTGTAGTCGCTGGTAGGTTGGCGCGCACGCGCAGGAGTGCCCGTACTCGGTGGTTGGCGCTCAGGCGTAACCGGCCAAAGGAGAACGTAACCGTGAAAGTACTTCTGGCCATTGATTCGTCGGAGCTTTCCGAGGCGGTCGCCAGCGAAGTCGAACGCCGGCCCTGGCCGCCGGAAACCGTTGTGTGTGTGCTCACGGTAATCGACTTGCTGGCGTTTACTGCGGCGGTTGGATACCTGGAGCCCTTTATCAAGAGCGAAAATGAGGCTGCCAAAGCGCTCGTAGAATCGGTTGCTGAGCGTCTTGCTCGACGTAACCTTCAAACTACGACGCTGACGGTTGAGGGGTATCCCGGGACCACCATCGTTGAACAAGCAGAAAAATGGGGTGCTGACTTTGTCTTCGTCGGTTCCCACGGACACAGCGGCGTTGTAAGGTTCCTCCTTGGCAGCATCGCCAAGGCAGTTGTTCAAAACGCCCCTTGTTCGGTGGAGATCGTTCGTCATCCGAAACACGACGAGGATCATCCGGATCACCACAAAGACGGCGAGGAGTCGGGCCGCATTAGGGTCCTGCTGGCCACTGATGGTTCTGAGTATTCCGCTGCAGCCGCGCGTTCCGTCGCCGCGCGTCCCTGGCCAGATGAGTCCGAGATCAGAATTGTCAGCGTCGCCGAGCCCATAGCCCCGGCGGCGGATCCATGGTACGCGGCGGCGGCAATCGCAAAGCGCGTTCGTGAAGACGATACAAAGAGGAGCGAGGAAGCAGTCAGCGCCGCGCGGGCGATTGTCGCCAGTACCGGACTCAAGATTGAGACCGCTGTGCTTGAGGGAAGCCCAAAGAGACAAATCGTGGAAGACTCAAAAAAGTGGGGCGCACACCTTGTAGTAGTCGGCTCACACGGACGTCGCGGCCTGACGCGTTACTTTTTGGGAAGCGTTTCGGAAGCTGTAGCCATGCACGCACATTGTTCGGTTGAAGTTATCCGCGACCGCGTGTTGTTAGCTAAACCCTGAGCAACTCTTAGGGTGGCAGTGACCGCGCTCAATAATCATAGACCACGGATGACGCAGATCTGACGGATTCACGCAGATTGATCGGGGACTGACGGCAGCTGGCGATGAAGTTTCTTGTAGTTGGTGAAAGATCAGCTCTTCGCCACCTCCACCAGATTGTCAAAAAAAGTTGCGCCCGCGCCGATGTCGGTCAGCTCCTGAGAAACCGTCTGATTCACATTAGTTCTTCCCGGACTCAGCTTGTTCCACCATATCGAAAGCGCGACCGCGACGCCCGGCTTCACGCGATCCGATATTCGCGCAACTAGTTGGCATTCACCTCGATCGTTCCACACCCGCACCGGGTCGCCGTCCTTGATATCACGCGGAGCGGCATCGTCGGCGTGAAGCTCGATGAACGGTTGGCGTTCGCTCTTCAGGAAAGAAGGCAGGTTGGAAAACGTCGTGTTGAGGAAAGAATTTGCCGGCGGGCAGATCAACTGAAGCGGATATCTGGACGCGAGTTCCGGTGCTGTTGCCGGGGACTCTCGAGGCGGGATGTAAGCCGGAAGCGGATCGAGCCCCTCACGCTCCAACGTATCAGAGAAAAACTCGCACTTCCCGGAAGGCGTCATAAAACCACCGTCAGAAAATGGAGTAAACGTCTGAGGAAGATTCATCCGCGCCCAACCATCTTGCTTCAAACGCTCGAGCGTTATTCCTTTTAGCGGTTCATAATCCGTAGCCAGTGCCTGACGAATAATGTCCTCATCGGTGTCGTCGAAGCAGGCATCCTCATATCCCATTCGATCGGCCAGCAACTTGAACACTTCCCAATTAGGCTTTGCTTCTCCGAGCGGCGCAACAGCCGGCTCGTTGTAAACCAGATAGTAGTGACCGTAAGGCTTCACCAGGTCGCGGTGCTCGAGTTGAGTCGTTGCGGGCAACAGGATGTCAGCGTAGTCAGCCGTGTCCGTCTGGAACTGCTCGTGCACAACGGTGAACAAATCTTCACGACGGAACCCTTCCAGGACTTTCGACTGATCCGGGGCGATTGCCGCAGGGTTTGAATTGTAGACGTAGATCGCGCGGACCGGAGGACGTGCTTGCGTGAGAGCCTCGCCAAGCCGTGTCATGTTGATCGTTCGCGGATTCCCACGCATCAGATCGGGCCGGTGGAGCACCCTTTCATCGAACGCAAACATACCGCTGCTGGAAAGCAACACGCCGCCTCCGGCATCGCGCCACGAACCGATCAGAGCCGGCAGACACGCGATCGCCCGCACCGCCATCCCACCACCGGCGTGACGCTGCAGCCCGTAATTCGCCCTGATCACCGCAGGCCGAGTAGTCGCGTACTCACGCGCCAGGTTTACGATCTCGTCTTCGCTCACACCGCATATTTCGGCAGCCCGCGCAGGTGAAAACTCAGCGGCCCGCTCGCGAAGTTTGTCGAAGCCGAGCGTATAACGTTCGATGTAATCGGCGTCCACTAACCCTTCGCTGATGATTACATTCATCATGGACAGAGCCAGCGCCGCATCTGTCCCGGGTCGCACTTGTATGAACTGATCGCATTGATCGATGGTGTGATTGCGATAAGGGTCGATTCCGATCAACTTCGCGCCGTTTGCGAGCGCTTCTTTGATTTGGGGCCAGAGGTGGATGTTTGAGGAGAGAGTGTTTGTACCCCACAACACGATCAACCGTGCGCGATGAAAGTTCTCGATGTCGGTGCCGATTTTCGCGCCGACCGTGTAGTTCATCGCGTCACCGCCGGCAGATGAACAGATCGTGCGGGCGAGTTTACTCGCGCCGAGCCGGTGGAAAAAGCGCCGGTCCATGCTGCCTCCGTTGACTATTCCCATCGTCCCGCCGTAACTATACGGAAGTATCGACTCGGGACCGTCAGTGGAATCGGCAATCTCACGAAAGCGGTTTGCAATCGTCTCCAGAGCTTCGTCCCAACCTATTCGCTCAAACCGGCCTTCGCCTTTTGCGCCGATTCGACGCATGGGATAGAGCAGACGATCGGGGTTGTAGACGCGTTCGAGGTAACGTGTCACCTTGGTGCAAAGGAACCCCTGGGTTGGCGGATGGTCGGGATCACCGGAGACTTTTATTGCGCGGCCGTCTTCTACTTCGACCAGCATCGCACAGGTATCCGGGCAATCGTGGGGACAGGCTGCATGGATGATCTTGAGCTCTTGCATGGTTAGTCGATCTCGCTAAGAGAGAATAGAGCACGGATGACGATGATTCAACCACTGATCTATCCGTGTTTCATTCCCTCGGTCCCTATAGTATTCTGCAACGGATGAAACTCTGGGGTGGCAGATTCAAAGGCGAAGCTGATGCCGCGTTTGCGCGGTTCAATTCATCCTTCAGCTTCGATCGCCGCTTGATTGAGGCGGACGTCGAAGGCAGCCGCGCGCACGCAGAAGCCCTCGTGGCCGCCGGGATCTTGAACGAAGGCGAGGCGCGCAGGATTGCCTGGGGTCTCAGTGAAATACTTCGCCGGGCAAAGGAAGACAAGTGCTATCTTGAGACCGCCAGCGCCGAAGACGTCCACAGTTTTGTAGAAGCCGAGCTTGTGACGGCCATCGGCGATACGGGTTATAAGCTGCACACCGGACGCAGCCGCAACGATCAAGTCGCTACCGACCTGAGGCTGTTTCTCCGCGGTGAAATTGATGCGACGCGAGAGCAGATCGCCGGCCTGCAAAAAGCGCTGATCGAATTGGCGGAAGCCAATCGAGATTGTGTACTCCCGGGATATACTCATCTCCAGCGAGCCCAGTCGATACTGTTTGCACACTACCTGCTGGCATACTACGAAATGCTAAAACGAGACCGCGCGCGCCTGGTGGATGTTCGATCGCGCGTAAATCAGTTGCCGCTCGGGGCCGGAGCGCTGGCGGGCACCGGTTTCGCGATCGATCGCGAACTGGTAGCTCGGCGTCTGGGGTTTGACGGCGTATGCGAGAACAGCGTCGATGCCGTAAGCGACCGGGACTTTGTGATCGAGTTCATAGGCGCCGCAGCGATCGCCATGATGCACCTTAGCAGGCTGGCCGAAGACTTGATCGTCTACTCGACCGCCGAGTTCGGATTCGTTGAACTTTCTGATTCAGTCTCGACGGGATCGTCGTTGATGCCCCAAAAGAAAAACCCCGATTCGCTCGAGCTGATTCGCGGCAAGGCCGCGCGGGTGTTTGGTCATCACGTGGCTATGCTTGCGACGATGAAGGGCTTGCCGCTCGCCTACAACAAGGACATGCAGGAAGACAAAGAAGCGCTGTTCGATACGATCGATACGCTCACTGGCTCAGTTGGCGTGATGACAACCGTTCTGAGAAATTTGAAAGTGGACAGCGCACAAACACTGGAGGCAACGAAGGCCGGCTATCTTAACGCGACTGATTTGGCGGATTATCTTGTGCGAAAGGGTCTCGAGTTTCGAAAAGCACACGAGCTAGTCGGTCGAGTTGTGATGCAGGCAATCGAGCGCGGCAAACCGCTCGAAGAAATACCGCTCGAAGAATATAGAGAGCTTTCGGATGTGTTTGGTGATGATCTTTATGAATCGCTAAGATTGGAGTCGTCGCTCGAAGGCAAATCGGCGTTAGGCGGGACGTCAACCGGGCGAGTGAATGAGGCATTGGCTAAGGCAAGAAGGGAAGTAGATCACCAATGACGGACTGGAGAAACAAGGGAGTTCGCATAGTTCGCGCGGGCGAGCTCGACACCAACACTCCACAAACGCCCGGAATGAATCGCGCCGCGGCCATTAATTACGCGCGCGCCGGCGCCTCAAAGCTCTGGGCCGGGACGGTTACCATCCATCCCGACGCCAAGACCGGGGCCCATCATCATGGCGAGCTCGAAAGTGTAATCTACGTCGTCAACGGCCGTGCGCGCATGCGCTGGGGAGATCACCTCGAGTTCACC
The DNA here is from genome assembly GCA_035649735.1 of Blastocatellia bacterium. Lineage (GTDB taxonomy): Bacteria > Acidobacteriota > Blastocatellia > UBA7656 > UBA7656 > Onstottus_A. Next base: position 64,505 of record DASRIZ010000305.1, on the reverse strand, counting down.
GCCGAAGCAGGCCCGGGAGACTTCATTTACGTACCTCCGTTTGTTCCTCACCAGGAGATCAACGCAAGCGTCGACGACCCCCTGCAATGTGTCGTCGTGCGAAGCGGCCAGGAGCCAATCGTCGTGAATCTCGAAATCGCTTCAAGCGAGCCCCCCGAACAGGTGAGATGGATCGACGACGCGCACCCATCAGATCCAGCTAAATAAGTACTATTGCGAATTACAATTCATTAAAAGATAATCAACGCCCGGCAGCAATGTTCCCACCCATTGCGTAATCATAAAATCAAATTACAAGTGTTCTGTGGGCGGAGGTCGTGATGTCACTCGACAATCGAGCGAAGTATGTGGCTCTGGTCTTTTTTATAATAAGTATGTCGGCAGTTTTCCTTTCGGGCGAAGGCATAACTCGCACAGCACACGCTTCTGCCGGCGGTCCCATCGCGGGTGTAACGGGCGCTCCAGGTGAAAACAACTGCACGCAATGTCATATAACACCGTCAGGGAAACGCGGCGAGTTTACTATCACCGCCCCGATCAATTACGTGCCCGGCAACGCCTATCAAATAACTGTCACGCACGTGAATTCCGACGATGTAACCCCTCGCATGCAATGGGGCTTCGAGCTGACGGCGCTGACTGTCTCCGGATCATTGCCGGTAGGCGATCTTCAGAGTCTCCCAAAGAGCGCACTTACCCAGGTCATTACCGGCGGGCCCGGAGAAAATCGCCAGTACATTGAACATACGCATTCCGGAGCGTTCGAAGGCCAGCTTGGAGGAGCGAGCTGGACGTTTAACTGGGTGGCGCCGGCCACGGATATGGGTCCTGTCAGACTCTACGCGGCGGGAAACCAGGCAGACGGTAACTTTTCACCGAGCGGCGATCAGATTTATCTCGCGGAGGCGACAATTAATCCGTTGAGCTGCAGTTATTCGCTGTCCTCCAGTAGCGGCTTCTTTCTTGTGTCGGGAGGATCCGGAAGCGTGAACCTTACGACCGACGCGTCGTGCGCGTGGACTGCGGCGAGCAATGAGGAGTGGATTACACTCACGTCCAACCCGGATGCAACAGGGAGTGATACCGTGACCTTTGAGGTGAGAGAGAACTTCACGGCGAGCGCTCGCTCGGGGACACTAACCATTGGAGGGCTTACCTTTACGGTGTTCCAGGATGGAGGGCTCGGAGAGGATTGCAACTACGCCCTATCCCCAATCTCCGTAGCCTATCCGTCGGCCGGGGGGAGTGGAGCGATCAATGTGATCTGCGAGAGCCGCTGCGCCTGGCAGGCGGTAAGCAATGCCGGGTGGGTCAGTGTAAAGTCAGGCAATTCCGGTATAGGAGATGGAACGACAGAGTACACAGTCGGTCCAAACCCCGGCCCGGGAGGGCGCAGCACAACAATAACCGTGGCCGGCTTGACCTTCAGGATTAAGCAGAAGTCACCCTAGACCTTACCTCGCTAAGTCTACGTTAACGACCGGCACGTCCCAGTGGGCGAGCAGTATCTCGAATCGTCGTTGCTCCTCACGTTTGAAAGTGTCTTGATCTGGAAATAACCGTTTGATGATCGCCTCTTCTCCGGTCGGATCATTGGCGACCGTGGCGTTCTTAAAAACGATGGTCACTCGATAATCCCAGCGCCCATCTTCGGTCGCGTGGTATCTCGGCTTCGCGGCGGTGACGCTGAGTATCCGTCCGGTCTCCATCTGTTTCTTCAACACCGGGAAGTGGTTTTTCTTGAATAGGGCAATAAACTCGTCCGCGTAACCCCATTTTGCTTTGTAGTAATAGTCCGCGACAAAAGGTTCCTCATCGACCCGGGGTCTTGGTGTCTGCGCCGTACCCTCGGATGCTATTGAGAGGCTGGCTATCACGGTTAGAAGAATGATGTTGAAGCGAACGGTTTGTCTCATCTCGTCCCTCCTGAGGTCAGCTGGTTATCATCGTGCCCGCGCCTTCGTCGGTAAACACTTCGTGTAGCAGCGCATTCCGCTTGGAGCCGTTTATGATGTGTGCACTACGGACTCCGCGGCGAATCAGCGACGCAATCGCCGCGATTTTTGGGAGCATTCCTGACGAGACTACCCGATCTTTTACGAGTCGATCCGCCTCCTCCACTGTGAGCCGCGACATTCTCGATCCTGAATCGTTGCGGTCGCGCAGAATACCGTCCACGTCGGTCAACAACACGAGCTTCTCTGCCTGAAGGTGAACCGCGATCTCTGCCGCAATCGTGTCAGCGTTAATGTTATAGATGTTGCCTTGCTCGTCCGCGCCGAGGGACGAGATTACGGGCACATATCCGTTTTCGAGCAGCAGGCTCAACAAGCGAGCATCGATCTCGACGATGTCGCCGACGTGCCCAAAATCGATTGTTTCTACCTCGCCGGTTTCCAGGTTCAGCACTTTTTGAATCTCGCGCCGACGAGCTTGAATAATGTTTCCGTCAACGCCCGACAGACCAACCGTCTCGCAACCGCACCGTCTAAGGGCCGAGAGTATGTCCATGTTTATCTGCCCGGCGAAGACCATCTTGGCGACCTCGAGCGTTTCGGTATCAGTTACCCGCCGGCCGTTTACGATTCGTTGGGCGATACCCAGGCGTTCGGCGATCGTGGTGAGTTGTTTGCCGCCGCCGTGGATTACTGCAACGTGAATTCCTACCTGCTGAAGCAGGGTTATTTCCTCCGCCAGCGAATTGAGCTGCTCCTGGTCTTCGGTGACTTTGCCGGAGAGTTTGACCACGAAGGTCTTGTTCTTAAACCGCTGGATGTACGGCAGAGCTTCGCGTAGTAAATCCAGCCTCTCTTGAATCATCGTTGCCAATGGACACTCCTAAACTCTCTTTTGTCTTCTTTGCGTCTTAGCGGTCCTTTGCGTCTTTGCGCTAAATAAGCAATTGGAAAGTTACGTTAGCGCAAAGACGCAAAGGACCGCTTAGGCGCAAAGAAGAAAGACACTCACCCCTACAGGATCGACGCGAGCACTGCCTTTTGAACGTGAAGCCGATTTTCGGCTTCGTCGATTGCCGCATTTTGCGCTCCATCCAGAACGCCGTCAGTAACCACCACGTTTCGGCGCACCGGAAGACAATGCATGAACCAACCGTTGTCCGTCGACGCCATCACGCTTTCATCTATACACCAGTGCTTATATTGCTTTCTAAGCTCTATGTCTTCCTGACCGCGGCCGTAAAACTCCTTGCTTCCCCAGCTCTTTGCGTAGACAATCCGCGCCCCTTCGCAAGCTTTGCGGGCGTCTCGCGAGAGTGTCACCCGGCCGCCGCTTGATTTCGCACCCGCCTCGATCTCAGCCATTGCATCCGCGCCGAGGTCGTACTCCGGCGGACAGGCGATCGTCAGATCGAGACCGCACTGCGCCGCGATCAGAGCAAATGAATTCGGCACGGCCATCGGCAACGGCTTTGGATGATAAGCCCAGGAGAGCACCACTCGTTGACCTGAGAATCCGCCGAGCTTCTCACGAATGGTCATCGCGTCGGCGAGTGCTTGAAATGGGTGATGCCGCGACGACTCGAGATTGAACACCGGCACATCGCTGTACTCGGCGAAACCTCGGACAACCGGATCAGTCATCTCATTTTCAAAATCCTTCATCTCAGGGAACGCGCGCACGCCGATTGCGGCGACGTAACGTGATAATACTCGCGCCGCTTCTTTGATGTGCTCGGTCTTATCCGCGTCCATAACGACACCTTCTCGATGCTCGAGACTCCAGGTGCCCTTACCGACATCGAGGGTCACCGCGTTCCCTCCGAGTTCGTAGATGGCAATCTCCATCGAGGCCCGGGTGCGCAGCGACGGGTTGAAAAACACAAGCGCGACGCTCCTACTCTGAAGCGGGCGCTCGCGATAGTCGCCGACCTTGATCTTCGCTGCGAGGTCAATCAGAGAGATCAGTTCCTCGAGCGTGAAGTCCGCGGTGCTGAGAAAATCTTTTCCTCTTAAATTCATCAACTTGCATTATCCAAGCGCAATCGTGCTCAGTTCATCCAAAAACAAATCAATCTCCGCGCGCTTGAGTGTGAGCGGCGGCAGCAACCTCAACACACTCGGATTCTCCGATAGCCCGGTTATGATCTTTTTCTCCAGCAGTGCCTGCTGAACAACCTTTGCAGTTCCGCCTGGAAACCTTATCCCGATCAAAAACCCGAGGCCGAGAACTTCTTCGATCAGCAGCATCTTTCTCAGCTCAACAAACAGATACTCGGAATTCTCCCGGACGTTCTCGAGCAGTTCCTCATCGCGCATTACATCGATGGTTGCTTCGAGCGCGGCACAAGCAAGGGGCCCGCCGCCGAACGTCGTTCCCAGATCGCCAACTTTTATCTCACCCGCAATCGCGTCGGTCATCAACACCGCACCCATCGGAACACCGCTGGCGATGCCCTTTGCCAGCGTTATCAGATCGGGCACAACGCCATGCCGGCCCGCGAAAAAGAAATTGCCCGTCCGCCCCATACCGGTTTGCACTTCGTCGTAGATCAACATCGCCCCGGCTTGATCGCACATTTCGCGAAGGGCCAGATAGAACCCGGGCTCAGCCATTCTCACGCCGCCCATAGACTGAATAGGTTCGAGTATTACGGCCGCGGTCTGGTCATCCAGCAGGCTCTCGACCGATGATACGCTCCCAAACTCTGCATACACGTGACCTTCGAGCAGCGGCGAGACGTTCTCGCGGTACTTCGTCAGACCTGTTGCCGAAACGGAGCCCGGGGTGCGGCCGTGAAACGCGCCTTCGAAAGAGATGATTCTGGTTCGCTCAGTGAGCATCCGCGCGATCTTCATCGCGCTCTCATTTGCTTCCGTCCCCGAGTTGACGAAGAACGCTTTTGTAAGAGGATCGGGTGCTGCTTCGACCAGCTTCTTGGCGGCGCGCGCGCGCGCGTCGTTGTACACAAGATTCGAGTAGAAGATAAGACGTTGAGCCTGATCAGCGATGGCTTTTACGATGCGCGCGTGCGAGTGTCCGGTCGAGACAACCGCGTGCCCGCCATAAAGATCAAGATACCGCTCGCCGTCAGTGGTATAGACCCAGACGTCTTCACCGCGCTCGATGACGAAAGGAAACTTCTTATAAGTCGCGACCTGGTATTGCTCTTCGATCTCGATCAGGTTTTCCTTTTGTGTTTGTGTGCTCAATTACGTTCTCCCTCTGGTTTATTCCGCAAGCGACAATAGCCGAGAGACGCTGCTGTTGCTAGGGATTGCTACCCGGCAACACTAGTCCTTCGCGCTCGTCGATACCAAACATCAGATTCATATTCTGCACAGCCTGGCCGGCAGCGCCCTTCACCAGGTTATCGAGCGCCACGAATACAATTGCCGTGTCGCCGCTCGCCGCCCAACCTATGTCAACGAAGTTTGTGTTCTTTACCCAGTTTATGTCAGGCGAACCATCAACTAAACGAATAAAGAATTCGCCGCCGTAGAATTCTTGAAACAGACGCCCAAGTTCTTCGCGGGTCACCGGCTGCGCCGGCGTCACATAGATCGACGCGAATATGCCGCGTACAACCGGAATCGAGTGAACCTGAAACACGAGTTTGCAGTCGGATGACCACTTTGGGCTCACCGTCGCGAGTAGCTGCTCAACTTCCGGCTGGTGCTGATGCTCGAACGTCTTGTATGCGTAAAAGCTGTTCGCGCGCTTCGGGTGGTGTGTGTTAGCCGCAGCCTTGGCGCCTGAGCCCGACGAACCGGTTTTCATGTCGGCGATAACCTTGCCGGCGACCAGGCCCGACGCAACCAGCGGAAACAGACCCAACTCAAGCGCGGTCGCAAAGCACCCCGGATTCGCGATGCGCGTTGCCTCGCTCACTTGTTTGCGATTCACCTCGGTCAACCCGTAAACGAATTCGCGCTGCGCATCGATCGCAGTTTGTTCGCGTCCATAGAACTTCCTGAAGGCGGCCGCATCGCTCAGCCGAAAATCGCCGGAGAGATCGATCGCCTTCACGGACCGGGGAAGGGAAGGGACGATCTCCATCGCCTGTCCGTGGGGCAACGCCAGAAAAACACAATCGAACCCTTCGAGAGTGCGCGCGTCGGGCGCTGTCTCGAACGAGAGGTCGGTGAGTTTTGCAAGGTTTGGATGAACGGCGTCGACACGTTTGCCGGCGTGTTCATTTGCGGTAACCAGGGCCAATTCGACCTCGGGATGAAACAGCAGAATGCGAAGCAGTTCACTGCCGCCGTAACCAGATCCTCCGAGTATAGCTACCTTAATCAATGTCTTATTACCTTCTTGATAACTTTGCGTCTTGGCGTCCTTTGCGTCTTTGCGCGAGACAAGCCATTCGAATGAACCGCCTAGCGCAAAGACGCAAAGGACCGCCAAGACCAAAGAAGACTACTTTTCAGCCCACTCTGCCAGTTTGGTCCTGATCAACCCCGCGAGCTGCTCGGCGCCGTTCACTGCGTTTGCGGCGTCGAGGCCAAGCTCCCGCTTTACATAATCCGTGCCCATCTGCGAGTCCGCCACTGGACCCGAAATCACGTCGATCTTCACGCCGTGCTCCGCTAACAACTGGCGCCCTCCCCAAGCTCCCACAAAATCGCCCGCGCAAAAGACAAGCGCCGCCGTCGCGTTCATCAGCTCCTTATCGTTGAAGATCGTTTCAACGCCGTAGCCGCCCAGAATGCCATCGCCAAGCTCAATCACAATGCAGTCGGGACTGTTCTCAGCCAGCTTGGAAATAACACCCTTTGCCATGGGCGCGAGATCCTCAAGACCGACAGTAGACGGAAGCCCGCAGTCCAAAAAGCTCATGGTTTCGATTGCCCCGTGATCTTCCATATTCAGCGTGTCACGCAGGCAAGCGACCCCGGCGAGCTTAGCGGCTGCAACCCGGCGGCCTTCCCGAGTCAGGTGTTTGATGATCTCTGTCGCCGCGTATGTCTTGCCCGAGTTCATACAGGTGCCCGCAACCAGCACAAGAGGAACCCGGCATTCCAGAGTCTCGCGCGGCGCAACTGCGCCTTCAGCGATATTAAGGATTCGGCCGTCGCTCACCGGCATGCCGATCACTTCGACTTCAATCGCGTTGCTCAAGCTGTGATGGTGACCCACGCACCGTCCAACCAATCCGCCGAGGTTTAGCAAATGCAGACGATCGCCCGCTTCGATGCTTTCGGGCACGTCGCCAACGAACCCCTTTAGCGCGCGCCGATATCCGAGCACCCCGGCTATGATGTCGCCCGGATTGATCTTCGCCATTCTGCCGGTGCCCAGCTCCAGCGTGTTGTAAGTCGCGTTGTCGGTAAGCGCGCGAACGACGACGACGTTGCCGGCTCGAGCTTCACATCGCGTCGTTATCTCTATATCGTGACTCAGACCCAGATTCACTGTTGCCGATGCGATCTTATCCACACGCACCAGCCGGACCTCTGAATCGACGATCATTCCGTCGCCGGAAATGGCACTCTGCTTCGTTCGGGTACTGTATGTGCTCAAGTCTGATTCTCCTATCTAGCTTTCTCTCTTTTCTTGCGCCATCTTTCGCATGCGCAAGCGCAACGCATTCAGCTTGATAAAGCCTTCGGCATCGCGTTGGTTATAGACAGTGTCGCGCTCGAAAGTCGCAAATTCCTCCGAGTAGAGCGAACAGGGCGACCGTCGCCCTACGACAATGCAATTGCCTTTGTACAGCTTAAGTCGGGCTGTCCCGGTTACGTTCTTCTGGCTTTCATCTATCATTGCGCGAATGACTTCAAACTCCGGCGTGTACCAGAAGCCGTAGTAAATCATCTCCGACACGCGGGCATTGAGCGAGTCCTTCAAGTGTGAAACTTCACGATCGAGCGTAAGCGACTCGACAGCTCGATGCGCGGCTTGAAGAATCGTCAGCCCGGGCGTTTCGTATACGCCCCGCGACTTCATCCCAACGAATCTATTCTCAACCAGATCGACTCGACCGATACCGTGCTCGCCTCCCAATCGATTCAATCGATCGAGAAGAGACGCAGGCGATAAACTCTCGCCGTCGACCGCCACGGGAACGCCGGATTCGAAACCGATTTCGACGTAAGCCGGTTTATCCGGCGCGTCCTCGGGGGATCGAGTCAGTATGAATATCGAAGCCGGCGGCTCGGCCCAGGGGTCTTCCAGGATTCCACCTTCATAGCTTATGTGCATCAGATTGCGGTCCATCGAATACGGCTTCTCTTTTGTCGCGGTGATAGGGATCTTGTGTTCCTGCGCATAGGCGATTAGATCGGTGCGCGATTTGAACGGCCACTCGCGCCACGGTGCGATCACTCGAATGTGCGGATCGAGAGCGTAATAAGTCAGTTCGAAGCGAACTTGATCGTTTCCTTTTCCCGTCGCTCCGTGAGAAACGGCCCGAGCTCCCTCCTTATGGGCTATCTCGATTTGCTTCTTGGCGATGAGCGGGCGAGCGAGCGAGGTTCCGAGCAGATATACGCCTTCGTAAACAGCATTCGCCTTGAGCGCAGTGAACACAAAATCGCGTACAAACTCCTCACGCAAGTCTTCCACATACAGCTTTGATGCGCCGGTGGCGAAGGCCTTTTCTTCGAGCCCACCCAGTTCCTCGGCTTGCCCAACATCAGCGGCAAAACAAATAACTTCGCAGCCATAAGTCTCTTTGAGCCATCGAAGGATTACCGACGTGTCCAGCCCGCCCGAGTAAGCGAGCACCACCTTGTCTATTGTTTCCGTTCCGGTTTGCATCTATGAGTTCTCCATATTTATTCAGACCATAACAAGCGGGCGCGTGTGCCTGATGGGCGTTTGCCGGCGCCGCGAGCCCTGGTTTGCGAAGTCGTGAACAGCTTGACGATCTTTTTAATGGCAAGCCGCTGCGCTGCGGCGTTTTTTACGCCAATGAGAATCGTGTCATCGCCTGCCACGGTGCCTACTATCTCGTCTATACTGGCGCGGTCGATGGTCAAAGCGGCCGGTTGAGCCAGACCGACTTCAGTCTTTACCACGATTAGATTATCGCCGGCGGTGTCGATCTCGGTGACCGGTCCGCCAACATTAACAGCGTCTTCGGGGGCAACATAGAGGCCGTCCAGCTTTGTGAGCCCGAGCCTGACGATATCGCGGGAGACGCTTGACTGAGTCGCGGGGAATCCCCGGCGAGAAAGTTGCGCCGCCAGTTCCTGCTGGGTCGCTACCGGCTTCGTGCTTATGATCTCGAGGATCACCCGATGCCGTCCGTTCATTTCACTTCTATGCATCTTTCCCCTTACTATGCGCATAGTATGCGAATACGATGCATAAAGTAGCACGAAAGTTTATTAATGGTCAAACGGCCCGGTTGATTGATGCGCTCCAGGTTTTCCCGTACCCACCTCTTACGATACTGTGCGAAGACTCCAGTAACAGTCCCAGCTTCAGTTGGGGGTAACCGCGGTGTCCTCTCGGTAGCTTGCGTGGAGTGGGCGACACCCTGGGCCGCATAGCGGTTACCTCTGGGCGTCAAAATCGATTTCTAGTCAAAATAGGTAACCGCTACGCGGCCCAGGGTGTCGCCCACTCCGCGCAAGCTACCGAGAGGACACCGCTACGCGGTTATCCTTTGTTGTCTTGCTGAAATTGGCGAGCGCGAAATGTCCAAACTCCAGACCCCCAACTGAAGTTGGGGGTGTTGGGGCTTTTCGCACTCAGCAGTCGGATTCTTAAAGGAAGATACGGTAGAGGATTGTCGACGACGCGAAGCAGCGGATCTAGCGGAAGTCCAAAAACGCTTTTGGTGACTCGCCGCCTCGCGAAAGAAGCGATCATCCGAAGCGACGAGTATCTAGTAGCCTTTTTGGCGGAAGACCAGAAGGTAGAGGCCGGCTCCGATAAACGGGAACAACAGTATCAGGATCATCAACACAACCTTTGTGGTCGTATCGCGACTCGAATTCACCACGTCCGTGAGGGCGAATATGTCCAAAATTATGACTGCGAGGCCTATTAAGGTACTAAACATGTTGGGGTCTCCTTTTTCTTCTTGCAGATGTCGCTCTAGGTTACGAACGGGCGAATTCGAAAGTTCGACATAAGATACTGCTACTTCTTTGCGTCTTCGCGGTCCTTGCGCTGAACCCGCCCCTTCCATTTCGTAGCATTTGAAAGGTCAGAGTTCGGCGCAAAGACGCCAAGGACCGCAAAGACGCAAAGAAAACTCATCCTCGCGAAGCTAAGGCTTTTTCTTCTCAACCGGCCGCAGCTTCTCGAGAAGCTGGAATGATTCATTGGCTATGAGGCTCCCAAACGCCGATCCGAAAAGTGAAATCGTAGACTCGTATGTCTTGTGACGATACTCGTCCTCGGTGATGATGTAACCGAGCGCATCATTGGTGAGGCCCAGCAGAAAGGTCTTTTCGAACCCGAGCAGTTTACCGCGTTCCTTGACCTGAAAATTCAGAATGCTGCCAAGCTCACCAGGTATCGCAACAAACGCGATGCGGTTGTCGAACGAGAGGGCGCCGATCTCCGACTCATAACTTGGCGGATAAGTCATTCCAGCCGCAAAGACGGACGTAGGCACGAGCTTTAGCGTGAGCGGTGTGCGAACCAACTTTAGTTCGACCGAGTCTTGAGCCTTGATCATCAACGAGATCTTGAAGGCTTCGGCGGCGAGGATCGTCCCGACGTTTTCCGCCCGCTGCCAGGGATCATCGCCTTGAAGTGCGCGAGGCGCGATGGTGCCCTGTGCGCCGTTGGCGAAGATCGCCATCACATCGCCCCCGATCATCCGCTCGAGCGCGTTTCGGGCAAAGCCGACGAAATCGGCTGAGAAGGTCATGTTGTCGGCCCCCAATACTGTTGGGTGCGCGGCAAAGTTCATCAACACGGCCATCGGTTTACCAGTCGCTACCGAGTCAACTCGAATCAACCCGACCTCGGGATCGACCGGACCATCGGGTGGCCAGCTCGACCGGAAGCGCGATATCCCTCGAGCTTCCCCGGCTCCGATTGCGATTCGAGCGGGTTTAAGGGTTTTGTTCGCGGCGATGATGGCTTCCGCGGTACGTTGCTCGTAGAACGCGCGGGTCTTTGGATCGAACTTCCCCGCAAGCGCGTTCGCGAGGAGCGGCAACATTTCCATGAACGACCCGCCACCCGAGTGGGTGTGCGACGACATCACAAAGATATGATCGGGACGAATCTGCGTAGCTTCGGATGCGATCCCTCTTATTCGTTCAACCATTCCGTGATCGAAGCCGAGATGATCGACGCTGACGAAAGCAATTTTTTCGCTGCCGTTGTCGATGATCAAAGCTCGCGCCTCGGTGGGGTCGTGCACGCCGGTGGACGGTTGAGCGCGACGTGCTCCGTATCCCGCGAGCGGAGTTCCTAGCGGCGGCGTTATGTCTGACTTGGCTACGCCGGCGGTCAGCTTGCTTTGAGCGCTCGCAGTTACTACGAGGCAGATGACAATAAGCAGATTAGCCGCGCAAGCGAGAACTCTTTTCATAACCTGGTGGCTCCTAAGATGTAATCGTTCCACCGCCGTCTACGACAATGGTGTGACCGGTAATATAACCGGATGCGGCAGAGGCGAGGAAAACCGCCACTCCCTTCAGTTCACCTTCCGCGCCGACGCGACCCATCGGGATCGCGCTTTCCATCTGGGGTTGAGATACGGCCAGGACTTTCTCAGTCATTCTCGATGGAAAAAAGCCTGGGGCGATCGCGTTGACCCGGATACCTCGTCGAGCCCACTTGGCGGCAAACTCGCGGGTCATGGCAATCAACCCGCCCTTAGCCGCGACATAACCAACTATGTGCTGCCCGCCTTCCATCGAGCCCACCAGGCCGGCTATTGACGCAACGTTGATGATGTTTCCGCTACGCCGTTTGAGCATCTCACGCCCGGCGCGTTGAGAAAACAGAAACGCTCCGGTTAGATTGATCTGGAGAACCATGTTCCACTTTTCGAGCGAATGCTCTTCGATAGGTTGTCCCCAGGTGACGCCTGCGTTGTTTACCAGAATGTCGATCTTGCCGTAAGTGGCGATCATGCGATCGACTGAGGCTTGAACATCATCCGCGTTGGAGACGTCGCACACGGCGCCGTCACATTTGTATCCCCGGTCGCGAAATTCTTCGATGGTGGGATTCAGCCACTGTTCGCGTCGAGCCAGCAGCATCAGCGACGCGCCGGCTTCGGCGAGCCCTTCCGCCATTTCTTTGCCGAGTCCGCGCGAACCGCCGGTCACCAACGCGGACTTCCCAGAAAGATCGAATAAATCCTTTAAAAGTGTCACGTGTCGAATCTCCTAACCTGACTGCACATCCGTCGGCGTTTTGTCCCTCTCTTTCGCCTTGGCCTCATCCCACAGAGCGTCCATCTCGACGTGATCGGAGTCGGCAGGCTTGCGGCCCTGTTCTCGGAGGCGGTCCTCGATGTATCGGAATCGCCGCCTGAACTTTCTGTTCGAAGCCTTTAGCGCGCTTTCGGGGTCAATCCCCAGAAGCCTGGCGACATTAACCGCCACAAACAGCAAATCACCAACCTCCCCGGCGATCTCGGCATGTGTTGGATGCTCAGTGCTTACGGCTTCCTTCAGCTCTGCCACCTCTTCGTCTAATTTTTCCAATACCGAAGCGACATCGGGCCAGTCGAAATCCACACGCGAAACCTTGGTAGTCATCTGGAACGCTTCCATCACGGCAGGGAGCTTTGTCGAAACTGCGTCGAGCATCGAGCTCTCATCGGATCGTTTGCCTTTGGCCTCGAGCTCGGCTTCCTTTATGGCCTCCCAGTTACGCAGCACCTCGCCTGCGGTTTGGGCAGTGTCTTCGGCGAACACGTGAGGATGGCGGCGGATCATTTTTGAGGATATGCGCTCGATCACTTCGGCGACTGTGAAACGGTCTTCTTCTGTGGCGATTTGGCTGTGAAAGACGACTTGAAGGAGCAAGTCTCCGAGTTCTCCCTTGAACTCGTCGTCATTGCCCTCGTCGATTGCTTCGACGACTTCGTAGGCCTCTTCGAGCATCATCGGCTTGAGGCTTTCGTGCGTTTGTTCGCGGTCCCAGGGACACCCGCCCGGCGCCCGCAACCGCGCGATCAATTCGACAAGCTCGGTGAATTCTTTCCCTGCTAGTTTTGCGGATGAGCCGGACACGTTCCGAATCTACAAGAGGAAGGCCCCGGAGAGCAATGGGGGAAACATTTTTATTTGCTATTTGCTATTTGCTCATTTGGTTTATTGGACGCGCGTGCGCGCCGAAAAGGCAAATAGTAAATAGAAAATCGAAAATAATAAATAACTTGCTTCGCGGGGACGCGTCCGCAATGTTAGCATAACTGATCTAAAAGGGAGATAAGATTCCAAATTGCCGGATGAATCGATATGCCTGAACAAGAAGAGAGTGGATTCAAAGTCACAGACCGACGAAAGTACAATCCCGATGGGAGTCCGCGCGAGGCGGGCGAATTAGCTGTCTCGCAGGAGCGCGAGTCATCGGAAACTTCAAATCGGGAAGCCCAAAACAATGTCGTGTCGTTTCCGAGTGAGGCGACCAAGAAACAGACTGCAGAGTCGCCTCGAGCGGAACCCAGAACAGAACCCAGCGCGGAAACCTCAGCCGAAACCGTAGCCGCTGGGCCGAAAGCTATCGAACGCGAGCAGACCGCGGAACAGGCAGCAGCGGGTCACGTCGAAAACGCTTACAATCAGGCGCGCGGCCCGCAGTCGTCGCGGTTACCCGAAGCCTCGTTTCTAAGCCTTGCGAATATGCTTGCGGTTGAAGCCGCGATGCACCTGGGATTGATTCAAAGCCCCGGCGAGGAACCCCCGCCGCCGGACCTCGAAGCGGCTCGGCATTTGATCGATATGCTCGGCATCCTTCAAACCAAAACTCGCGGCAACCTCACGAGTGAGGAAGACAACCTGCTCGAGAACATGCTCGCCGATCTGCGCATGCAGTTTGTAGCGATTTCCAAGCGGCGATGAGAATCACCTTTCTCGGGACGGGCACATCGGTCGGCGTTCCATCGGTGGGCTGTGAGTGCGCCACCTGTCTGTCGGATGACCCCCGCGACAAACGGCTCAGGACCTCGGTGCTGATCGAATATAGCGGTCAGAACATACTCATCGACGCGTCGACCGACTTTCGACAGCAGGCTCTCCGGATCGGGCTCAAGCACCTTGCGGCCATCCTTTTTACTCACTCGCACGCCGATCACTGTTTTGGGTTGGACGACACGCGCCCCATAATGTTCCGCGACGGTGCGATTCCAGTGTATGCGACTGAAGTTACATGGCAGGGGCTTCGACGCATCTATGCATATGCTTTCGAGCCCTCTCCCTATCCAGGAGTGCCCCGCATAATTCCTCATCAAATAGACGACGATTTTGATTTGTTTGGCCTAAAGGTTGAACTGCTGACGGTCATTCACGGAAAACTGCCGGTGACCGCTTTTAGATTACGCGGCTTCGCCTACGTCACCGATTGCAACTTGATTCCCGAGGAGGCGTGCGAGCGGCTCACAGGATTGGATTTGCTGGTGATCGACGCGCTTCGGTTCAAAAAACATCCGACTCACATGACGTTGGACCAGTCGCTCGGCTACATTGAAAGGCTAAAGCCGCACCGCGCCTTGCTGACGCACATCTCGCACGACATAAAACACGCGGACACAAGCGGTCATCTGCCACCGAATGTCGAGATAGCTTATGATGGCTTGGAGGTTGAGGTAGAGTAGTGCTGTGGCGATTTGCAGCGCGCTTCAGCGCCTGCTGAGTGAGCGGAACTGATCGCTTGCAGTCAGCTTGCGTCACATACATCCGATGAGAATCTTCCGTGAAATAGATGACAGTACCATCAACTCGCCGACTGTCCTGACCTTTGGCGTGTTCGATGGATTGCATCTTGCGCATCAACTGATCATGCGGCGTGTCATAGAGCGCGCCGAAAAGTTGAACGTGCCGGCTACGGTAGTCACGTTTGATCCGCATCCGCGAGCGGTGCTGCATCCCTCAACTGCGCCGCCTCTCCTTCAGACCTTCGAGCAGAAGATGGAGGGAATGGCGCGGCTGGGCATCGATCAAACCGTAGTGCTCGAATTCACGCCGGAACTCTCCAGACTCAGTGCCGATGAGTTTCTGTTGAGATACATCTTCGGACGTCTCGACGCGCTCGAGGTCTATCTGGGCCAGGGGTTCGCGTTCGGACACAATCGTGAGGGTCGTTTTGAGCTCTTGAGTGAAGTCGCCCGGCGACTCGGTCGCATCGCGGAAGAGGTTCCTGAAGTGCTGATCCACAGCCACCGCGTCAGTTCGACAATGATACGGCGCTTGTTGGGCGCGGGGCGGACCAACCTGGCGCGCAGAATGCTCGGACGGCCATATGGCATCGAAAGCAGAGTGATCGAGGGCCGCAAGATCGGAAAAGCTCAGCTTCGATATGCGACGGCAAACCTCAAGCCCCACAACACGGTGATTCCTGCCAACGGTGTTTATGTAACGTTGACGTTTGTCGAAGGAGCCTGGCGACGTTCGATCACTAACATCGGCAACAAACCGACATTCGGCGGCGATTCAGATGTGACGGTAGAGAGTCACGTAATGGATTTTGACCGCGAGCTTTACGGTGAGAAGATACAAGTGCGGTTTTTGCATCGGCTGCGAGGCGAGAAAAAGTTCGAATCGATTGATGCGTTGCGGTCGCAGATCGATCAAGATTACCTTCGGGCGGTCCGCTACTTCCGAATGGAAAGCGTCCGGCGCAACTGCGAGTAGAAGAACTTGACGGCACGAAATCGACGATTCTTTGGAGTGCGCCGCCCGATTCCGCATTAGACGCCTGTCGCATGCGTGGCGGCGCTTTCGCAGTGTGGTGCTGGGCTATAACTCGGACCGCAGCTACCGCTCTTCCTTCGCCTCGACGCCATACTACAAAAGCGCCGCCACGCTTGCTACAGGACGTCGAATGCGGAAAAACGCGGCGCACTCCAAATTAAGACGGCGTATGCCAAATAAGGCGCGCCCCAATTCACCTTGTAAGCGGGCGAATTCAGTTGTATAAAAACCAAGCCGGTTTTTTTGAGCGGATCAGTCTGGTTAGACCAATCCTTTACCGTTTTCAAATCAAGCGAGGTGACCTCAATGAAACGAACTGTCAGTGTCACTGTCAACGGAGTGGCGCATCAAAACGAAGTGGAACCGCGGCTGTTGCTGGTCCATTACATCAGGGATGTTCTGGGACTCACAGGCACACACATCGGCTGCGAGACCTCTATTTGTGGCGCTTGCACGGTCATTCTCGACGGGCAGTCGGTGAAATCATGCACGATGTTCGCCGTTCAGGCTGATGGCGCGAACGTCACCACTATAGAAGGAATGGCTGCGAACGGCGATTTACACCCCGTACAGGAAGGGTTTTGGGAACAGCACGGCCTGCAATGCGGCTATTGCACACCGGGGATGATCATGGCCGCAGCCCAAATCCTGGAACGCAATCCCGATCCAACCGAAGCCGACATCCGCCACGGGCTGGAAGGGAATCTATGCCGCTGCACCGGCTATCAACATATCGTCGAAGCGGTTCAGAATGCAGCGCGCAGGATGAAAGGCGAGTCCGCGACTGGAGACTGAAGCGATTGCCGATTGTCGATTGCCGATTCAGTTCTGAACCTCTTGTTCTTTCAATCGGCAATCGCCAATCGGCAATCGGCAATCGAAGGAGACATCATGGCTAAATACGTCGGACAAAGAATTAAGCGCACCGAAGACCCCAGGTTGATCCAGGGACTCGGCCACTATGTCGATGACATCAAGCTTCCCGACACGCTTCACGTCGCCTTTCTGCGATCGATGTACGCGCACGCGAGAATCAAGAGCATCGATACAAGCGAAGCCTCGCACGCACCGGGAGTTGTAGCCGTATACACCGGCGCTGATGTTGCCGGCAAGATAGGCTCGGTGCCCTGTGCAGGCGCGTTGCCGGGGCTAAAGATCCCGAACTACACGGTGCTGGCGACTGACCACGTGACCTTTGTTGGCCACCCGATCGCCGCGGTTGTCGCGACCGACAAGTATGCGGCTCGCGACGCCATCGACTTGATTATGGTCGACTACGAAGAGCTGCCGGTTGTCGTCGATGTCGAGGAAGCTGCGAAGGGCGCTCCGCTAGTTTACGAGGAATACGGCGACAACATTGCTTACACCCTCACCAGCGGCGAGGGCGATATCGAAGCTGCGCTGGCGGGCGCCGATCATGTCTTAAAACAGCGAATAGTCCATCAGCGGCTGATACCGATCGCGATGGAAGGGCGTGGAGTGCTCGCGCGCTACTATCCGGGTGAAAAAGAGCTGACCATCTGGACTTCGACCCAGATTCCCCATCTGGCGCGTACTCAGCTCGCGATAATGCTTGGCGTTCCTGAAAACAAGGTGAGAGTGATAGCACCGGAGGTCGGCGGCGGGTTTGGCTCAAAGCTGAACGTCTACGCCGAAGAAGGACTCGTTAGCTGGATATCGATGCAGCTGGGTAAGCCGGTTAAATGGATCGAGGGCAGGCGCGAGAACATTCAGGCGACGATTCACGGGCGCGGGCAGGTTGGATATATCGAAGTCGGGTGCAATAACGACGGAACGATTACCGGCCTGCGCTACAACGTGTTTGCCGACATGGGCGCTTACCTTCAGCTTCTCACC
This sequence comes from Blastocatellia bacterium, assembly GCA_035649735.1. Classification (GTDB taxonomy): domain Bacteria; phylum Acidobacteriota; class Blastocatellia; order UBA7656; family UBA7656; genus Onstottus_A. Next base: position 46,848 of record DASRIZ010000305.1, on the reverse strand, counting down.
CCGGCGATTCCGACGTTGACCGGGCTGATGTTGTCGGGTTGTTACAAGATCCCCGCGATTCAAATGAACGTAACCGCGGTGTTTACTAACAAGATGTCTACCGATGCATATCGCGGCGCCGGAAGGCCTGAAGCAACGCAAGTCATCGAGCGGGCTGCCGATCTTATTGCGGCCCACCTTGGGATGGATCCTGTGGACGTCCGCCGCAAGAACTTCCCCGAGCCAGACGAGTTCCCATTCAAAACCGCGACCGGGTTGTTCTATGACAGCGGCAACTACCAGGGCGCGCTCGACAAAGCGCTTGGAATGGCTGACTACAAAAAGATGCGCGAGGACCAGAAAAAAGCTCGCGAGCAAGGTCGGGTCGTGGGCGTCGGCGTTTCGACTTACGTTGAGATTTGCGCGATCGGGCCCTCACAAGCGACACCAGCCGGCGGTTGGGAAAGCGCTACCGTGAGAATCGAACCAACTGGAAAGGTAACGATTCTGACCGGAGCATCGCCACACGGCCAGGGTCAGGAAACATCCTTTGCCCAACTTGCGGCCGACGAGCTTGGCGTCGACTTGAACGACGTGACCGTGATTCATGGCGACACATCGATAGTTCAATACGGCATCGGCACATTTGGCAGTCGCGGCACCGCTGTCGGCGGAACGGCGGTCTTCAACGCGCTTCAGAAATTGAAAGAGAAGGCGACCGAACTTGCGGCTCACTTGTTGGGCGCGGATGCTTCGTCCGTTGCATTTAAAGAAGGCCGTTTTAGTGTGGAAGCCGCAATGGCGGCGGCTGGCGGAAACGGCGACGCAGGTACGGAAGCCCCAGCACCTAAGAGCGTTTCGATTCAAGAAGTGGCGTTGGCGGCTCACGTGGCACATCAGATTCCGCAGGGGTTTGAACCGGGGCTGTCGGCCACGAATTTCTTCGAGCCGGCAAACTTCACTTTCCCGTTTGGCACACACATCGTTCAGGTTGAGATCGACCGAGAGACTGGCCAGATCGATATCCAGCGCTACGTTGCGGTGGACGACTGCGGCAAGGTGCTCAACCCTATGCTGGTTGATGGGCAAGTGCACGGAGGCATTGTCCAATCAATCGGCCAGGCGCTATACGAAGAGGCGGTTTACGATGATCAGGGGCAGCTGGTCACCGGCACCCTAATGGACTACGCGATTCCAAAGGCCGCGATGATACCCTGGTTGGAGCTTGATCGCACCGAGACACCCTCGCCGGTCAACCCGATGGGAGTAAAGGGCGTGGGCGAAGCGGGCACCATCGGCGCCACACCCGCGATCGTTGGCGCAATTGTGGATGCGCTTTCTCCGTTTGGAGTCCGCCATCTGGATATGCCGATTAAGCCGGAGAATGTCTGGCGGATCATCAGCGCACAGGCATGAGGTGCTGCGGAGGTTGCTTCTGCGCCTGTGAAGCACTATGAAGAAATGCGCGTGTCTCGGCAGCGACTCGTGAGGAAGAGGGCGAGATGAATGAGAAATCGAGCGTCTCGGAACTTTCCTGGCAGGAAGTGTTCGACGACGGATATGAAGGAGAGTGAATATGATTCCAGCGCAATTTGATTACCTGACACCAGCGACGATCGATGAGGCTGTGGGGCTGCTTGCTCAACATTCCGACGAAGCCAAGGTACTTGCCGGAGGACACAGCCTGATTCCAGCGATGAAGTTGAGGCTCGCGAATCCGCAGGTGTTGATTGATATCGGTCGTATCAAAGATCTTGCTTACATCCGCGAAGAGGGCGGACAAATTCGCATCGGCGCGATGACGACCCATTATCAACTGGAATCCTCGGATCGATTGCGCGAGATATGCCCACTGTTGCCTGAGTGCGCGGCTCAAATCGGTGATGTTCAGGTGCGAAACAAAGGAACCATCGGCGGGAGTGTTGCTCACTCAGACCCTGCAGGTGATTGGCCGGCTGCTATCATCGCGCTGGGCGCGGAGATCGTAGCAGTCAGCGCAACGGGCGAACGCACAATCAATGCGACCGATTTCTTTGTCGATATGCTTACAACTGCTCTCGAGCCTGGCGAGATTCTTCGCGAGATTCGTATTGCCGCGCCCGCTGGACGGTTTGGGCAGTCATATTTGAAGGTACCTCAACCCGCATCCGGATTTGCTGTTGTCGGCGTGGCAGTCTCTCTTACACGAGACGCGAGTGGGAAGTGCCAATCGGCGAGCGTTGGCATAACCGGCGTCGCCTCAAAGGTATATCGAGCAAGCGGCGTCGAACAGGCAATCACCGGAACCGATTTGAACGAACAAACCGTTACCGCAGCATCGACACATGCCACGGATGGTGTTTCGGTTAACGGGGATCTCTATGCGTCAGAGGCTTACCGGCGACATCTCGCACAGGTGTATACTCGCCGGGCCATCGAGGCGGCCGCCTCTCGCGCGAGGTAGGTTTCTCGTTTCTGGTTTGTGGTTTCTGGTTAACTATCCTGAGACAGAAACCAGAAACTAGAAACCAGAAACCAGAAACCTTTCATGAAAATCGAAGGTACCCACGAACTGAACGCCAGCCCCGAGCGTGTTTACGAAACTTTGATCGATCCCGCTGTGTTGCAAAGGTGCATACCCGGCTGCGAACGTCTTGAAAAGACCGGAGAGAACTCTTACTCGACCACGCTTCGCGCCGGGGTTGGTTCAATAAAAGGAACCTTCACCGGCAACATACGTCTCGAGGAGATGCAGCCGCCGCAACACTTCCGAATCATTGTTGAGGGTAAAGGGCAACCGGGGTTCTTAAAAGGGTCGGGCGATCTGGATATCGAGGCGCGTGACGGCGTGACCGCGGTCGCCTACAAGGGAGATGTACAGGTTGGAGGCACGATTGCCAGCGTTGGGCAGCGGATGATCCAGGGTGCGGCGAAGATGATGGCGACCCAGTTCTTCACGGCCATCGAAGCCGAAGCAAAAACTGAGTCGCACGAACCACCGCCAAAGCACGGCTTTTTTCGAACAGCCCTGAGGTGGTTCTCAGGGCTCATCCGCAGGAAGTAGGAATCAGTAACCGAGGTGAATCATAATGAAGTCCCGCCCAGTGGTCCCAATCACAGTCTTTATGATTGCGCTCCTGCTAATCGCAGGCGCGATAGTATTTCGCGGAAGTGAATCAAAGACAACGGGGAGATTCACGGGTTCGGCAAACCTCAACGATGAAGCCGTGGCTTTTGATCAGCCGGCTGAGGCTAACGAGTATTTCCTGCTCAAGCGGTCACCCGACGGTAGCAGCCCGGTGCACTTTCAACGATATCTCGATGCCATCGAGCACTCAAAGCGAATGCCCAGGTATTCGACCGCCCACAGGACCGTTCTCCCTTCGTTAGATGAGATTCAAGCGGCTGATGTCGAGACCCAGGCTTTGGGCGCCTGGACGCCACTCGGACCCGGCAATATCGGAGGACGGACGCGAGCTTTGCTGATTCACCCGGTTGACCCGACAGTGATGTACGCGGCCGGCGTCGCCGGAGGCATATGGAAAAGTACCAACAGCGGAAGGTCGTGGACCGCACTTGCCGACGTGCTGTCTAATATCGCGTTCTGCTCTCTGGCGTTTGATACGACAAATCCTGACGTGATCTATGCCGGAACCGGTGAGGGCTTCTTCGCGAGCGACAACGTCCGAGGGGCAGGCATATTCAAGACAACAAACGGCGGGGGAAACTGGTCTTTTCTTGATAGCACCTCGACCACGGACTTTCATTTTGTCAACGATATCGTTGTCAGCCCAAACGATCATCTTCGCGTGTATGCCGCGACGAGAACCGGCGTGTGGCGCAGCACGGACGGCGGCCAGAGCTGGGCTCGGACGCTCAATCCGTTAAGCGCGTCCGAGGATACAATCAACGGCGGGTGTCTTGATCTGGCAATCAGGACGGACCGCTCGAACGACTATCTGTTTGCAAGCTGCGGCACGCTGACCCAGGCTACTGTCTATCGCAACGTGAACGCCGGCGACCCGGCCAACGGCACTCCCTGGACCGCCGTGCTCACGGAACCGATGCTTGGCAGAACTGCGCTGGCAATCGCGCCTTCCAATCAGAACGTAATTTACGGGTTGGCTGCGAGCATCGAGTCCGGGAATTACAACAACGGCCTGCTTGCGGTTTTCCGCTCAACATCAAGCGGTGACGAAGGAAGCTGGGAGGCGCGCGTAAGAAACACCGACTCCACAAAACTCAACACAGTTCTGCTATCAAACCCGGTGGTCGCAGTCCAGTCAAGCTGCAATTCAGGCACGTTCTTCGTGAACCAGGGATGGTATGACAACGTCATTGCCGTTGATCCACTTGATTCGAACCGCGTTTGGGCAGGAGGCGTCGATCTCTTTAGATCGGACGACGGCGGAGCTAGCTGGGGTCTGGCATCGTACTGGTGGGCTCCGAAATCCGATGCGCATTTCGCGCACGCAGACCAGCACGGCATCGTGTTTCACCCGCAGTATGACGGCACCACCAACCGGATAATGTATGTGACCAATGACGGCGGCGTATTCCGAACCGACAATGCACGTGCCGCCACGGCTAAGGGGTCAGGTGCGACCTGTGAAACTAACAGCACACAGGTCACCTGGACCTCGCTGAACAACGATTACGGCGTGACCCAGTTTTATCATGGACTTCCCTATCCTGGCGGACTCACATTCGCGGGCGGCACGCAGGATAACGGCACGCTCAGGGGCTCGGACGCGACGGGGTCGAATTGGTCTGAGGTGTTCGGAGGGGATGGCGGTTATGTAGCATTAGACCCGACAAATTCGGATACGATTTACGTCGAGACTACAAGGCTATCGCTGCGAAAATCGGAGAATGGAGGGCAAAGCTTTCAGGGCGTGACCTTCGGGATCAATGAATCGAGCAATAACTTTTTGTTCATCAACCCCTTTTTCATGGACCCCAGCATTCCCCAACGGCTGTGGACTGGCGGCAAGTTCATGTGGCGCACCGACGACGCGGCTTCCAGTTGGAGTCAAGCGAGCTCGGGCGTGCTGGGCGGGACAGTGAGTGCGATTGCAATCGCCGAGTCCGATTCCAACTATGTGCTCGCGGGCACCGGGCGGCGATTTACTGGCGATATCGGTGGGTTTATCCACAGGACCAACACGGCGCTTACGTCCAGCGCGTCAAGCGAATGGCCGTCGGTGCAACCGCGGTCTGGGTTCATTTCGTGGCTGACTTTTGATCCCAACAACGTAAACGTGGCTTATGCGACGTACTCTACATTTGGCGGCACACACGTATGGAAGAGCAGCGACGCAGGAGCTAGCTGGGCCGGGATTGATGGCACGGGGAGCGCTTCGATCCCCGACGTTCCAGTTCACACGATTGTAGTAGACCCTACGAATTCGCAGACGCTATACGTGGGTACGGACATCGGTGTGTTTGTGTCGCTCGATGGCGGTGCGAGCTGGGCAAGAGAGAACACCGGGTTTGCGAACACGGTAGTTGAGTCACTTGCCTTCGGCAGTGTCGGTAGCAATCTCCATCTGTTCGCTTTTACGCACGGACGCGGGGCATGGCGAGTGCAGCTCGGGCCGGCACCGCTCAAGTTGAGAAGCGTGTCAGTCGTGGGCAAGAAGCTTTTTGCCTTTGGGCAGGGCTTTCAGCCAGGCGCCAAAGTGCAGTTGAACGGCGAGCAACAAAAGACTCGCAACGACGATACAAGCCCCACGACCAATCTAATCGGCAAAAAGGCTGGCAAGTTTATCCCACAGGGTCAAACAGTAACTTTGCGGGTAGCCAATCCTGACGGAGCGCTTTCGCCCGAGTTCCGATTCACACGACGCTAGCTGGACAAGCATAGACTTTAGTCTGTGTCCGACATAAGACTGGAAGCGAACGTCATGCTTATCGAAACTAAATACGTTGACATCCCTTCTGACGGAAGCCCGATGAGGATGCTTGTCTCGTCTCCGAAAGAGGCCGGGAAGTATCCGGGGATTCTTTTCTATTCGGATATTTTTCAACTCACTGGACCGATGACTCGCGCGACGATGCGTTTGGCCGGCTATGGTTATGTAGTTGCGGCGCCCGAAATCTACCATCGGATCGAACCGGCTGGAACCGTTATCCCGTTCGACGATGAAGGGCGAACACGCGGATTGTCAGGGGCGGCGCAAACACTTGTCGCGGAGTTCGACGCCGATTGTCGTTCAGTGCTCGACTATCTCGATCAACATCCGAGCGTTGAGAAGGGAAAGCCGGGCGCGGGCGGGTTCTGCATAGGCGGGCATCTGGCGTTTCGAGCCGCGCTTCAGCGAGACGTGCTCGCAACGGTTTGTTTTTACGGGACCGGGATTCATAACGGCAAGCTTGGCAAGGACGAAGACGCCGGATCGCTTGAACGGGCCTCGGAGATTCGAGGGGGGCTGCTTTTGGTTTTTGGCACGCTCGACCCGCACGTACCCGAAGAGGGTCGCGCCAAAATCAAAGCCGGGCTCGATCGCGCGGGTACAAACTACTCCATAAGCCTCTACCCCGCTGAACACGCCTTCATGCGCGACGAAGGTCCGCGATACGATCCGGAGGTCACTGATCAAGCGTGGATCGAGATGATTCAGTTCTTCAGACGCGTACTTTGAATTCACTTCAATTCCATTGGCGATCTGTTGTATCGCCGGCGTCGCGCGCTCTAAACTGACGCTTTAAGCTCCATGGCAACTCAGGAACAAGACACCCGTGTATGCGGCCAATGCGGCGTAGCCGTGACGCCCGATCTCCGCTACTGTCTGAGTTGCTATTCACCGTTAGCCGCGAGCGCATCCCGGGCTCACGTAGAGCTGGCGAGCAAGACAGCAACAACCCACCGCCCGGATCCGACGCGGGTTTTCTCGCCGGAGAAACACGCGGCGATAGTACGCCGTTCGCGCAACCGTAAACGAATTATCATCATTTCTGCGATCTCTCTGGTGGTGATCGTGGGCGGCCTGATTACGTGGAACATTGTCAACCGCAACCGGCTGGCGGCTAAGAGGCTGATGGCCCGCGAAGAAGCAGCCCGGCGGGAGCTCAATGCACTTGCAGACGCGTTGAATCGCTTCAGGGCCGATGTAGAACGGTATCCGACAAACGAAGAAGGACTCAGGTGCCTGACGCGCAAGCCTGCGGCATTTATGGTTGAGGGTGATCGTTCGAGCCCCTGGTACGGACCATACATCGAGAACCTTCCAGAAGTGGATCCCTGGGGAAACGATTACGTGTATCGCACTGAGGACGGAGGTCGCAGCTTCGAGTTGTTCTCCCCTGGCCCTGGCGGTGAAGAGAGCTCAGACAGCCGCTTTCGAGTTGTGTCGCAGCCCACAGTTGGTCGCTGAGAGGCACTCGCTCAATCAACTCGGCCCACAGCCCTTTTGTTTGCTTGTTCGGGGGCCTTGCTTGATTCGATCTGAAAGCCCGCTCGTCGACTCTTGTAGCGACCCGCCAGGTCGTTGAGTCGTATCCTGATCAGATCGGCAAACATGTTTATCGAGTCGCGGACATAGTTAAATTTGTTTTGTAACTCGCCGCCTTCGCAATGATCCCAAACTACCGGCACCTCCAGAAGGCGATTGCCCTGTTTCTTTGCGATGTACAGCACCTCAGGGTCAAACCCGAACCTCTCAATTCGCTGTAACGGAAACACTGGAAGCGCGGCCTCGCGGCGGAAAGCTTTAAATCCGCACTGGGTGTCCTTGAACTTCAAGCCGGTAATCGTTCGCATACAAAGATTGAATACGGTGCCGCCCAGTTCGCGCATTCTGGGCTGATGTACGCCGATCAGCTCAGGATTCAGTGCGCGCGAGCCAAAGGTTACGTCAGCGCGGCCCTCGGCGATGGGATCGACCAGCTTGGGCGCTTCGGTGATTGGGGAAGATAAATCGGCGTCGGTGAATAACAGTATTTCGCCAGTGGCATCGGTGAGCCCACGTTTGACGCTGTAGCCTTTGCCACGGTTTGGGTTGTTTACCAAAACGCGAAGCTGGTGCCCGTGGTCGTGATACTGCCCAGTTCTCTCCGCCACTCGCAGTGCGGTTTCGTCGGTTGAGCCGTCGTCCACGACGATCACTTCTGCGTGGTAGTTCTGCGTTTTGAGAAAGCGGAGGATCTCATCCAGGGTGCGTCCAATTCGGTTCTGTTCGTTGTACGCGGGTATTACGATTGATAGCGACCAAGCCATATTTCGAGCTCTGAATATAGCATATTGAGGTTGAGCTAGTCAGTGAGTCTGCACCGGGTGCGCGTCAGGTTTTCGCGCATACCCACCGACCTGTGTCGGTGGAGCGCACCAGGTCGGTGGAGACTACGCCGTCAACGCTCGATCGCAAAGACCGAAGTGCGTTGAGCTGTCTGCTTGGCTTTTGAGTCTGTAATGGAAATCCGTAATTCGTAGATGCCCGGCTGCAAGTCCAGACTCAGCTGGCCGCCAATCTCTATTCCTTTTTTGTCTCGCCCGATTATTCGCGAGGGGACAGGCTGCCATTCAGTCTGGTGGATTACTTTGCCCGATTCCGTAATCTCCCACTGCATCTTTAGATCTGAGCCTTCACGGCCGTTATATATCATCAGGTAATACAGGATGGGGCTCCCGGGTTTGTAATTCGCGACCCCAAGCACTACAGGAGTCTGCTCGCCAGCCTTCACGGAAGGTGTTGCCGATTCTGCTGAATCCTTTGTCAGCAGTATGCTGCTCAACGTCAGCTGGCCCGCGCTGAGATTCGGCACCTCGAGCCAGGTCGCTGCGGTCCCAACCCGGTCCGTGCCCGCTTCTCTCAATCCGATCCGAATGTTGTAGAGTCCCGGCTTCACCGATATGCGCTTCGAATAATGAAAGCCGGTGCGTTTTGCCGCTTCGACTTCCGCAACCGACAGAGAACCGCGTATCGTCTCGGTGAGCGAGTGGACCGGCTTTCCCGTGCGGTCGTAGACCACCGCCGCCAGCTCAAGCTCCAGAAGGAAGCGTCCATTCTGTTCACGGTAGTCGAGCGTGGTCCCGTCAATCAGCGCCTGCAGCGATACTTGTTCGCTGTCGGTCGCAGCCTCCAGATAATCAGCCGAAGCGCTGACGCCGAGGTCGCCAACGGGGAGAGGCTTCGCTATTGCGTTCATCAACCGCCGCTGCGGTGACTGCCCTACCTCTTTCTCTTCTGCTTTTTTCAAATCTGAGGAGAAGTAGCCCTTTTGCCCTCTGACGTTATATTCCGGATGAGACTTGACCCGCACTGTGATCCGGCGAAACTCTTTCGTGCCTCTGTCGTCGGGCGGGTAGTACGCCAGCGAGTAGTACGTCCGATTGAGATCAACGGCTTTCTGTACTGCTCCGTTCAGATCATTTGTGTTGAAGAAGGCTTTGCCCCCGGTGTCCTGCGCCAGGGCGTTTATTCCGTCCTGCAGGTCTTTGGCGGAGGCAGACATATAACTGGACAGGCGACCGATCATTGCTGAACCGCCGGTTATGCTGCGGCGCGATGCATCGAATTCTGCCGGGACCTCAAGGCCTTTAACGTCGATCGAATAGATAATGACTCCCGAACGGACCGCCTTGCTGATCACCGACTGAACATTCCCCGAGTCGTGTGCACCGTTGAAGTCTCGCATGCTAAACCCGTCTGACAGCAATATGAGCAATCGCTGGCCCGGCGCCGTGAAGACGCGTTCGGCTACCGCGGAGAGGACACTCAGCGTGGATTGTCGCTTGTAGGTCGCTATTTCCAGCACTTCGCTTGCCTTTCCTCTGACCATATCTCGAGCAAAGATCAGGTCAATCCTTAACTCCGTAGACAATATCTGAGCGGCGAGGTCAAACGCTGCCCGGTCTCCCAGCTTCACCATACCAGCGAGATAGGGTGTAAAGTTGCTCTGTGGGGAAGCGTCGAAAGCATTGATTCGCTCTATCAGCCGGTGAAGCGCGAGCCGATTCCGAGCGGCGTTTTGAAAGACGCCAAACACACCGTTGCTCGCGGCTATCACGATCGTATCCTGATCGGTCAGCTGTTGATCGACGAATTGTTTTGCCGCGAGCCTGGATCGGATCAAGCTGGGTCCCGAAAGGTGAAGCGTATCAAGGAAGAGCACTATTGAGCGGGACGGCGTTGAGCTGGTGGCCGAGCCGGTCGTCGTTGTTTCCGGAGCGATCGGATTCGTAGTCTTCGCGGCGGGATTTGCTGGATGCACGATGCGCTCGAGGGAAAAGAAGCTGACTTCCTGCGGCCGTCCCTGCTCCAGGAGTTCGAAGTCATCCTTGTTCAGATCTTCGACGACTCGGCCTTGCTTATCGGTTACTACGACGTGCACCTGAATCAGCTCGGTCCTCAAACGCACGGCTTCACTTTGATCGGCCGGTTTAGTCTGGCTTTGAGCGGGTTTATCAGGAGTTATGGCCGGGATGTTCGTTGCGAGAAGAATTGCAAGTAGCACACCGATATGCCTATCAACCATAAACTTTCCTTAGCCTCCGACAGTCGACTTTGGAGTGCTGGAGTTCCGGGCGAGCGTGGCAGTATTCTGGCACAACCTGTCTGGCGCTGATATTGTTAACCGTCGCCCCGGTTCTTTCAAATCAAAATTGAAGGGTAGCAATGACCATTAGATTGAACGTCAATATAGATCACATCGCGACGATCAGACAGGCGCGCCGAACTTGGGAACCGAGCATTACCGCCGCGGCTGTGTTGGCGGATCTTGCAGGCGCGAGTGGGATCACGATTCACCTACGCGGAGATCGTCGCCATATCCAGGATGAGGATGTGCGGGTCTTGCGAGCGGTCGTCAAGACGCACTTAAATCTCGAGATGGCCGCCACTGAAGAGATGGTAAGAATCGCTTGCGAGATTCGACCTAATACGGCGACCCTGGTGCCCGAGCGACCCGATGAGGTCACCACCGAAGGAGGGCTGGACGTCGCCTTTCGAGAACAGAGCATTAAGGAAGCGGTGCGGGATTTGTCGGAGGCCGGCGTACTCGTCAGCATATTTGTTGATCCCGATCTTCCCCAGATTGAAGCGTCTCACCGGGTGGGCGCCCACCAGATTGAGATTTGTACCGCGCGCTATGCCGAGCTCAGCGATCCGGCGCGGGCCGTCGAAACAGGCCAGATAGAAGCTGAGCTGGCGCGCATTTCCGAGTGTGCGAGCCGAGCCGGCGAATTTGGACTGAAGGTTGCCGCGGGTCACGGACTGACATACCGAAACGTTGCGGCCATAGCAGAGATCTATCCGATCGAAGAACTGAACATTGGACACAACATCGTCGCCAGAGCGGCGCTGTTGGGAATGGAGCGCGCAGTCCGAGATATGATTGCGGCGATAGGCGGGCGACCCTGACAAAAATAGCCGCGTGACTTGCGAGCCACGCGGCGTACCGTGATGAAAACTCAGTAAGGAAAGTAGCCCGCATCGAGTGCTGAGATTGAAACTCTCGTGGCACTCGCTCTCTGCCAAGAAATTCTCAAGTAACCCAAACCCTTGTTCGATCTTCCCAACACCTGAGAATCTGTCTCGACAAATGCGGCGGGCGCGATGTTCGTTTGAGCAACCATCGGACCAAAGCTAACTACCGGGAAAACTGATGCTTCTGAGGCAAACGGGGAATTAGTCACCAGACCAAGATTACCCGGCTGCGTGTTTTGTCCACGGCACCGTGACAGAAAGCAGAAGGCAGAAAGCAGAAGGCAGAAAGCAGAAGGGCAGAAGAGAAGCTGATGCGATCGGCTTCGCCATCGGGCGTTGCGCGGAAGGCTCGAAACACCTATTTCTTCATCTGCCTCGGTTGGTAGCTTGTGAGATTTCGGGACTTGTCCGCGTGGCGTTCGATCGCCAGCTGGATCAGCCGGTCGATCAAATCCGAGTAAGGGATTCCGCTCGCCTCCCACAACTTCGGATACATGCTGATCGACGTGAAGCCCGGCATCGTGTTTATCTCGTTTATGATGACCCGGTTCGTTCCCCGCTCGACAAAGAAATCCACGCGGGCAAGACCTGAACCGTCGATTGCCTGGAAAGCTCGAATCGCATCACGCTGAATGCGGCTGATGATCTTCTTTGGCAGCTTTGCTGGAACCTCGGTTCGCGATGTCGTATCGATGTATTTGTCTTCGTAGTCGTAGAACTCGTGCCCGGTAATAATCTCACCCGGAAGGCTCGCGATCGGATTCTCGTTTCCGAGAATGCTAACCTCTATCTCGCGCCCGTTGACCGCGCGCTCTACAACCACCTTACGATCGTATCGTGCGGCGTCGTCGATTGCATCGCACAACTCAAGCTTGTTGGCCGCTTTTGAGATGCCGACCGATGAGCCTAGATTCGCGGGCTTGACGAATACGGGGAAACCGAGCAAACGGCTGACGCGTTTGATCACCGCGTCGCGATTCTTCTCCCATTCGGAGCGCGGGAACCAATCGTAATCGATGAGTTCCAGCCCGGCACGTTCGAACAACTGCTTCATCGCAATTTTGTCCATGCCGGTCGCGGAAGCGAGGACACCGCACCCTACATACGGCACGCCGGCCATCTCAAACAGACCTTGAATCGTTCCGTCTTCTCCGTAGGTGCCGTGCAACACCGGGAAGATCGCGTCAAGCGGCTCACTGGGCACAACGTGTTCGCGCTCATCGAGACGCGTAAGCCCATGTCGCGTTGGGTCGCCGATGATCGCGACCTGTCGATGGCTGTTTGAAGCCATCACCGCCGCCGGCAGCAGCGCCGCTGCATCCCCAGACGTCAACCAGCGCCCTTCTGTGGTGATGGCAATCGGCACTACGTCGTATCTGGTCTTGTCTATTGCGTTTATTACGGATTCCGCAGACCGCAACGACACCTCGTGTTCGCCGGAACGCCCTCCGAAAATCACACCAACCCTAAGTTTCCGCTTCAATTTGCTGGCTCCAGTTGTCCGACAAACTTCAGTTTGTCGTTGCGTTGTGTTAGTCGACAAACTTAAAGTTTGCCGGACAGAATTTGGTTAACCCGTTCCCACTCACGTATCCGAGTCCGAGCCTTTGCGATTCCGCGCCAAGCCAACACAAGATGAACAAGACAGAATCCCAGTGGCAATAATACAAAGGGGCTTAGCAGAAGGATGAGAAACCTCTGCAGCGATTTCGACCAGATCGGAATCGCTACGATAAGACACATTGCGATCAATGGGATAAAGATTTTCGCCTGATCGTTGAGCTTTGAGATCCGGTCCTCAAGTTCGACAACGAGTTTGCGATGCTCGAGCGACTGTGCGGTGCGAGGATCGGAATCCAGATCGTTTAAGTATGTCTGCTCTGGCATCTGTTTTGGACAACCGCGTCTAAAGGATCTTCTTTCCCAGCGCCGATAGTATCAACTCAACCGCCAGTTGCGCCGTCTGATTGGCCTTATCGAATACCGGGTTCACCTCGGTGAGCTCAACTGAAAGAACTCGTCCGGATTCGGCGATCTTCTCCATCGCCAAGTGAGCCTCCCGATATGTTGCTCCACCGCGTTCAGGTGTTCCGACCCCCGGCGCATAGAACGGATCGAGAAAATCCATGTCCATAGTCACGTGAAGCCCGGCAGTGTTTACACCGGCGATCTCAACCGCCTCGAGAATCACGTCTGACATCCCGCGCTCATCGAGCTCGCTCATCGTGAATACCCGGATACCCATCGATTTCAACAGAGCGCGCTCGCCGGGGTCGATGCTTCGAGCGCCGATGATCGCGGTATCCTCTGGAAGCACCTTTGGCGCAAAACCCGCGACGTGGGTGAGCTCCCGAGCGCCGCGACCCAGTAGCACAGCGAGCGGCATACCGTGAATATTCCCTGAGGGTGATGTCTCAGGTGTGTTTGAATCCGCGTGGGCGTCCAGCCAAATGATCCCGACTCTCTGGTTGCGCTTGCGATAGAACGACGCCAGACCGGCGACACTTCCTATAGCTATCGAGTGATCTCCGCCGAGAACGACCGGCAGGGCGCCGTCTTCTAACGCCGCTTCGGTCATTGCCGCCAGCTCCTCGGTTGCGGCTGCGATCTGCGAAAGGTACCTGGCGCGCGGGTTCATTTCTTCGACGGCTTCGGGTGGGTGTACGTGGACATTGCCCGCGTCGGTCACCTCGTAACCCAGAAACGCAATGGCCTGGTTAAGCCCGGCTATTCGGATCGCCGAAGGACCCATGTCGACGCCGCGCCGGCCGGCGCCCAGATCCATTGGCACTCCAATTATCTTGGCCTTCTTTTTCATTATTTTGTCGTCGCACTCTAACCGAGCGAAAGAATTCATTTACAACGTGGTTCACGGCACCGCTTAACCAGGTGCTTTCGCAGGGATATTCTCCCATTCCACCCTGGTAGTCGCAAGAAAGACGATTTGATAGGAGGATTGTGAAAAAAAGAGGCTGCTTAGAGCAGCCTCCATTCGATGAGATGATGAGTGGGTTGTCTGTCGTTAGTCTGCGTTGACTGTATCTATCGTAGCGAACCCATTGCCCTCGGCGCGGCCTGCCACCTTTATTGACGCCAGGATTTTTGGGACATACTCGCAGGTTTCTTTCGGTAGTAGTTGTTTGGCCGAAAGCTCCCAGAAATTCGCGTTGCCGTTTTTTACAATCGCGCCCATTACCCGGGATTCACCTGAGTTGTACGCGGCCATTGCAAGGCTCCAGTCGCCAAAAATCGTGTAGAGGTCGCGAAGGTACGCTGCAGCCACGCGGGTTTGCTTCAACGGATCCGAGCGCTCGTCGTTTCCGCTCTCAACGCGAAGTCCGTACTCGGTCGCAGTTCCAGGTATGAACTGCCAGAGTCCGCCGGCGGCGGCTGGTGAGACTGCCCGGGGGTTCCAAACACTCTCCACAAAGGCGAGCCAGACCAGGTCTTCGGGAACGCCGGCCTTGCGAAACTCGGCGCGCGCCATTTCGAGATATGAGTTGCTTCGTAAGATCCCGATCCTTAGAGTGCTTCGGCCGATCGGAGACTCGGTATAGTAATCTATCCAGCGGTCAATCGCTGCGTTTGTGTCAAATGCGACATCGCCTACAGTGAGTGACCCGGCGGTCTCTTCACGAGAGCTGAAATCGGTTTCCTGGGAACCGAGGGCTCGGGCGGCGGGTTGGGCCAACGACGCCGCTTGGGCCACTCCGACTAAGCCTTGAGATGAAACCTGCGAACGGACTGCGGAGGACCGACTGGGCGGGCGAACTGTTATCGCCACTCCCACCCCGTCGTTCTGTTCGGCTTCGTCGCCATGACCCTTTACGCGTCTGGTGACGCGTTCATAGTAGTCGGCGAGTCGCTCATTTTCCGGGGCGGCCTGCTTGAGCATGCTTACCGCGTTTCTAAAGGCGCCGCGCTGACGACTTAGTCCAAGACGGACTGTCGGCGCGCTCTCGACCTGTTCTAATACAGGAGGAAGCTCATGAGCTGTGTCGTGGGTTGCGATTGCGATTGCCACTGTTGCGGCGAGGCTCGTAAGGACTTTTTTAACAACAAGTTTCGTTCTGTTAGGGCTGTTCGGGCTTGGGGCACAAAACTGGCTTAGTTTCACTGGTACTCCTTCGCGCTGGCCACAGTCGCGCGTTAATTTATGTTTTTTTTGAGTTGGGACTACAGGACTACTTTAGGTGAACTGCTTCTGAGAGGTCGTTCTACCCGTGAGTCAACTACCCATACTCCAAACTTCTTTGTTTTGATACTGTCAATACTACCAGTGTGAGATGCCATTAGATAGACCTGCGAACCGTTGCAACCAAATTGCAAGAAGTGAGGAATTGCCACGCCGATGCTTAAGGCAAGAGTATTTTCAGAACCGCAACGGCTTGATCAGCGTTAGCCACGAACGTGAGATGACCCAGGTCACTATCAGAGACTACGAGATGCTGACGGAGACAATTTATTGACGGGGGCCAGCATTCGCCAAGCAATATTAACGGCCGTTTTGGAAGCACGTTCATCACCAGCTTGTTCCATACAAGCGAGATTTCGGTGACGGTTCCCATGCCTCCACGCAGTGCGATATATCCGGCCGACTCGCGAATCAATATCTGGAGACGCGCATAGAAATCAGCGCTGGGCTCTATCTTCCTAAGATAAGGATTGGGAGCAGATTTGAATTGCTCCATGGTGACGCCGATCACGTTGCCGCCTGCTTCGTGGGCGCCACGGCTGATCGCTTCCATTATGCCGGCATAGCCGCCTGAACACACATCGAAGCCGGCTTCTACTAACAAACGGCCGAGCTTGAGCGCCTCTTGATACTCGGCGGAGTCCGGTCCACACCGCGAGCCTCCGAAGACCGTGATTCGATTTGACCTCGTGTTTGGATCTTCCATCCGGCTTAACTCTTTCCGCGGGTGTCTATTTTACGGCTTCAATCTGTAGAGCATCCTCGGAAAAGGAATCGTCTCTCGAATGTGTTCGATGCCGCACAGCCACGACGTGCAGCGCTCGATGCCCATGCCAAACCCGCCGTGTGGAAACGTTCCGTATTTTCGCAGGTCGAGATACCAGTCGAACGCCTCTTCCGGCAATCCGTGTGTTTGAATCTGTTTCAACAAGTATTCAAGGTTGTCCGCCCGTTGGCCGCCACCGATCACTTCGCCATAGCCCTCGGAAGCAAGCACATCAACGCACAGCGCGAGATCGGGCCTATTCGGGTCCGACTTCATGTAAAATGCCTTCACCGCCGCCGGGTAACGATGGACCATTACCGGGCGATCAAACTGGTTCGATAGATAAGTTTCATCGGGCGCCCCAAAGTCGCCGCCCCATTCGAATCGTTCCTGAAGTTCGCCTTTCGCGTGTGCCTCCTGAAGCATCTTTACCGCATCGTCATAAGGCAGCCTCGGAAACGGCGGCGCGATCTTCTCCAGCTTTGAAATGTCGCGTTCGAGCTCTGTCAGTTCCTTGCGGCGATTTTCGAGCACTCGCTGCACGATGAATGTTATGAACTCCTCGGCGAGATTCATGATGTCATCGAGCTCGGCATAGGCAACTTCCGGCTCAACCATCCAGAATTCTGTCAGATGCCGGCGGGTCTTTGACTTCTCTGCGCGAAACGTCGGACCGAAGCAATACACCTTACCGAACGCCGCAGCCGTCGCTTCGTTGTAGAGCTGACCCGATTGCGTGAGATAAGCTTTGTTGTCGTCGAAGTAATCAACTTCGAACAAGGTCGTCGTGCCTTCGCACGCCGCAGGTGTAAAAATTGGCGTATCCATCAGCAGAAATCCGTTCGAGTCGAAGAAATCGCGAACGGCGCGGATCACCTCTGCTCGAATCGAGAGAATCGCGTGTTGCCGTTTGGATCTTAGCCACAGATGCCGGTTGTCCATCAGAAACTCGACACCGTGTTCTTTGGGAGTGATCGGATAATCGTGAGCGACCTGGACGACTTCGACGCCGGTAACGTCCATTTCGTAACCACCCGGCGCCCGCTCGTCGGCACGAACGGAGCCGGTAACGATTATTGAGGATTCCTGGGTGAGCTTCTCAAAATCGCTCCACACTTGCTCCGGGACATTCTTCTTGAAAACTACGCCCTGGATGATTCCTGACCCGTCCCGGATTTGCGGAAACATGAGTTTGCCGCTCGAGCGCATGTTGTAGAGCCAGCCTTTGAGAGTGATCTCTTCGCCGACGTGCTTCGATACGTCACGGATATAGATTTGATTCATCATTCACCTTGGTCGATTAGATTCGAGACTTCAGTCGAATGACAATCCTACTACAGCGGATTCTGGGTTTGAAGTTGGTGTTTTGCTGATATTGCCATCCAGTCACGAGCGCAGTTTAGTTTTCGTCTCCCGCGGATCAGGATTAACGAGTGAGATCAATCTCAGTCACGGTGTTTTCAATCCGTACACCTGATATTGAAATCAGTCCACGCGGCTGAGCCTGGTCTGCATAGCGGCGGCTCTGGGAGCGCACTTATGCACAAATCTGCGTGGCATCGCTGTTGCAGCCACAATGGAAGGTATGAGTTTTAGGTAAGGAGAATAATAATGGCAGACAGGGTAATAGAGGAGCACGTTGTTCACACTGATGGCGGCGGCGGCGGTGCATTGACGGTGCTTGCGGTTGTGCTGTTTTTGCTCGTTCTGTTAGCCGTGCTTTATTTCTCGGGTGTCTTTCGAAGCGGCACTTCGAAGCACGAAATCGATGTCAATATAAACAAGCCCGGCGTAGTTCTTCAACTCCGCTAGAGTTGTTCCGGGGTTTCGGAACATCAATATTAATGTCGGGTAGAGGTCGGAAAACTGTGGATGGCTAGCATCAACCGATGCTAGCCGCCTCGGTGTTGCTTCATCCGGTCCAGAAACTCCTGATTGTCACGTGTGTCGTTGAGACCTTTGAGGAGCATCTCCATTGCCTCGATGGGCTTCTTTCCCGCAAGCGCACGTCGCAACAGGTTGACTTGCGGCATAGCTTGAGCATCGAACAGCTTTTCCTCTTTGCGGGTGCCCGACTTTGAAATGTCGATCGCCGGCCAGATTCTCCGCTCGGCGAGTCTGCGATCCAAAACAATTTCGAGATTTCCTGTTCCTTTGAACTCCTGAAAAATCACTTCGTCCATTTGGCTGCCGGTGTCGATCAGAGCGGTCCCGATGATCGTAAGCGAACCGCCCTCTTCGGCCTTGCGGGCCGCGCCAAAAAACTTGCGGGGGAATTCGAGAGCCCGCGTGTCTACACCTCCGCTCATCGTTCGCCCGCGCCGACTAGTCTCGCGGTTCGACGCACGCGCCAGCCGGGTGATCGAATCAAGCAGCATCACTACGTCCTGACCGCATTCGACCATGCGCTTCACACGTTCGTGCACCAGGTGTGTAATCATCAGATGATAATCGGCGTTTTGATCCGCGGATGAGGCGATCACTTCGCCACGTACCCGGCGCTTTAAGTGGGTAACTTCCTCGGGGCGTTCATCGACCAACAGCACAACCAGATAAGTCTCAGGATGATTGTCGGCGACGGCTTCCGCGATCTCCTCGATTAGCGTGGTCTTTCCGGTTTTTGGAGGCGCGACTATCAAACCACGTTGTCCCTTACCTATCGGCGCGATCAGATCCAGCACGCGCATTGAAATATTAGGATTACCCGCCGACAATTCCAGCCGTTCCGTGGGATCGACGCTGGTCAATTTAGTGAACTCCGGCATCCGCGAATACTGATCCGGATCTGTTCCGTTGATCTGCTCGATGCTGGTGAGTTGGTCTGACTGAACTCGTCCTCGCCCACCTCTCCCGTTCTCGCCAGGAGCCGCTGTTCCTGTGAGATGCACACCCTCCCTGAGCCTGAAGTGTTGAATCAAGTTTCGCGGGACAAAAACATCCTTTGGCGATGGCAGATAGTTGGATCCTGCGTGCCTAAGAAAGCCAAAGCCTTTCTCATTGATTTGCAGAACTCCGGAAGCCGGTTGTTCGGTTTGCATTAATAACTCCAATCAGAATCTATCACATCAGAAGCAAGAACACTCTCGGACAGTCTTAAGGAAGATCGAGATATACTTCGGCGCGAGACAGCATAACCTCTCTGCCAAATTCCGAGAGGCTGACTGTTGGATACTGCCCTCGGCCTACCGCAATGCACCCGGCTTGAATGAGCCCCTTAACATAGGCGGTTATGTCGTCCTGAGTCATCTCTTTTAGCAGCCCGTAAGTAGAGAGCCTCTCGAGATGATTGTCCATCACCTGCTTTGAACTCGAACCGCGAAGCACCGCCGCAACTGTCCCCTTGCCAAACCTGCCGTTCAGTCTGGCCACGCAGCTCAAAATCTTTTTCACGACAATCGCTTCGGCTGCGGTGAGAATTCGTCCGCCTGGTCCCTCCGGTTCAATATTGCTCGCCGCCGCGTTCATTGAGCGCTCAAGTTCGGCGCGCTTTCGCAAATCGGCTCGAAGCTCGGCGCCTATTGGCGCATTGTCGATGATCATTTCTTCTATCGCGGTAGCGGCTGGGAGCGTCGTTGAGCGCGGCGCCGATCCAATGCTCAACGTGCCCGCTCGGGCACGAGCATTTTTTGAAGGCGAAGACTCTACATAACTCGACGGGTGAGGCGCGCAAACAGAACAGCTCTGACACCGCTCGACCTTTTTTCGATCGCCAAAGTAGTTCAGGATGAACCGGCGAAGACAGGCTTTGGCGTAGCAATAGTCGATCATTTTGCGAAGCTTCCATTGCTCCGCCGCTGCCCGCGCCGCCAGTTCCTTTGTGTCGATGCGCAGGGTCTGCGCCGGAGGGTCATCCAGTAGTTTGATGCCACGTCCCTGGTACGCATTGCGATAAGAGATCACGCCCCGCGCCGAGAGCCCACGAAGCGCGCGGCGAATCTGCCCATCCTCCAGATCGAGCGCTCTTCGCATCGTGTTCAGATCGATCTCGGTTTGATCGCGATCATTGATGTCCAAATTAAAGATCAGTTCTCGCAGGACCGAGCCCTCGGTTGAATCACCATCGACTTGTTCCAACGCAAAGTCCACACGAGCCGTCAACCGGGCTATGATGTTCTTGTCGGTTGGCCGGCCTCGCTCGATGTGACCGGCCTTTTCGAGCACCACCAGCGCCGTATAGACGGACATTTCATTCTTCTCGCCCAGCCGCTGAGCCAGCTCGCGCGCGGACATCTCGATCTTCTCGCGACCGAACGAAGCGATCTCGTTATAGACCCGACGGATCAGCTCCGGCGGGGGATGGTTGCCGTCGATAAAGAACTGCTGGGTGCGTGTGTCGGCGTAATTGAACAGCAGCAGACAGTCAGCGGGACGGCCGTCCCGCCCGGCGCGGCCCACCTCTTGATAGTATGCTTCGATAGAACCGGGCAGGTGATAATGAACGACGAATCGAATGTCTCGTTTGTCGATTCCCATCCCAAACGCGTTTGTTGCGACGATGGCCTGAACGCGGCCACTCATGAAACTGTCCTGTGCGCGAGTTCGCTCATGCTCTCCCATACCGCCGTGGTAGGGTTCAACGCTAAGCCCGGCCATCTTGAGCTTAGCGGCAATCTGCTCGACGCTTTTGCGAGTCGCGGCATAAATTATTCCCGCGCCGCCCGACTTTTTAATTATTTGCTTGAGCGTGTCCAGTTTCTCTTTCTCAGTCGAGACGTGAACGACTCGTAGTGCGAGGTTTGGCCGGTCAAAGCCCGCTACCAGATATCGAGGGTCAGTCAACCCGAGCTGTTCGCTTATGTCCGCTCGGACTCTTTGAGTAGCGGTCGCGGTGAGTGCGATTATCTGGGGATGCCCGAGGCGTTCTATCGCTTCTTTAAGCCTCAGATAATCCGGCCGGAAATCGTGACCCCAATGGGATATGCAGTGGGCTTCATCGACGGCGAACAACGTCACCTTGACCGTAGCGATCGTGTCCATAAAAACCTGGCTGCGAAACCGCTCGGGCGCCACATAGACAAGTTTGTAAAGGCCTCTCCGTATCTCGCTCAACCGCTTGTTTGTTTCCGCATAACCAAGCGAGCTATTGATGAAAGTAGTGGGGATTTCGCGCGCTGCCAGGGCATCGACCTGGTCTTTCATCAGCGCGATTAGCGGCGAAACGACGAGCGTCACACCGCCGAGAATCAGCCCCGGCAATTGATAGCAGAGTGACTTACCACCGCCAGTGGGCATCACCACTACCGCGTTTTGAGCGGCCAGCACAGATGCGATGACGTCGTCCTGCCCTTCAAGGAAGTCAGTGAAGCCAAAATACTTTTGAAGAGCCTCGCGGGCTCGAGTGTCGCTGCTCACTTTTCGGAGTCCCTCTGCAACAGGACGATAGCGCGGTGATCGGAGTGGCCGAGTGCTAACCATAACACGCGGGCGGCGGGCGCCTCAAACAATCCGAGCGCCGAGGAGCCGCGATGGGTCAAGACTAAGCAACGTTGCATTGTAAACTAGCTCAAGTATAATCCCGACATTGGAGCACGAGACATACCGAACAGGAGGAAGCAATGGCACAGCAAGAGTTGGATAAAGCGGCAGTGGTTGCGTTGCTAAACAAGATTCTAGAAGACGAGTTGGCTGGTGTGGTTCGATACACGCACTATTCCCTTATGGTTTTTGGCCACAGCCGGATTCCCATTATCTCGTGGCTTCGAGACCAGGCGACGACCGGCCTCGCCCACGCGCATGCTGCAGGTGAACTTGTAACACATTTCGGCGAGCATCCTTCACTTAAAGTCGGAACATTGTTGGAAACGCACAAACACGAAATTGGCGACATCCTGCGCGAGTCGCTCGAGGTTGAGAAGGCGGCGACCGAAATGTACAAGGAACTCCTGGAGCTGGTTCGTGATCGTTCGGTTCTGCTCGAGGAATACGCTCGCAAAATGATCGCCGAAGAAGAACTGCACTGCGGTGAAGTCAACAAAATGCTTCGCAGGCCCGGCGAAGTAGGAGCTTTTTCGGCGTCTTGAGTGAAAGGCCGAGAGTGAGTTGAGGTCGCCCGCGACTCTTCAGGCTGTATCGTTGCGTCCACGCCGCGTTGTGTCGATGAAGGCCCGTGGCTCATTATTATTCGATCTGACTATTACTCTTGACGTGTTCATCACCCCCGCTTAGACTTTTGGTGCCTCAGAGATTCTTCCTCACCGATGATTTCAAGGTCGTTGAATAGCCGACGAAAGAACGGCTCGGCGGCTGCACAGGCTGCGTAACGACGTCCAAGCGAACCGATATTCGGGGAGTTCCGCGTCGTAACCGTAACCCTTTAGGAGGATGACATGAAAGGTTCTGGATTGAGATTAGCACTAGTACTTTTTGCCGCAGCGTTTCTTGTTTCGCAAACCGCGAACCAGGCTCTTGCGCAAGGTAAGAGCGATAAGAAGGCCGAGAAGCAGGAAATGAAGCAGCTTAATAAAGAGGCCAACAAGACCGGAGCGAAAGCCGAAGAAACCGCGGATCAGCTCGGACGAAAAGTGGTATTTTGCATCCTGGCCGCTCACACCACTGGCGTCGGCACGGCGCAAGAGCTCAGAGACAAGTTTGAGGCTCTGACCGATTTTCCATTCGGGCAGTTTGTTGCCGCAGTCCTTCTAGCAGACAGAATCGATGTGTCGCTGGATTCAATCATTGCCGACCTTGTTGCAGGAATGTCAATCGGTCAAATCACTAAGGAAGCTGGGGTGAATATGGGGGAGGTTCGCGGCCACTTCGGACAGTTTCGAAGCGAGCTGGCCCGATCGATCACTAATCCCCCGACAAAAGACTGTCTTACTACCACGCCTTAATCGACAACGGGAAGTAAGTACCTTGCCAGCGGCGTCCGTGCGGACGACCAAGTTTGGGCAGGTCATTGTAACCTGCCAAAGCAGTGGCCTTTCTACGACCTCGTTGCGTAGCTACGAATGAACCCGACCAAAGCCAGGTTCATCGTGGCTACGCTACGTGCTTCTCCCTATTCCGCGATTGTTCTCAAGCTGTCATTAGGTAAGGAAGGGCTTGAGGCGCCTGACCATTCTCCGGGTCGTCTGGACTGTTAACGTTTCAGCCCTAACCCAAGGAAAATCACGGGTCGAAATATCTTCCACCAATCGGTAATCGCCCGCATCTTTGTATAAGCAATTCCGTCGGTCTTTGGATACTCGATCGTCACCGGTACCTCCACAACTTTGTGTCCGAGCCGCAGCGCCTTGAAAAGCAAGTAAGGCTCGAGTTCATATCGATCGAGCCAGTCCTGCCACAGATCTATTCGCTTATCGTCAAACAGTGAGAGTCTGATCGCTCGAAAACCGCTCGAGGCATCGGTGACTCGGTGGCGACAGAATAGCGAAAACAGGATCGTGTAGCCGCGTGTGCCAAGTCTGCGTCGCAAAGGCATCCTCAGATACTCGCCTCCATCCAGGTATCGGGACCCCTGGGCGAGTTCGACCTCGCCGTTTATGATCGGATCAAGCAGCCTTGGGATTTGTTCGGGCGGGGTCTTGCCGCCGCCGGACACGATTACCACGATGTCGTAACCGTTGGCGATGGCGTAATCAATGCCGCTTCGAATCGCGGCGCCAACACCTCGATTCGCGCCGCTGCTAATCACGATTGCGCCGCTGTTCTCAGCGTGAAAAGCGGTGTCATCCCCGGAACCGTCATCCACCACTACAGTTGTTTCCACGAATTCACCGGGCACGGCTTGCACAACTCGCGCAATACGTTCGCCCTCGTTCCACGCCGGAGCCACACACAACACGCGTGGCTGGCCGGTTCCCCGCAAGAGCTTTTCAGCTGAATCAGTGACGCCTGCTATCACCTTGGTATTCACTTGGATGTTTCTTTTAGCCATTGATAAGTTCGCCGCAGACCTTGCTCGACGGTGAAGGTCGGGATCCAGCGCAGCTCCCGCCGGATTTTCTCGATGTTTACGACGCGTCTTCGAATGTTGTCAATGTCCCGGCGATCGACGAAAGCGGGCTCGAGATTCGCACCGGTTATTTCGATTATCGTGCGGGCAAGCTGGTTGACGGTTACCTCGCGTCCAGTCCCGACGTTGTAGACCTGCCCGTCCGCCTTGGGACTGATTCCCGCAAGCAGCGTGGCTTCCACAACGTCGTCAATATATGTAAAGTCGCGAGTCTGTTCGCCATCGCCGTGAATTCGCGGCGGTTCTCCTTTCATCGCCGATTCGAAGAATTTTGCGACCACACCACAGTAGGGATTGTCTGGACGCTGCGCGGTACCGTAGACATTCGAGTATCGAACCACCGCCGACGATAACCCATAGCTCTCGTAAAATGCTTTGCAATAGTTCTCACCGGCGAATTTTGAAACCGCGTATGGGCTCAGCATGTTGGTTGCGTCGTCTTCGTTGATCGGCAGATAGCGCGGATTGCCGTAGACGGAGGTTGAAGATGAATAGACGACCCTGGGTATGTTTGATTCCCGCGCCGCCAGCAGCACATTGAGTGTGCCGCCGATATTCACTTCGTAGTCTTCTCTTGGATTTCGAGTCGAGACGATTATATTGCGAGCCGCCAGGTGAAATACCAGACTTGCGCCCGCGGTCACATCGCGGACGAGGTCGTAATCGGTCACGCTGCCACGAACTACCTCGAGGTTCGGTTCACCGGTTGGGAGGTTGTTGTCGTCGCCCGTGTAGAAGTCATCAAGGACAACAACGCGGGCATTCTCGGTCAGCAGTCTGCGAACAACATTTGACCCGACGAAGCCGGCTCCTCCGGTAACCACGATCCTCTGACCGGCAATTTTATCAGGATAGCTCATCATCGCTCCGTGTTTGCCCTTGAGTAAGCAGTAGCTTCTTCCAGAATACACCGCAAGGATTGTTTGTATCAGGGGGGCTGTGAATTGCGAAGCAAGAATATCAGGGCAAAGGGCCAAGGGCAAAGAGTAAAGACAAAGAGCAAAGCGCAAAGGGCGAAGAGCGAAGAGCAAGGGGAAGGGGGAAGTCATTGGTCATTAGCCATTAGTCATTGGTCATTGGTAGCCAATGGCGAGTTTAATACTGTAGTCACTAGGACAACCGACCAATGACTACTAACCAATGACTAATGACTAATGACCAATGACTTGCCCTTTGCTCTTCGCCCTTTGCTCTTTGCCCTTTGCTCTTTGCTATAATCGCCTGGTGCAAAAGCAAGCCGGCATTTATATACACATCCCCTTTTGCGAACGCAAATGTACGTACTGCAACTTCAACACTACTGATTTCTTTGACGAGCTGGCCGCGCGCTACATCGACGCAGTAGCCCGTGAGATCACGTGGTGGGGAAAGCACCTGGTGCGGCAGTCGGGTGACCGCGCTCAGGTGGACACGATTTACTTTGGTGGCGGCACCCCTTCGATTGTCGAAGCGGATCAACTGGAGAAGCTACTGGCCACTTGTCGCGCGGTATTTGACGTTTCGCCTGACTGCGAAGTCACAATCGAAGTGAATCCCGCAACCCTCGCCGGCACAAAAGTTGATAAGTGGTTGAGCGCCGGAATTAATCGCGCGAGTGTTGGTGTGCAGTCGTTTATCGATCGCGAGTTGCTTTCACTTAGCCGCACCCACAGCGCTATCGAAGCGCGTAGTACTATCGACGTTTTGCGCGCTTCTGGATTCAAGAACATAAGTCTCGATTTGATCGCCGGTTTGCCGGAACAATCTCTAGCGGATTGGGAATACAATCTACGCGAAGCCCTGATGATAACGCCCGAGCACTTGTCGCTTTATATGCTGGATCTCAAAGAGGGCACGCAGCTCTTCGCTCAACTAAAACGCGGTCTGCGGCCGGAGCCTGATGATGATCTCACGGCCGAAATGTACCGGATGATAAGCGCCGCCACACAAGCCGCAGACTATGAGCACTACGAAATCTCCAACTTTGCTCGGATCGCCGGGCCCAATACGTCTGAACGGTTCAGTCAATTCAGATCAAAACACAACTCCAAATACTGGACTGGCGAAACCTTCTATGGCATCGGTTGCGGCGCGCATTCTTACGATGGAGGCGCCAGATGGTTTAATGTGTTGAAGACCGAAACATACATCGACAGGATCGCGAAAGCAGGAAACGCCATAGCCGAACGTACCGAACTGAGTGAAGCCGACCGCGCGGCTGAAGCTTTGTTCATGGGGTTGCGACTAAGGGAAGGCGTTAGCCTGACAGAGTTCAGGACCGAATATGGCGTGGACGTAATCGAGCGCTATGGCGCCGAACTTCCACGGCTGACCGATGCCGGGCTGATAGAGATCGGCGGCGGCCGGTTGACTCTGACGCCCGAGGGACGCTTGCTTTCTAACGAAGTATTCGTTTCATTTGTTTAAAACTTCTAGTAAACTCTAAGGCGCGCAAACGAGGCGGGATCTCTCATCATTGGCGGATCGATCTCCTGGGGGATTTGACATGTCGCTCAAGCTGAAGGCAGAGGCAGCAACCCTACTCTGGGTGATCATTGCTTCGGTGGCGCCGGTGCACGCCCAGAGCGGCCGCATGCGTGGGGAACCGAAAGTTCCTCAACAACGCGACGACAGGGACGCGATTCGGCTGCGGGTCGAAGAAGTTTTGCTGCCGGTTAGCGTCCATAGCGATCTCGGACGACTTCCCCCTAATCTTCAACGAACTGATTTCATCCTCACCGAGGACGGCAAGCGGCAGGTTATCAACTCCGTGATGCACACGCCCGCAAACATTCTGTTCATCCTCGACGCGGGTGGTGACAGCACGCTCAAGAATGTGGCCATCAACCGCGACCTTGCTCTCAGAATGGTCGATTCGCTTGGCGAGCAGGATAAGGCTGCGGTGATCACCTATGCGGAGAAGACCAGTCTGCTCTCGCAGTGGACGGGGGACAAGGAAGCGTTAAGGCGTACGCTCGAATGGAAGTTCAAACCCGGTCTTAAATCGGATTTCTACCGGACCCTCATGTATGCCGCGGTCGAAGTTTTGCCGAAGGTGAGCGGGCGCCGCAGTGTAGTAATTATGACCGACGGGGTCGACTCCTTTGACGAACTGGATTTTGAGAATGTTCTTACTGCGCTACATCGATCGCGCGCGACGGTCTACATCGTCAGTCAGGGCTCAATATTGCTGCGAGAGATAAAGCCGCGAGCTTTTAATTCGATGTCGTGGTACGAGATGCTCGATCCACAGTCTCGGAAACGAATAGAGAAGCTGCGAGCCTACTATCGACAACTCGAGGCGGCAGAGATCACCCTGAAAGGCTTAGCCGAGGAAACCGGCGGCGCGATTTGGCTCCCAGGAAACCGCGAAGAATTTGGAAGACTCAGCCCTCAGATAGTCACCGAAATCGGCGCCGAGTACTTATTCGCCTACTCAACCGAGCGTCAACCCAACGACACGAAGTTCCACGCCATCAACGTATACGCGACGATACCCGGGCTCCAGATTCGCTCGCGGCGCGGTATTTACGCAAATATGATTGAGAAACGAGAGGCCCGCATAAGCGACTCAGTTGATGCTGAGTTGGCAGGACGGGTTCTCATCTCGCGCATTCAGCCCGTGCTCACACGCTTTCACCATCGTCTCTAGCCCGACAAACTTCAGTTTGTCGATTGCCCCCGGCCCGTGAAGACTGAAGTCTGCTGGACAAAGCCACGCTGAAAGTGGCTATTCTTGAGGACACTTTTTGCATCTGATATACTGCGTTCGGCTCCCGTGATTGGGAGACATACTGCTTCGATCGAAAGGGCGCCGGGGACGCGGGAAGTAACAACTAATGATCGACCTCGAAATTTATACCGACAAGATTGCAGAGAGCGGCAGGCGGCTGATTCGCAAGGCCTACGAAGAAGCTCGTGGACGCGATCACAATCAGCTTGCTCCTGAGCATCTTTTCGTTTCGATCGCCGAAGTAGAGCGACCTTTCTTCAACGAGGTAATGCAAAGCCTCAACCTGGACCCGCAGGTCGTTATCCAGGCGCTGGAGACCAAGCTTGATCAGCGCGACTACCTTGGACGCGGCATGAAAATCTCCGAGCCGCTCAGGACGTTGCTGTCAAATGCGCTGAAACATTCACGCGAGCAGGGTCGCAGACTGATCGAGTCGACCGATCTTTTCTACGCTCTGTTTACCGATACTCATAGTTACCCGGTCGAGTTGCTCCGGAGGTTAGGCGCGGACCGCGAGATGGTTATGCAGAAGATCGCGACGCGGGTGCGAAGTCACGAAGAAAAGGAAGAAAAGTATCGTCGCCGCTACGAGCTCCCGCCTTATCTGAAGCACTTTGGGGTAAGCCTGAACAAGCTCGCTCGTCAGGACAAGCTTCCGCCGGTCATCGGACGAAATGAAGAGATCAGACAGATTGTCGAGATACTCTGCCATCGCGAGCGCGCGAATTCGCCAATGCTCGTCGGCGAGGCGGGTGTCGGCAAGACTGCGGTGGTCGAGGGCCTGGCGCGGAAGATCGAGCTCGAACCCGAGAGTATTCCTCAGCGTCTGCGGAGCTCGCATATCGTTCAGCTCCAGATGTCGGGCATCGTCGCCGGCACGATGCTTCGCGGGATGTTCGAGGAACGTATCCAGGGAATCATCAGTGAGGTAAAGGAACGAGACAACCTGATCCTGTTTATCGACGAGGCGCATACGATCATTGGCGCGGGATCGGCTCTGGGAGCGAGTTCGGACGCAGCCAACATGTTCAAGTCAGCGCTTGCTCGCGGCGAGATTCGGATAGTCGGCGCAACGACGATGACCGAGTACAAGGAGTACATCTCCGAAGACGAAGCCCTTGCAAGGAGGTTTCGGCTCGTTAAAGTCGACGAACCTTCTGTCGAAGACACTCGCAAGATCATCGCGGGGGTTCGCCCGAGACTCGAACGCAACTACTCGGTGACGATTTCCGATGAAGCAATCGAGACCGCGCTCGAAATGGCGCCTCGCTATGTTCGCAATCTACACCTGCCCGATAAGGTGATCGGCTGGCTCGACACAGCGTCGGTAAAGGTCGAGATCAGCCAACCCGAGCTATCCGAGGTTCGCTCCGAACACATCATCGATGTGATAAGCCAGGAATCGCGAATACCTCGGGACATGATTTTCCGCGATACAAATGACCGCTTCCTGCATATGGAGAGCGGGCTTGGCGCCCGTGTAATTGGCCAGAGAGAAGCGATCAAGGCGGTCGCTCAACGGCTGCGGCTAAACAAGGGCCCGCTCAAAGAGAACTTTTACAAGCCCGATGGTGTGCTGTTGTTCCTTGGCCCTACCGGGGTCGGCAAGACCGAGCTGGCGAAAGCGGTAGCTGAATTCATGTTCGGTGACGACGACAAGATGGTCCGCATCGATATGTCGGAGTATCAGGATGGTACCATCGCCATAGAGAAGCTCATTGGGATGCCAAGGGGAATCGTCGGCAGCGAACGCGGCGGAATATTGACAGAGCGGCTTCGAGACAATCCATACACGGTGTTGTTACTCGATGAGATTGAGAAAGCGTCTCCCTATCTGCTCAATCTATTCTTGCAGGCCTTTGACGAGGGCTGGATCACCGACGGGCGTGGCAAAAAAGTCTATCTTTCGGATGCAATCGTTATTATGACATCGAACCTCGGGTCGGATAGTTTCAAGAAGTACATGAAGCCGCTCGGGTTTGGCACTAAGACGCTTGCGGATGTGAAGCAAATCAAGCGAGAGGTCATAAAAGCGGCGGAGGAGCGATTCTCACCGGAGTTCCGCAACCGCATCGACGAGATAGTCGTGTTCTCGCCGTTGACTCAAGACGAAGTCAAGCAGATTGCCGAGTTGTATCTGGGAATCATAAAGCGCCAGATGAAACGGCAGGGCAAGGAGCTTGAGGTTAGCGAAAGCGCGGTGGTGTACCTCGTCGAAAAAGGATTCAGCCCCGCGTACGGCGCACGATTCCTCAAGCGGACAATCGACGAGATCGTAAAGCTCCCGATGACCACCCGTTGGAAGGAAGCGGAACACTTTACGGTAGATTTCGAGGACGGCGAACTGAAGATCAACGTATCCCAGCCTTAATTCCTGCGGACGGCCGAACGGTTCTCAACACCCCCAACTTCAGTTGGGGGTTTTTAGTTTCAACCTACGAAGGACGGCCATTTCATACATTGTCTTCCGGAGGCCAGCCGGATTCTCTTTCGCCACCCGCTGTCCCGCTTTTCCTCATGCGCCTCTCCCCGTCTCTGCGATACAATTTGAAGGGACATTCTATTCGGAGGTTTGCCTTGTTGAGTTCATCAGTATTGCTTGCTCGCTGGCTGCTCGTCGCAATAGTCGTTCTACCCCTGGCTACGATAGCTCAGGAATCCGATGAAAATGATCCGGCGAAAGCCAGTGCATTGATACGCGAGGCGGTCGCCGCTCGCGGAGGCGAGGCGTTTCTAAAAGTATCCTCGGTAGAGAGCCATGGGCAGTTCACCCCCTTTGACAAGGGCGTTTCCGGGGATCCGAGCCCATTCGTCGACTACTTTGTTTACCCGGCACGAGAGCGCACCGAGTTTGGCAAAGGCGATACCAAGTTTATTCAGAGCAACTCCGAAACGGCTAACTGGGTCTATGATGCGAGCCAGCGAATGATACGGGACCAGAAGGAAGAGCAGGTAAAACAGTTTCAACTGGGCGCGCGGTACGACCTCGAGAATCTGTTGCGAACGGCTTCAAAGCTTGCCAACGTGAAGCTCGTCTATTTGGGTCGTCGCGAGCCGTGGCGCAATACTTTTTCAGAAGCCGTGCGCGTTGACTTCAACGATGGAGGAGCCGCGACTGTGCATTTCGATCCTCGGTCAAAGCTTCCGATAATGGTTGAATACAAGACCGTCAGTGAAGAGGGACCAACGAACAATGAGACGCGTTACTTTCGGTGGGTTGATTTCGGTGGCATCAAGTTTCCAACTATCCAGGACTCCTATCGAAACGGAAAACAGACCTCGCGCGTAGGATTCGACACCGTCACTTTTAATGTCGCCTTACCCGACAAGATCTTTGCCAAGCCATCCAACATCAAAGAGGTCAAGTGACAGACGTCAGTTTACCCTGTCCCGGTAACCTTGGGTAAAGGATCTGAATCGCTGGCGCATCCTCGCGATTCCCCCGCCAATTTCCCGGAGGTCTCGCAGCATCTGGCTAAGCTTCTCGGGTTGCCATTCCTCATCGCTCGACAGACCCGAGAGCTGGACCTCTAACCCCGCAAGTCGCGCCTCAACCGAAGCAAGGTGGGACTTCACCTCACTCCACAGTTCCTCAACGGCGACCAGATATTCGCCGATGCTGTCCTGAAACTCCGAGACACTAAAACGCAGGTCGGCGAGCGACTCCTTCAGCTCCTCAACGGTAACCGGACTCTTTTCCTGCTCTTTTTCGGACATTAGGTTAGACCTCGGCTCAGGCAACAGTAATCTCTTGCGCGAGGTAGACATCCTGAATAGCGTTGAGAATCTTGATACCCTCGGGCATCGGCTTCTGAAACGCCTTGCGTCCCGATATCAACCCGGTTCCACCGGCCCGCTTGTTTATCACAGCGGTCTTGACTGCCTGCTGGATGTCATTTTCTCCCGACGCTCCGCCTGAGTTTATCAGACCCGCGCGACCCATGTAACAATTCACTACCTGATAACGTGTAAGGTCGATCGGATGATCGCTGGTTAGCTCCGAGTAGACTTTCTTGTGAGTCTTACCAAAGTTGAGCGCGTTGTAGCCGCCGTTTGTTTCAGGCAGCTTTTGCTTGATGATGTCGGCCTCAATTGTCACGCCAAGATGATTCGCCTGGGAGGTCAAATCAGCCGCGGCATGATAATCCACTTCTTTGGTTTTGAACGCCGCGTTTCGCAGGTAGCACCACAAAACCGTGAACATTCCTAGCTCGTGCGCTCGCGCGAATGCTCTGGAGACTTCCTGAATCTGACGCTTCGATTCCTCTGACCCGAAATAAATTGTCGCGCCGACGCCGGCGCAGCCCTGTTCATAAGCTTGATCGATCGATCCGAAGATTATCTGATCAAATTGGTTCGGATAAGAAAGGAACTCATTGTGGTTGAACTTGAGAATGAACGGAATCTTGTGCGCGTATTTTCTTGAAACAATACCGAGGACGCCGAGCGTCGATGCGACAGCGTTGCAGCCGCCTTCGATCGCGAGCTTAACGATGTTCTCAGGATCGAAGTACTCCGTGTTTGGCGCGAATGAAGCTCCAGCCGAATGCTCTATGCCCTGATCGACGGGCAGGATTGAAAGATAGCCGGTACCGGATAGTCGCCCGTGGTTGAACATCGCCGAAAGGTTTCGCAGGACCTGTGGCCGGCGATCCGTCGCGACCATAACCCGGTCAATGAAGTCGGGTCCGGGGAGGTGCAAAACCTCCTTAGGGACGGTCCGACACTGGTGACTCAAAAGTGACTCGGCATCATTGCCGAGAATCTGTTCGATGTCTTTGATCATATTGCCTCCGTCGTCGCGTCGTGCGCAGGAATTACAAGGAATGAGATCGCCGGGTTTCCGGGCTCCAACATTCTAAGCGGCGCTCAATCGGAGGTCAAACGCGTAGGAAGAAATGGGCGCAAAGGTGAGAAGTCAGAAGTCAGAGGTAGAAGTCAGAGGTCCGAGGTCGGAGGTCGAAGGTCGGAAGTCGGAGGTCCTCTGATTTCTGACTTCTGACCTCTGACTTCTGGAAACGAGCTACGGTTTATCCGTAGCTTTCTTAACCTGCTTCTTCATCTCGCGAGCAGCGTCATCGATGGTCTTCTCGGCGTCGCGAAGCATCTTCCTGGCTTTTTCCTCGAGCTCAGCCTGACCTTCCGGCCAGGTGAACCCAGGGGGAGGAGGTTGCTCGGGATGCTCTCCCGAATGCGCCTCGCACAATTGCTGTGGTTGCGTGCCTTCGATGAAGTATTCGGTTCGTCTCGCCGGACACTGGTCAGTGGCAACGAGTCCCGTTGTCGGGTCAATCTCATCGTCGACGACTCCGTCTGGCGGCGACGGGAATCCCTCACTGCCGAGTTCGGGTCTCAAGGCAAGCGCAGCCTTCATGAACGAAGTCCAAATCGGCAGCGCTGATTTTGAACCTTCAAGCCCTAACTCCGAGTTGTCGTCAAAACCGACCCAGACCACGCAAACAATGTTTTGAGTATATCCTGCAAACCAGCCGTCACGGGATGTACCGGTCTTGCCTGCTGCCGTACCCGTGAATCCCATCGTTCGCGCCCGCGCAGCAGTGCCTCGATTCAGCACGTCCTGCATTATGCTGGTCATCAACCAACTGACTTCCGGTTTGAGAACCTGCTGCGTCTGCGATCTCGCTTCGGTCAGTCCGACGCCATCGGAGTTTGTGACCCGTTTGATCGGGCGCGAGTCCGATCGCAACCCGCCGTTCGCAAATGCGGTGTAGGCCGATGCTATCTGTAGCGGAGTGGCCTCGGCCGTTCCAAGAGCCAGGGCAGGGAAGGGCTGAGGCCGAGGCAAGCCCAGCTTCTCGGCAAGACGCCCAATTTTTGAATAGCCTACCTTTTCAGCGATTCGCACAGTCACTACATTGAGTGAATGAACCAGACCCTCGCGCAAGCTGACGTCACGGTTTGAATATGCCTTGCCGAAGTTCTCAGGGGAGTACGTCTGGCCCCGCCCGTACATGAACGTCTCCGGGGCGTCCATGAACAACGATGCCGCGGTGATCTTTTCTTCGGCATCTTCATCGTAAGCGCTGTTAAGGGCCGTTGCATAAACGATCGGTTTGAAAACCGAGCCCGGCTGGCGGTTTGCGTCAACCGCGCGGTTGAGCTGGCTTTGACCGTAGTCGCGTCCGCCGACCATCGCAAGTATTTCTCCGGTCTTTGCGTTCAAAGCGACGAGCGAGGCTTGCAGCGTCCCCGCGGGAATCGGGTTCTTTTTACGCTTCGCGAATATCTGATCGAGCGACGCCAAAGTGTCATTAACCGCCTTGTCAGCCGCTCGCTGAAGATCCATATCGATGGTGGTGTAGACCCGATATGATTGGCGCGCGAGGTCTCGCGTTGGCAGCTCGTTTACCAAGTGCTGTTGCAGGTAATCGACAAAGTAAGGTGCTCCGCTATTGAGAGCACTGTGCTTTGGCTGAAACTTCAGCTCGGTTGCCTTTGCTTGTTCGGCCTTGTCGCGCGCGAGCAAGCCTGAATCGACCATGGAGTCCAGCACCTGATTGCGCCTGGACTTCGCCCGCTGCGGATCGCGATAGGGCGAGTAAAGGCTGGGGCCTCTAATTATTCCGGCGAGAAAGGCGCACTCCGGAAGCGTGAGATTCACTACGTCCTTATTGAAGTATGCTGATGCGGCTTCGCCAACTCCGTTGATCGAATAGCTCCCCGATTGACCCATGTACACTTCGTTGGAGTAGAGCTGAAAAATACCTTCCTTGTGCAGCTTGGTTTCAAGCACCAGCGCGATCATCACCTCTTGCGCCTTGCGCTTCCAGGTTCGCTCGGGGGTGAGGAAGAAGTTCTTGACCAGCTGCTGGGTGATCGATGATCCACCTTCCTGAAGTTGGCCTTCGCTGGCGTCGCGCCACACGGCGCGCATGATTCCCCGCACGTTGACGCCCGAGTGTTCGAAGAATTGGCGGTCTTCTATTGCGACAACCGCGTTTATGTAGTCTTTAGGGAGGTCCTTAAATGAAACAAGTTTCTGTTTCTGCCGCTGTTTCTCATTGGAGATTTCGGTGACCAGTTCGGGCTCGAGAAGCGAGCTATCCAGATTGCGCTTCGTGTCGCTGTCGGTGATTTTGGTGATGCCTTTGCCGCCCGCGCCGAACACGATTGTGAGGTTAGGAAACTGTCGCGAGCCGTTTATGACCGAAGCTGCGCTTGTGCGAATGTCGATTATGTTACCCTTGATCAGGTAGCGTCCTCGATTGGCGTCGGCATCCTTGGATGACTCGACATAGCCTATGCCGTCCAGATAGCTCTTCAGCGAAGCCAGCGTCATTCCCTGGGAGACGCGGATCGTACGAGGAGTCGCGTAAATTCCGGTGGTCCGAACGATAATATCGCCCCGGAGCCGCGCGTCGATCATCCGCGCGTACTTCGCATAGAAGAATGCGAACACGGAGATGAAAATGAGGGTGATGACGCCAAGAATAGCGAGCCGCACAGGAGTAAAAATGCGGCGTATCAAGCTCGGTCGCGGCGGATGTCGCTGAATGACCCGAGTCTTTGGTTTTTGAGTGACAGTTACCAAGGCTCTACGAACTTGCGTTCCTTTCAACTGCATCGGGCGGTTAGATTCCTGCGTGCGCGATTTGGTTGTTGGCCTTTAAGTAAAGACTAACCGCCGTGGAGCCAACAAGAATGTAGCATAAAAGTGCAGTCAAAGGGAAAACGGGAGGGCAAAGGGCAAAGGGCAAAGGGCAAAGGGCAAAGGGAAAAGAGCAGAGAGCAAAGAGCAAAGAGCAAAGAGCAAAGGGCAAAGGAGCAGGGCAAAGTGGGCTGAGGGCAAAGAGAGCAAACAGCAAGAGCAAAGCCGCCTCTGCTCTTTGCCCTTTGCTCTCTGCTCTTTGCCCTTTACCCAGTTATCGCGCGACGCTGTTGGCTCGTTGCACCACCAGCTCGATGCTGCAATCAGTCATAATCTCTTTGATCGACTCAGTTAGCGACGGAGTGACCTTTACGCGAACGTGTTGATTCGGCTGCACGCGCGCGATGCTCCCGTCGGCAAGTTTAACCTCGAAGATGATGCCGCACTCCCCACGATTGTTGTCGAGCAGCGAATGCAATCGCTCAAGTCTCTTTTCATCAACCGAGGCCACGTCAAAATGCAACACAACCGATCGCGCGGATCGTTCGCGAATGTTCTCGAGCGATTGGATCTCTTCGGCGATTATTGTTATCGCGCCGCCGTCATCGATCTCCAGCCGCCCGCGGACCAGCACTGCTGCGTCGTTCTGCATCACTCCGTTGGCCTTGCTGAATACGTCAGGCCAGGCAACTATCTTTACCGAACCGAACTGATCTTCCAGCTGGAACAACCCAAAGCGGTCGCCTTTCTTCGTAGTCCGCAAGCTCAGTTCCATGACTATTCCGCCAAGCGTAACGACGGTCCCGTGATTCAAAGCTGAAAGCCGATCAACATCGGCGTCGGCAAAGTCCGTGAGCGCTTCCTGATATCGTGAAAGCGGATGACCCGAAATGTAAAAACCAAGCGTCTCCTTCTCGCCTTTGAGCAATTCGTGCGGCGCCCAGTCGGGTACTTCCGGTAGCGGCGGCTCGACAGCCGGCATTGACGCCGCCAATGCGCCGAACAAATCGGTCTGTCCGCTTGCGCGTGAGCGTTGAAGCCGCTGGCCGCTTTCAATGGACGAATCGATGGCCGCGAACAAACGCGCGCGACTCTTGTTCACCGAATCAAACGCGCCTCCCCGAATCAGCCCCTCGAGGACGCGCTTGTTGACCGCCCGCGAGTCGACGCGTTCTGTAAAATCAAATGTGGAGGTGAACGAACCGCCGCAGTTGCGAGCCTCGATGATTGAGGAGACCGCCGACTGTCCGATGCCTTTGATGGCCGCAAGCCCGAATCTTATCGAGTTACCGCTGGCAGTAAAGTTGTCCAGGCTCGCGTTTACATCGGGCGGGAGTATCTGAATTCCCTGTGTGCGGGCTTCGTTGATGTACCGGACGACCTTCGCGGTATTGTTCAATTCATTTGACAGTACCGCCGCCCAGAAATGTGTTGGGTAATATGCCTTCAAATACGCCGTCTGATATGCGAGGTATCCATAAGAAAATGAATGCGCGCGATTAAACGCGTAATCCGCGAAACCCTCAAAGCTCTGCCACAGCTTTTCAAGCCGGTTTGAGTTGTGACCTCTTTCCACCGCCTGTCGAAGGAACTTCTCCTTGTGTTTGTCGAGTTCTTCGCGCTTTTTCTTACCCATCGCGCGGCGCACGAGGTCCGCTTCACCCAGCGAGTACCCGGCCAGTTTCTGGAATACAGCCATCAGCTGTTCCTGGTAGACACATATCCCCAGCGTGTTTCCCATGATCTCTTTCAGTTCGGGGAAATCGTAACGAACCTGCCGGCGCCCGTGACGTCGTTCAATGTAATCGTCTACCCAGCCGCTGTCGATCGGACCGGGGCGGAACAGCGCATTGAGCGCGGACAAATCTTCAAGCCCTTCCGGCTTAAGTCTGCGACAGAGATCGCGCATCCCCCCTGATTCAAACTGAAAAATCGCTTCAGTCTTGCCTTCGGCAAACAGTTGCAGCGCGCCTCGGTCGTCGAGCGGTATCTTAGTGAGATCAATCGTCTGTCCGGTTTCGCGGGCGATTGATTTGAGACAGTCGTCGATGATTGTCAACGTCGTAAGCGCCAGGAAGTCCATCTTGAGCATCCCGGTCTTTTCGAGATCGTTCATCGGGTACTGAGTTGTTATTTCATCCCGCGCGGTTTTCGAAATCGGAACGAGCTCGTAAAGCGGTTTGGGCGAGATCACCACGCCGGCGGCGTGAACCGATGCATGTCGCGAGCACCCTTCCAGCCGCTGAGCTATCTCGATTACCTCTCGAACTCGTTCATCCGTGTTAATGGCTCGTTTGAGATCGGGGTTCTGTTTGATAGCGTCCTCGATTGAAACATTGCGGCCGCGGACCGGAGGTGGAATCATCTTCGCGATCTTATCGACTTCGGAGTACGGCATCTCCAGCGCCCGGCCCACGTCTTTGATCACCGCCTTCGAAGCCAGCGTCCCAAACGTGCTGATCTGCGAAACATGATCGCGCCCGTAGTAATCGGCTACGTAGTCGATCACTTTCTGCCTTCCGCGCACACAAAAGTCTATGTCAATGTCAGGCATCGAAACGCGCTCGGGATTCAGAAAGCGCTCGAAAAGCAGATCATACTGAAGTGGATCGAGATCGGTGATCCTCAGACAGTACGCTACCAGTGAACCGGCTGCGGAGCCTCGCCCCGGGCCGACCGGAATATTGTTTTTTCGTGCGTATGCAATGAAATCCCAGACGATCAGGAAATAGCCGGCGTAGCCCATCGCATTGATCACCGCGATCTCTTGTTCGAGCCGCTCGCGATAATCATCAAGTCCGCATTTGCGATCGGGGCGCTCTTTCAGGTCCGCCCATCGTTCCTCAAATCCAGATCGAGCGCGCGCCGCGAAGTAGCTGTCGGCTGTTTCACCATCAGGCACGCGGTATTCGGGGAGATGATTCTGGTCTCGCGGAAGTTCGAGTTCGCACATTTCGGCGATTGCCACGGTATTGAGAAGTGCCTCCGGCAATTCACCGCCAAAGATTTCCCACATCTCCGCCGCAGAACGAACGTAGAACTCACCCTCTTTGTATTTCAGCCCTCGCTTTTCATTGACCGTCTTGCCCGCGCCGATGCACACCAGGATATCGTGCGCTCGCCAGTCATCACGCATCAGGTAGTGACAGTCGTTTGTTGCGGCGAGCGGGATGCCGGTCTTCCTGGATAATGCAATCATCCCGGGTATAACTGTTTGAACTTCCTGTTCGAGACCGTGATTCTGGACCTCGAGATAGTAGTTTCCTTTTCCGAGAATGTCTTCAAACTCTTTTGCCTGACGCGCGGCTTCATCGAATCTGTCCGAAAGAAGCAATGAAGAAGGCACGCCCGAGAGACATGCTGAAAGGGCGACGATTCCTTCGCTATGTTTGGCCAGCAGTTCCTTGTCAATCCGCGGCTTATAGTAGTAGCCGTGCGTAAAGGAGAAAGATGAGAGCTTTGCGAGATTGTGATAACCCTTCAGATTTTTGGCGAGCAGGATGATGTGGTTTGTACCCTTTTCGCCGGTCGCGTCGCCTCGATCGGTATGCCTGCCCTTTGCGATGTACGCTTCCATTCCGATGATCGGCTTGATGCCCGTCGACTTCATCTGATTGTAGAAGGAGACGGCGCCGTACATATTTCCGTGATCGGTGACCGCGACCGCGCGAGCGCCAAGTTCCTGCGCGCGCTGGGCGAGGGGCTTTATTTTGATTGCGCCGTCAAGAAGACTGAAATCGCTATGAAGATGAAGGTGGACAAAATCTCTTTCGTTCATTGTTTCTTCTTTGTAGTTTAGGAGCCTTGTTTTCCCGGGAGCAAGGAGGACCGGGCTCAAGCGTGTCTCTGCCCGTCGCAAAGACCTTCTTAAAGTTACCTGTTCTACGGGTCCGGAGTCTAGCACAGCGAGGGATGGGTGTATACCGCAACTTGTAGGGAAGGCGACATCAGACACTACATATTGACCCCGACGCTTGATCTTAGCCGGTTATCGATATAATCTTTCCACGAATTGCGGATAGAGGAGCAAAGAGAAGAGTAACCCCCGCTCGCGCGACGGACCAATTAAAAGATGACTTCGCTGCTGAGGGAGTAGTATGCTATTGCGGATGCTCGTTAGCTGAAGAGACGCTTGAGAGCAATCAACACCGCAGGGCGCAAGACCAGCCTCCTTAGCTGTAGCAGCAAAAGAACCAGCAGGTTTTTTCGACTTACGGTAAGTGGGAGTGATGCAATGACAACCAGATCTCTTAATACCCGTTTGGCCGCGTTGATCCTCGCCGTCATGGCTGTAACGCTGAGTGTGTTTCCGAGAGCGCATACGACGATTGAAGCGCTCGGACGAACCGGACCAGACGGTCGCGTTTATTCGGGCGCCGCAATCGATCCCGCCCGCACAAGTCTGCCGCTGATTTTTGAGATAAATCGAGGACAAGCTGAGGCCGATGTGAGATTTGTAGGTCGCGCCCGCGACTTCGCTCTTTTGCTCAAAGCCGATGAGGCGGTGTTCTCGCTCCGAACGCCAAGACCTTCTCCTGATGCCGCAGCGGCGACGCGCACCTCGACGTTGAACCCCGAAGAGTCCCCGACCCTTGTCAGCATGAAACTCGAAGGCGCGGTATCCACGCCGATTGTCTCCGGGGAAGGACCTCAGATAGCTCGGGCTAACTACTTTATCGGCAACGACCCCGATAAATGGATTCGAGGTGTAGAGACATACTCGAGCGTTGTTTATTCCTCGGTCTACGCCGGTGTTGATCTTGTGTTTTACGGTAACGAGCGAGAGCTCGAATACGATTTCACTGTTGCTCCCGGGGCTGACCCCAGAGCGATACGGCTGCGATTCGAGGGCGCCGATGACTTGAGCGTGAATTCGGACGGCGCTTTGGTCCTTAGGACTCGTGCAGGCGAAGTCAAGC
Organism: Blastocatellia bacterium; assembly: GCA_035649735.1. Taxonomy (GTDB): domain Bacteria; phylum Acidobacteriota; class Blastocatellia; order UBA7656; family UBA7656; genus Onstottus_A. The sequence continues at coordinate 6,306 of DASRIZ010000305.1, read as the reverse complement.
ATGAGCGGCCGTTTGTTTATCAGGAAAGCAATGGTTCGCGGTCCGTGGTCGCCGCCGCGTTTAATCAGTTCGACGACGGTAGCATCGGCTTCGAAATTGGGGAATATGATAAAACGCAACCGCTGGTCATCGATCCCATTCTTGTCTACTCGACATACCTCGGCGGGATGGCCGATGATTTTGGCAGGGGTATTGTTGCCGACAGCGCCGGAAATGCTTTTGTGATGGGCGATTCATTTTCGTCAAATTTTCTTCGCCAGGCATCGCCTACCAATTCTGATGTCTTCATCGGTAAACTCGCGCTCAACGGGTTACTGCTTGCCTATACGTATTTTGGCGGAAGCAAGAATGATACTGCGACCGGGCTTGCTGTTGACGCGGCAGGAAACCTCTATCTAGGAGGGAGCACGCAATCCGCGGATTTTCCGATTTTCAACTCGGTCGGTTCGGCCATGAATGGTCCCAGCGACGCATTCGCCGTAAAACTGACTCCCTCAGCCGATCAGTTTTTCTATTCAAGTCTCGTCGGTGGCAGCGGTCAGGAAACCGGTATCGGCATCGCGGCTGACACACTCGGCAACGCGTACATTACGGGCCGAACGTCGTCTCAAGATTACCCGACCGTTGCTGCGATCCAGCCCGTCTACGGGGGCGGCGATTCGGACGCGTTTATTTCCAAAGTACTGCCCGATGGGAAAGCGCTCGCTTACTCCACTTTTCTTGGCGGCGGCGCAGTCGAGAACGCAAGCGATAAGTCGGGGATAAGCATCGACGCGGCCGGGAACGTCTATATAGCCGGTGACACGCAATCGACTGACTTCCCGACAGTCAATGCGCTGCGAACCACCAAAAACGGTCCAGCCTCAACTTCAGACGGCTTTGCGGCAAAACTCAATCCGGCCGGCACCAATTTTATCTACGCAACCTATCTCGGCGGAGCCGATGACGATTTTGCGCTCGCGGTGGGAGCCGACCAGGCGGGGAACGCCTACGTGACGGGTCGAACGAAATCGCCCAGCTTTACCGGATCGGGAACGCCGAAGGTTACGACGGCTACGGCTGACGCTTTTGTCGCCAAACTCAATGCAACGGGGTCAGCAATCTCATATTTGAATTTCATTGGGGGAAACCTTGGTGACGAGTCCGGGAACGCAATAGCGGTCGACTCAGGCGGCAATGCGGTCATCGCCGGCAGCGCCGGAGTTGGAACTCCTACGATTGACGCCATCTTGTCGTCTTCGCGAGGTGCCGGTGATGTTTTTGTAGCGAAGCTCGGACCGAACGGCGCCGTGACATTCTCAAGCTATCTTGGTGGCAGCGGTGAAGACACCGCGCTAGGCGTTGGCGTGGATGGAACCGGCTCGATTTACGTGACAGGGGTTACCGGCTCAACGGATTTTCTGACTTTTTCGCCGCTGGTACGTGAGAACCAGGGCGCGCGCGATATTCTTATCGCCAAGATCGATCCAAACACTAATCCGGATGGTCCGGTACTGCTGCAGGTACTGATAAGCGGAAAACATCTCCTCGTGTTCGGACAGGGTTTCGACTCCGGCGCCCAGCTCAGGGTAAACGACGTGCCGTTCAAAACTAAAAACGAGGAAATCAATCCATCTCAGATACTGAATGCAAAGAAAGCCGCGAAGCGCATTCCGGACGGTGCAACAGTTCAATTGCAGGTCCGTAACGCGAACGAAAAGAGATCAAACCTTCTGTTCTGGACAAAACCGGAGTAATCCGGATGCGTGTCAGAATGTGAACTTGCGCTGGTAAAGCGATCCAGCGCAAGTTCTCTGGCAGCGACTTTTCGATTCGACCGCAAAAGATTCTCATTACATCTTTCTCCGCGTTTGGCGCGGTGCTAGAATCCCGCCGTAAGACCACATTACAGAGCGGAGGTAGCATAGACCTTAGTCTGTGTTGTTTGTAGCCTCCACACAAACAACACCCGCTGAAGCCTTGCGACCCCCACCCTCGGAGGGAATCTGCCATGCGAGAGTTAACGGTAGGAATCGCGGGTGCCGCGGGGGATGGCCTCGACAAGTCCGGCGACACGCTTGCAAAAACCGCCGGCCGGCTCGGGCTCTACGTCTACGCCTACAACAGCTATCAATCGGTAATTCGCGGCGGGCACATCTGGCTGCGAGTGCGCATTGCCGACCAAAAGGTCTACTCACACGGAGATGGATTGAATGTCCTCATCGCGTTGAACCAGGACTCGATCGAACGCCACGCTCCGGAAGTAAACTCGGGCGGCGCGGTCATCTACAACTCGGATAAGTTAAAACTTGATCAGGAGTTGCTGAGGGACAACGTGTTGTCGGTTCCGCTGCCGATTGGCTCGCTGACAAAACCATTCGGAAAAGTGCAGCCGGTCATGCAGAACACAGTTGCGCTGGGAGCCCTGATGTTTTTGGCCGGGCTTGATTTCGATACCAATGTCGGAGTGCTCGAGGATACCTTCAAACACAAGGGGCAAGCAGTCATCGATCAAAATGCAGGGATTGCCCGGGCTGGTTTCGACTACGCTAGAGACACGTTTGTGCCGCTCGGTTATGAGTGGAACTTCACTCGGATCCGCAGGCCGTTCGTTACCGGCAATGAGCTTATCGCGCTGGGAGCCGTAGCCGCCGGATGCAAGTTCTACTCGGCTTATCCGATGACTCCGGCGTCTTCGATTCTTCATTGGATGGCTTCGCACGGCGAGCGGTGCGGAGTGGTTGTAAAGCAGTGCGAAGATGAACTCGCGGTCGCGAACATGGCGATCGGCGCCGGTCACGCCGGTGTAAGAGCTATGTGCGGAACATCCGGCGGAGGCTTCGCATTGATGACCGAGGCCATCGGCATGGCAGGGATGATTGAAGCTCCGGTAGTAATCGTAGAAGTTCAACGAGGCGGGCCATCGACAGGAGTCCCGACCAAGACCGAGCAGGCTGATTTAAATCAAGTGTTCGGCGCATCGCAGGGTGATTATCCTCGAGCGATCATCGCGCCGACCGACACGACCGATTGCTTCTACTCCGCGGTTGAGGCTTTTAATCTTGCGGAGAAGTACCAAATGCCGGTGACGATCATCAGCGATCTGCTTGTGTCAGAACACCCTGAGACGATTGAGCCGGATGCACTAACCAGCGACGTCCCGATCGATCGCGGCGAGATCGTGAGCGCCTGGCCCGAGTCCAACGGAACCTATAAACGATTTGCGTTTACAAAATCCGGGGTATCGCCGCGAGCGTTGCCAGGAACCGAAGGAACTATCTACGTCGCCGCCACCGACGATCACGATGAGGAAGGAATCCTGATCAGCGACATTTTCACAACGTCCGCGGTTCGGCGAAAGTCTCAAGAGAAGCGAATGCGCAAGCTTGACGGAGTATTGCGGGACATGCCCGCCCCGGTGCTTGAAGGGCCATCGCAGGCTGACGCCACCCTGATCGGCTGGGGTTCTACAAAAGGCGTTATCGGCGAAGCAATTGTCCAGCTTGCCGCCGAGGGTATTGTCGCGAACCAGCTTCAAATAAAGTACCTGACCCCGTTTCATTCAGGCGAGATTGCGCAGATTCTTCGAGGCTGCAAGAAAACAATTTGCATTGAAGCAAATTACACTGGACAGTTCGCCCGCCATCTCAGGGCGGAAACTGGCATCACGGTAGACCATCACATTCTCAAGTACGATTGCGAGCCGTTCGAGCCGCGCCAAATCCTCCAGGAGGTGAAGGCGATTCTCGAGGGCAGAGATCGAAGCAGAGATGTGACCATCGATGAAGCTCGCGAGATGGCTTACCACTACATCCGCAGCCGCCTGACCGAGACGCTTCGTCCGGGGAAGATCAGCCAACGTGACGGCAATGGTTTTGATGAAGCGGTGTGGGATATTGAGATCGTGTCGCGCGATTCCGGCGACACACGGGGCCAGCTTTTGGTCGGAGTTGAAACCGGCTCAACTTATTTGTGGAAGCCCGTAGCGTAGACTTTAGTCTGCGGCTCGTAGTAACGAATTCATTCGTTCGCAACAGGAGGACTTATGGCAACGGTTATCGAGCTACCGATTCAATCGTATGAAGGGCAAGTTGATCCTGACTGGTGTCCGGGCTGTGGGGACTTTGGTGTTTTGAAAGCTCTAAAGGTCGCGGCCGGAAAACTTGGAATAAAGCCAAAAGATTTGATCGTCGTTTCAGGAATCGGTTGTTCGTCGAATCTGCCTGGCTTTATTCACACCTATGGCGTTCATAGTCTGCATGGTCGCGCGGTTGCTGTGGCCGAGGGGATCAAGCTGGCGAATCACGACCTGAACGTGGTCATTACCGGCGGGGATGGGGACGGCTATGGTATCGGGATCGGCCATTTCATCCATGCGATGAGGCGCAACATCGACATTACTTACATTGTGATGAACAACCAGATCTATGGGCTGACCACCGGACAGGCTTCTCCGACCACGATGAAGGATATGCGCACCAAATCCACGCCGCGTGGGAACGTCGAGATGCCAATTAATCCGATTGCTCTTGCTCTGGTTTCGGGTGCGACGTATGTTGCCCGAGGATTCTCAGGCGTGCCAGAACACATGGCCAGCTTGATTGCCGGAGGCATCGCGCACAAAGGATTTTCATTGATCGACGTTTTCAGCCCGTGTGTCACTTACAATAAGCTGAACACCTATCCGTGGTTCAAGGAACGGGTCTACAAGCTTGAGGACCAGGAGAGCTACGATACCTCAAACGCCGAAGTGGCGGTGCAGAGGTCGTTTGAATGGGGCGACCGGATTCCCATAGGTCTGTTTTATCAAGACGAGCAGCCAACGTATGAGGACAGCGAGCCTGCCTTCAAGCAAGGCCCTCTGGTGCATCAGAAACTTGGTATCGATCGGCAAAGCTTCGATGGTCTTATGCAGGAATTTATTTGAGAATCGGTAGACTAGGTCGAGGAGGCTAGCTGCCATTCGCGGTAAAGTCCCTCCAAAAGAGAGGTAATTGCTTCCTGGCGTTTGCCGATTTCGGCGTATTGCTCCGGGCGCCAGTCAGACGAGGCGTTTGCGAGCTTCTGCGAAAGCTCCTCCAATTCATCCTCCAAGGTTCTTATTTCTTGCTCGATCTCTTCGGCCGGCCGGCGTCGCTCCTTGGCAGGGGCAGTCGTGCGAGCCTTCGCGGCGGCTGGGCTGGAGCGTTTCTTCTCCGTAGGTTCCGCTTTCACCACTTGCTTGAGATGGTGGACGGCATAGAAGTCCGAATAGCTACCGGTGTGATAAGTGGCGGCGCCGCCTTCGAAATACAATATCTCGGTCGCGAGCTTGTCGAGGAAATAGCGGTCGTGGGACACGGTGATGATGGTACCGGGAAACTCAGCAAGCGCCCGTTCGAGAGCCTCGCGCGATGGTATGTCCAGGTGGTTAGTCGGCTCGTCCATAACAAGGACATTGGCTCGGCTATATATCAGTTTTGCAAGAGCTAGCCGGCTCTGCTCGCCGCCAGATAGCGCGCTCACCGATTTGAGTATGTCGTCGCCTGTAAACAAGAACTTCGCCAGATAGCTGCGCAACTCACCCGGGGCCGCGCGTGGGGCTACGGCGCCGATTTCCTCGATAACCGTCGACGTAAGATCGAGTGAGGAGAGTTCCTGATCGAAGTACTCGATGTTCACATTTGCGCCCCAGGTGAGGCCTCCGCCGAGCGGTTGCAGCTTGTCCAGGACTGTTTTCAAAAAAGTTGTCTTGCCTGATCCGTTGGGCCCGATTATTCCGAGTCGTTCACCTCGCCTCAAAAGAAAAGTTATCCCGCTGGCGAGCACGGACCTGTTGTAGCCGATAGATACATCGGTCACTGAAAGCACGTTGTCGCCGGCCCGGGCAACGCCTTGGAGCCGGAAGTCGCCGACTCGTTCATCGCGAACCGCCTCGACCCGGTCGATGCGCTCGAGCATCTTGCGGCGGGACTTTGCCTGTTTGGTTTTCTGCCCGGCGATGTTGCGTCGTATGAAGTCTTCCGTGCGGGCTATCAGCTCTCGCTGCTCTTCGTACTCGCGGGCCTGAACCAGCCGTCTTTCCTCGCGTTGTTTTATATATGCGCTGTAGTTGCCGGGGTAGACCGTCGCCCCGCCGTTGTCCACCTCGATTATTTTGTTTGCTGTGCGATCCAGCAAAAAGCGATCGTGCGAGATGATTACGAACGCCGATTTGTATTCGGAGAGAAAGTCTTCCAGCCACTCGACGGCGTCGACATCAAGGTGATTGGTGGGCTCATCGAGCAGCAGAACATCCGGCTCGGATAGAAGCAGTTTTGCCAGTGCGAGTCTTGCTTTCTGGCCCCC
>DASRIZ010000304.1:0-3167 GCA_035649735.1 Blastocatellia bacterium | reverse complement strand
CTCAATGTATTTGTTGAGAAGATCGGATCCGGCCAGGCCACTCGGGTCACCAGCGCAAAAGCGCGCGATATTGCCGGCTACGCCTGGAAGGGGGACAACCGGATTGTCTACATACAAGACACCGGTGGCGATGAAAACTTCAGGCTATACGCTGTCGGCATCGACGGCTCGAATCCTAAGGACCTGACTCCGTTTGAGAAGGTTCGCGCACAGATCATCGACAACCTCGAGCAAAATGGGACCGAAATCCTTGTTGGTCTTAACAAGCGCAACCCGCAGATCTTTGATGTCTATCGGATCAACGTAAACACCGGCGCGATGGAGATGATTGCCGAGAACCCCGGCAACTACACTGGCTGGGGCACCGATTGGGATGGAAAACTCCGCATCGCCATAACCACTGATGGCGTTAATAGCTCGGTGCTGGTTCGCAATACCGAGACCGAGAAGTTTGCGCCGCTCGTGACCACCAGCTTTAAAGAGACCTTCGCACCTTTGGTATTCACTTCTGACAACAAGCAGCTCTATGTATCGACCAACATCGGGCGCGACAAGACAGCCATCGTCAAATACGATGTCGAAAACAAGAAGGAACTCGAGAAGATATACGAACATCCTGAGGTGGACGTGACGAGTCTTCTTAGCTCGCGCAAGCGCCGCGTGATTACCGGAGTTTCTTACACCACAGATAAATCGCAGTACCACTTCATCGACAAGCAGCGAGCCGACCTGCAAAAGGACCTTGAGCGTCGTTTGCCGGGATATGAAGTGCGCCTGGCCGGCTGCAATCGGGAAGAGGACAAGTGTCTGGTGCGCTCGTTCACCGATCGATCGCGTGGTGCTTACTACTTCTACGATCTGAAGTCGAAAGACTTTCGAAAGCTCGCAGATATAAGCCCGTGGCTGAACGAACAGGACATGGCTCCCATGAAACCAATCAAGTATCAGAGCCGCGATGGCCTGACCATTAACGGTTATTTGACACTGCCCAAAGGCGTCGCGGCCCGCAACCTGCCGGTGGTCGTGAATCCGCACGGTGGCCCCTGGTTTCGTGACCAATGGGGCTATAACCCCGAAGTGCAGTTCCTGGCAAACCGCGGATATGCGGTGTTACAGGTGAATTTCCGCGGCTCGACCGGATATGGGCGCAAGTTTTGGGAGGCCAGCTTCAAACAATGGGGCAAGGCCATGCAGAACGACATCACCGATGGTGTCCAATGGCTAATCAAGGAAGGTATAGCCGATCCCAAACGCGTCGGTATTTACGGCGGCAGCTACGGCGGTTATGCAACGCTCGCGGGGCTCACTTTCACACCCGATCTTTACGCCGCCGGGGTTGATTACGTAGGCGTCGCAAACCTGTTTACATTCATCAAGACCATCCCGCCTTATTGGAAGCCGTATCTGGAAATGATCTACGAGATGGTTGGACATCCGGAAAGAGACAAGGATCTGCTGACGGCGGCTTCTCCTGTTTTCCACAGTGCGAAGATCAAGGTCCCGCTGTTGATCGCCCAGGGGGCCAACGATCCGCGCGTAAACAAGGCGGAATCAGATCAAATGGTTGAGGCGCTGAAGGCCCGAGGGATCGAAGTACCGTACATCGTAAAGTCCAACGAAGGACACGGCTTTTCGAACGAAGAGAACCGCTTCGAGTTTTACCGCGCCATGGAGGATTTTCTGGGCAAGCATCTGGGTGGAAGAGTCGAGAAACCCACTGAGTAAAGGATTCCACAGAACTTTGGGAAGCGCAGCAACCCGGGAGAGTTCTAATTCGCAACCCGAAGTTAATCCCGTACGTAGTAAGCAACAGGTGACGGCGTGGGGCTGTTGCCGCCGGGGAAGCCCCTGGGCTTGACGCATGGCTCGCCCGACTTCCCCGATTTGCTTTTGCTCATGTTCAGCTAATTCGACTTACGCTTAGGCCGGACCTACAACCTGTCTCGCCACGTTTCCCATGATCAGCGTTTCCAATCCGGTGAGACCGTGCGCTCCAACCACCATTAGGTCAGCGTCCCATTCTTTGCTCCCTCGATGATCACTTAACCCTGAGCCTGCTCAGACTCGCGCACGAACCAGCCGTAGAGCGTCGGCAAAATAAGCAGCGTTAGCAGAGTCGAAGTAATCAGACCTCCGATCACGACGGTCGCGAGTGGTCGCTGCACTTCCGCTCCGGCGGATGTCGCGAGCGCCATTGGGATGAACCCTAAACTTGCGACGAGCGCCGTCATGAAGACTGGTCTAAGCCGAGTCATCGCGCCCTCTCGGACCGCTTCCGTCACGGATTTACCTTCTTCGCGCAGACGGTTGATATAGCTGACCATAACCACTCCATTCAGCACGGCTACGCCGAATAACGCAATAAACCCGATGCCGGCGGAAATCGAAAAGGGCATTCCCCGCAAAGCGAGTGCGAAGACGCCGCCGACAATTGCAAACGGAATGCCCGTGTAAATCAAGAGTGCCTGTTTCGCCGAGCTAAAAGTGGTGAACAGCAAGATGAAAATCAAAAAAAGCGCGATGGGAACGACGAGCAACAGACGGTTAGTCGCGCGTTCGAGGTTCTCGAACTCTCCGCCCCACTTCAGGAAGTAGCCCGGGGGCAATTTCACTTCTTTTTCTATTTGTTGTTTCGCTTCATCTACGAAGGTGGCGACGTCGCGGTCGCGGACATTGGTGGCAATAACGATACGGCGACGCGTATCGTCGCGGGAAATTTGAGCCGCGCCTTCAACCAGCGAGACATCCGCCACTTCGGTGAGCCGAACTCGTGAGCCACTGGGCGCGGTCAGAAGCAGGTTCTTTACTGACTCGATTGTCTGACTGGCATCTTCATTGAGGCGCAAGACCAGATCGAAACGCTGTTCGCCTTCAAAAACCTCGCCAGCCTTCTTCCCTGCAAAGATAGACTCAACCAGGTCGTTTACATCCTCGACATTCAAACCGTACCGCGCGATTGCAGCGCGGTCAGCCTTGACCTGGAGTTGCGGCAATCCGGTGGTGGCTTCGGCTTTGGTTTCAACTGCGCCTCGCACTGAAGCCAACACGCGCTCGATTTCTTCACCTTTGGCTGCCAGCACTTCCAGATCGTCGCCAAAGAGTTTGACGGCAACGTCACCGCGGGTGCCGGCAATCAATTCATTGACGCGCATTTCAATCGGCTGCAT
>DASRIZ010000303.1:0-11627 GCA_035649735.1 Blastocatellia bacterium | reverse complement strand
ACAAACCACCGGCGCGAAATTTCAAATCCTGTCCGACGCCGAAAAGAAAACGATTACCGACTACGGGATCGTAAACGCAGCTGAACACGGCGGCATAGCACATCCATCCACCTTCATCCTGGATAAAGAAGGACGCATTCGTTATATGTACGTCGGCAAAGACGCTGGAGACCGGCCACCAGATGAGACGATAATCGTCGAAGTAAAAAAAGTGGCGAGCGCTAAGTGATGCCCCCGCCGGGCGGCATACTTCATCAACTTGAATTTGTCCTTCGATGTTGCACTACGCGCACACGGTGCAGATAATAACCCGCGTGACACGTTCCCAAATCCTCACCCGCGCGATTGGCTCGGGCTTTCCGCGCTTAGACTTTCGCTGCATACTATTTACTAAGGAGAATCCATGAGCACTAATCCATTGATTGAACTCACACGGCTTGGCCAGTCTGTTTGGAACGACAACATCGAACGGAAGCTTGTTACGTCCGGAGAATTGAAACGACTGGTCGATGAAGACGGCTTAAGCGGGGTGACTTCAAACCCGGCAATATTTGAGAAGGCGATAGTCAGCTCGGATCTGTACGCCGACCAACTGCGCGAGCTGGCCGAAAAGAGCAAGAGCCCACAGGAAATCTACGAAGCGCTCGCCATCCAGGACATTCAGATGGCCGCGGATGTGCTGGCCAGTGTGTACGAGCGGACCGGCGGCACGGACGGGTTTGTAAGTCTTGAATGCTCGCCGCTTTTGGCGAACGACACGCAGGGCACGATCGAAGAGACCCGCAGGCTTTGGCAGCTCGTGGATCGCAAGAACGTGATGATCAAGATCCCTGGAACGCCCGAAGGCATCCCAGCCATCGAACAGGGGATCTACGAAGGCATCAACATCAACATAACCCTGCTGTTTTCGCTTCGCGCTTACGACCAGACAATGGAAGCTTACATTCGCGGGTTGGAGCGGCGAGTAGCGGAAAACAAACCGATCGATAATATCTCGTCAGTCGCCAGCTTTTTTGTAAGCAGGATCGATTCGGCGGTCGATAAGGAGCTCGAGCGACGGATAAGCCAGACTACCGACGACCAGGAGAAGACAAAATTGAAATCCCTGCTTGGGCGGATCGCCATCGCTAATGCAAAGATGGCCTATCAGCGATACAAGAAGGTTTTCTATGGTCAGCGATTTGCCGAATTGAAGGAAAAAGGCGCGCAAGTGCAACGACCATTGTGGGCTTCGACTTCAACAAAGAACCCGGTGTACCCGGACGTTTATTATGTCGAAGCGCTCATTGGTCCGGAGACGGTAGACACGCTCCCACCGGCGACGATCATCGCTTTCCGCGATCACGGGCGCGCTCGGGTGACGATCGAAGGTAACCTTGATGAGGAGCGCGCGCTGCTGACCCGACTGGAAGAGGTTGGAATCAGCTTGGATCAGGTAACGGCCCACGTTTTGGCCGACGGCGTAAGACTGTTCGTCGAGCCATTTGAGAAGCTGCTCAAGACTATCGAGTCTCGCGCGGCAGAGATAGGAGGACAGTCAGTAGCCCGTGGCCAGTAGTAGTCCGTAGTCCGTGGTCCGTAGTCCGAATATAGGTCCTATAGGTCGTATATGTCCTATATTCGGACTACGGACTACGGTTTCACCTCTGATTCCTCAGGAGATTTCATGCCGGCATTTTCAAGATCCGTGAATGTCTCGATGGATTGGATTGATTCTTCGAGCTTTGAGATTCGCGGGTCGCTGAACGACAACGTTCATTCATTGACTGCTCGATTCGTGATCAGCTATCCAGGCTTTGTTATCGGCGAGGCCGCGGGTGGTATCACTTCGATGCCTTATCCTGGTTTTTGCCAGGGATCGATGGCGGCGCTTGAAGGCCTGGTGGGTGAGAGAATCGGACGGGGCTTCAAAAAGCGCGCGGCTGAAGTTGTTGGCGGCGCCGCCAGCTGCAGCCATTTGCATACGCTTGTAACTAATATGGCGGCATGCGCGTTTCAGATGAACTATGTGGCGGCGAAGGAGAAACCCGAAGCCGCCGCCGCGATGCGTGAGGCCCGCGACGACGCGCGGTTGCGGCGCGAGATGGTCCTTGGGTGGATGCCACAACTGCGAAATTCCTGCTTCGTCTTCAGTGAGTCTGCCGATTCACTGTTCCAGCTGACGAAAGAAAAGAAGGACGACAACTCGACTTTGAACTTTAAAGAGGAGTGATTAATGGGAAGACATTTCGAAGACTTCGAAATCGGTGAAGAATCAACAACTGCGGGGCGCACGGTGACCGAGACCGACATAGTGAACTTCGCAGGCATTACCGGAGACTGGAACGAAATTCACACAAATACGGAACTGGCCGCGCGCGGACCCTTCAAACAGCGGATCGCTCATGGCGCGCTGGTTTTTTCAATAGCCACCGGACTTTCGGTGCGAATGGGTCAAACGGCCGACACCGTAATCGCGTTTTACGGGTTGGACCGCTTGCGTTTTGTTAAGCCGACGCTTATTGGCGACACGATTCGGGTCAAGCAGAAGGTTGAAGGTAAGAGCGAGCGCGACGAACATAGCGGCATCGTCACGATGCTGAACGAAGTTGTAAATCAGAGAGACGAAGTTGTAGTTAGCTACACCGCCAAGGTTTTGCTGAAGCGCAGACGATAGGCTGGTTCAGGGTTCAGGGTCTTTCTGGTTTCTAGTTTCTGGTTTCTCGTTTCTAGTTTTCGGGTTGGTTTTGTTTTCTCATTCTCGCTGCTGATCATTTTGACCAGAAACCATAAACTAGAAGCCCTGAACCCTGAACCCTGAACTCTGAACCCTGAACGCGGAACGCGGAACTTGAGCTCAAAAGAAAGCCAGTCATCGCACGTCCGTCGTTTCTTCCGCGAATTGGGCCCGGGCCTGATCACCGGCGCCGCTGACGACGATCCTTCAGGTATATCCACCTACTCAGTGACCGGAGCGGCTTTCGGCTTCGCGCAACTGTGGACTGTATTCTTCGCCTTTCCGCTTATGATTGCAGTCCAGATCATGTGCGCGCGGTTGGGACTTGTTTCGGGGCAGGGATTGGCTGGGGTTCTTCGCCGGCGGTATCCGAAATGGGTGCTGCTTGGCGCATGTTCGCTTCTGGTAATCGCGAACACCGTGAACATCGGCGCCGATTTGGGCGGCATGGCCGAAGCAATGGAGATGATGACCGGTCTGGCTTCGGTCATCTGGTTACCGCTGTTTGCCGGTCTGATCGTCGCAATGTTGATTTGGTCAAGCTATCGCCACATTGCGCGAGTGTTCAAGTGGCTCACCCTGGTGCTGTTCTCATACGTCGCCGCCGCGTTTATGGCACACCCGAGATGGAATCAAGTCTTGCACGCTACCTTTGTGCCGCACGTCGAATGGAGCGCGAGCTACATCGCGACGTTTGTCGCAATTCTGGGCACCACAATCTCTCCCTATCTGTTTTTCTGGCAAGCTGCACAAGAGGTCGAAGAAGAACGGTCGAAAGGACGGCGCACGATTCGCTCTCGGCGCGGCGCCACCGATCAGGAGTTGCAGAACGCGCACGTTGATGTTTTGACCGGGATGATCTTCGCCGGGGTAGTCATGTACTTCATCATCCTGACGACCGGCGCAACCCTGTATGAACAGGGACATCGAGATATCGAAACCGCGCGCGAAGCGGCCGAAGCCTTGAAGCCGCTTGGGAACTCGGCATATTTGTTGTTCACGATTGGGCTGGTTGGAACTGGGATGCTTGGGATTCCGGCGCTCGCGGGTTCGGCTGCGTACGCAGTGGCCGAAGCGATGCACTGGCGCGGCTCTCTCGATGATCGTCCACGAGTCGCTAAGAAGTTTTACGGCGTGCTGGCCGCCGCCGTGGCCCTCGGGCTTGCGTTGAACTATTTCAAAATGAACGCGGTGAAGATGTTGTTTTACGCTGCAGTAATCAACGGTGTACTTGCGCCGCCGCTTATCGTGCTGGTAACGATGCTTACCAGCGACAAAAAAGTAATGGGTAGTCGGGTTAACAACCGGCTATTGAAATGGGCTGGCTGGGTTACCGCCGCGGTGATGACCGCAGCCACGATTGCGATGATCGTGGTTTAGTAGACCAGATCTCTAGCGCAGGGTCACTCTTTATCGGGCCCGCGTGCAACTCGACCTATTTTGGCCATAACCATCCGAATGTACCGGCGGTGACGAGCGCGTACAACAGACCATCGAAGACTGACCTGAGCGTCGTTCCCCACGCACGACCGTGCCAGATCGAGTCCTGCAAAAGCGCGAGGCTGTAGCCCGCAAAAGCAGTCGTGCCGGCGTAGCGAAAAACATCGAGATAATTGGCCCCGGTTCTCAACACTCGGCTACAGATGTAAGCGGCGAAGATACTGATCACGATGCTGTAGAGAAACCACATAGCCAGGTTCTTACCAATCGACGGCCCGCCGCTGGGTAAGACGGTAATAAGCGCCACCGGTCCTCGTTTCATCTTCTCGATGAACTCGGGTGATTTCATGCCTTGTGGTCCGCCGGAACAGGGCATCTGATAGTCGCCGGGCGGGATGTTGAACTTTCCGAGTGCTTCCATCATTCCATCTTCGTCGGGAAGCTTGCGGAAGTCGTTACGGTGGTACCCGAGCACCATGTGAATGATCGAACTGACCACGAACACGATTACCGCGGCCAGCAAAACTGGAAGCCACAACGAGGTGATCTCAACCATCGCTACCTCCTGGGGGGCTCAGGCCCTGTCTTTCAGTCGGGTCTTTGCCGATCTAAAGGTTTTGTTCATTGAAGGGCGGGCCACTGAGTTAAACGCCCTTTTGCACCTGTTTAGTTCAGTTGCCGACGCTCTGTCAATAGAGCGTTGTCAGACTTCCGGCTGGCGTTTTATGAAATACACGATCACCAGACCGGCGAACAGACCGTTAATCAGACCCATTAGCCCGCCGACCAGAAACGACCGCTCGATCATCACCCATGCCCATTTCGGATCAGTGGAGCTGATCAGCAACAGGAACGGACACGATCCAGCGGTCACTGAGCCAACTATCGCCCCGAGTACAGCTCCGCCGATCGCCCCTCTCAAGTAGGTCGCTTTGCCTGCCATTCGAAGGCCGAGGTTCGTCGCAGCCGCCGCTAGAAAAGCACCCAGTGTCAGACCAACGACGTTTCCCAAAACCAGCCGAAGAAAATAGACCATCCGAAATGATTGCTCGGCTGGTGGTTCCAAAGGTGGAACGCCCCACGTCGCGACGATCACGATCGTAAACACATACGGCGGCATTAGTCCGAAAAACAAACCGGCGATAGCTGCCCACATCAAGATCTTCTGGCGTAGTCCCTCGGGGGCAATCGACTTATCCATAGTGCTCCTTCCGTCGCGTGTTCGAAGCTCGTCTCACTGTGACAGGACTGCAAGAACAACTGGTTGTCAGACAACCTGCGGTTCACTTCTTTTGGGAGCCAGCCACCGACGCAACGCGTACTCGCAGAGAAAGAAGTATCCCGCCGATTGGGCCATCATTACTGCGAGATAAACGGGGTGCGAAGGAAAGAGCTTCTCCCATCCTGGATAAACTGCGAACGCAACGTTGACGTTCGCGTGCGGAGGCGTCAACAGCCTGCACGCCAGAATCAACGCGATTAGCGCTGCCACAGCTTTCCACCACGTGGCGGACGGAAGCCCTAACCGGCGGACCCCGTACAATCCGATTGCCAGGCCCCCTAGATGCGGAAATGTTGAGGTCGGATATAGTTCGCCTCCACCGGCAAGATACATTACCCAGAGCGGAGTGCCGATGCAGAGGAACAGAGTACCTATTCCGTTCGCAGTCGCTGAGGCAACGAATAGACCGATTCCTACCAGCGCCGCGCCAAGGTGACACATCCAAAGAATCTCCTCGGGCCTGCCGTTATAAAGATGAAAGCCGGCGTGAATCGCGTAACAAGCTAATGCCGCTAATCCAAGCTTTTTCATGTCGTCTGTGGCGCCGTTCTATTCGGAGATTGCGCATCATACATCACAGCAGGGCTTATATGAACCGCTTTCAAGTTTATTCGCGCAAAGAACGCCAAGTACCGCAGAGGCGCAAAGGACCACCGGAGCCCTCGCAAGCGCGGCTTCTAGCGGCAACTCTCGTTCGGATATAATCTGGCGGCCTTGAGTCGCAGCCGTTACACGGAGGATCTATGCCAGAGATGACCGGCGCTGAAGCGATGTTCGAGTTCCTGGTTCGCGAGGGCGTGAAGTACGTCTTCGGTAATCCCGGAACCACTGAGCTTCCGTTGATGGACTTGTTCGCTGCGCGTGATGAGATCCAGTACATACTTGCGCTACATGAAGACTCAGCTCTCGGTATCGCCGCCGGTTATGCGGAAGCCACCGGCAAGCCGGCGGTTGTGAATCTGCATACGAACCCGGGTTTGGCGCACGCGCTTGGGAACCTCTACAACGTCTATCGCGCCGGCACGCCGCTCATCGTTACCGCCGGGCAGCAGGACACTCGGTCGATGATCGATGAGCCGCTGCTGTACGCCGATATGCTCGAGCTTGCGCGACAGCATACCAAGTGGTGCTGGGAAGTTCGCCACGCGTCTGAAGTACCGGCGGCGATGGCTCGCGCGTTCAAGATCGCACAAACTCCGCCCACCGGTCCGGTGTTCCTGTCACTCCCGGTCAACGTGATGGAAGAGCGGGCTGAAGTCACGCTGCCGCCGGTCACGCAGGTTGGTTCGCGTGGGCGCGGCGATCTCTCAAAGATAAAAGAAGCCGCGGCGTTGTTTGCGAGCGCCAGGAACCCCGCGATTATCGCCGGGGACGGCTGTGCGCGTTCGGGGGCGCTGGGTGAGCTGGCGAAGCTTGCGGAGATGATGGCCGCGCGCGTTCACGCTGAACCGCTCAACTCGTTGTTGGTTTTTCCTACGGGTCACCCGCTCTATGCGGGCCCCTTGTTCCCGAATGCCAAACAAACCAGCGGTCTTCTTCAGGGAGTCGATGTGATCCTGGCCGTTGGCGTAAACAATCTTGCGCCGCTTGTTTACACCGGTACGCCGATGATTCCGGAAGGCGTACGCATGATTCAGATCGATGCCGGCGATCACGAGCTTGGCAAGACCTATCCCGCGGAAGTCGCGATAGTGGCTGATCCGCGATCTGCGATTCAGGAGTTGATCGAAGCGCTGGCGCCTTTTGCGAGCGGCGCCGCTGCACAAAAGCTGGATGAACGCCGGGAGATGATCACCGCTCACATCGCCGGCGTTCGCGCCAAGTTCGCCGAGAATGCTTCGGTGGCCTCAGCCGACGGGCCGATGTCACCTGCCTACGTAGCGCGTGAGATGAGATTGGCGGCGGCGCCGGACGCGGTGCTCGTTGATGAGTCGGTTACATCGACAGCGTTCGTGCGCACGTTGTTCACCTTGAGCGAGCCGGGAACCTTCTTCTATGCGAAAGGCGGCTCGCTCGGGTTGGGGCTTCCGGAAGCGGTCGGGGTAAAGCTCGCGATGCCGGACCGCCAGGTGATCTGCTCGGTGGGTGATGGCACAGCGCTTTACACGATTCAGGGGTTATGGACGGCGGCCCGGTATGGTCTCGCGGTGACGTTTGTTGTATTCAATAACTCGAGCTACATGATTTTGAAGGGCGGTCTGCTGGCGTTGAAAGGGGCTTCCGCCGAGCGCGGAGTTTTTGTTGGGATGGACATCACTGAGCCGGAGGTCGATTTTGTAAAGCTCGCAGAATCGATGGGTCTCAGAGCCCGGCGGGTGTCGAAGGCGGGTGAGTTGAGACCGGCGTTGGATTGGGCGCTTAACGAGAGCGGCCCAACGTTGCTTGATGTGGCGATTGGTCGAGAAGTACGCAGCGTGTTGCGTTGAGGACGGAAGAATTCGTACAGAAGGGACAGAAAGGACCGAAAGAACAGAAGGGACGAAAAGGACGGAAGGACGGAATAACGTTTGTCCCTTCTGTCCCTTTTGTACGATTCGTTCCTCTCTCGGTCTTTACATTCTTCTCGATGCGCGAAGCCCGGCGTGGAAGTACTCCGCTTTTCCGTCAGATCCGGTTACCAGGGTAAACTGCATTGGCGTCGAATTATTCGGCGCGCCAACCGCAAATCTGTTTTCACCAACTTTGCGAATCGGGCGCTCATTCTGACCTTGCTTCAGAAACAGCTTTCCATCCTTGAGAAGTATTTCGACGTTGGCTTCGCGTTGTCCGTACTTGCCGACGTAGTGGGCCATCTCCGCAGCGGTCATAGGCAAATCTTGATTTGGTCTATCGTCATCCTTCGGCTTGAGCGGCAGCATCAATTCCATAGCCTTCTCCGCTGTCTTGTTTAGAGCGACACCGGTGCGGTTTCCTAAAACGATGACCGCGAATCGGTGATCGGGCGCCATCTTTATTACCGATCCATATCCGCTTCGCGAGCCGCCGTGTTCGACCACACGCACGCCGCGATAAGTGCTGATCATCAGCCCGTATCCGTACTTCGCAGCAGGTTGACTGGGGATGCTGACCTGCGGTGTTGACAGTTTCGCGATGACTTGCGGAGACAATACTTGTTTTTGATCGAGCTTGCCGTCGTTCATAAAAGCGATAATAAACCGCGACAAATCGAGCACGTTGCTGAACATCGAGCCCGCCGGCCAACTCGCGGAGTTATCGGCAAAGGGCCTCACCACTGTTGGAGCTGTTCCTCCCGAAGCGTTATGACCTTGGGCGAGCGGATAGGTCATAGCCACAGTTGGTCGAAAAGTTGAGCTGGTCATACCGAGCGGCTTAAAAATGCTCTCGCTCATATGATCGGCAAACGGCTTCTTGCTTATGGATTCCGAAGTGAAGCCCGCAAGCCAGTAACCGGGATTCGAATAGGAAATTATCTTGCCCGGTTCTGTGAAAAGTTGGTCCTCTTTCCAGGATCGAATAGTTCTGCCCATCGCGGAGTCGTCGTGCTCTCCGTACATTGGAGCTTCGTCGATCATCCCGGAAGTGTGAGTCAGCAATTGATGCGCAGTGAGCCCGGCGATTCTGGGGTTGAGTCCGTTGACATGTTTTCCTATTGGTTCATCCAGCTTGAGCTTCCCTTGTTCTGCGAGCGTTACCAGCGCGAGCGCTGTGAACATCTTGGTCGTTGACCCGATCCGAAACAGCATTTCGGGAGTCATCGGAGCGCCGGTTTCGACATTAGAAATACCGAATGCCTTTTTGTAAATGATCCGATCGCCGCTGATGATCGCAACGGTGGCGCCTGGCGTGTTTGTTTCTTTCAGTTCATCGAGGAGGACTCTTTCAAGTTGACTGAAGTCCGGTGGTTGCTCCTGAACGGCTAAGGTGGCGGGACCGGCAGACAAACAAAGAAGTAGAATGACCCCCAAGAATCGTCTCAGCATTGTGAACTCCTTGTGAACGATATCGATTGATTCTACGGTTTTCCTAGTTGGCTCATTTCGATGCTCGGTCGAAGTCTGCAAGCGAGCCGCCTTTTCGACTGACCTCCAGCACGAACGCGTCGTCAACCTCATACGGACCGAAGCCAGGCGAAATGCTGCTAAAGACATCATCTTCGTATCCGATATCCGCCTTTGATCCTCTTCTCCAATAGAGCAGAGCGTGCCGGTCGATAGCGTAGATACCTGGCGCAGTGAATACAATGCGATATTTTTGGACTTTCGGGCATTCGCCGATTGAAACGGCGAGCCTTGGTATTGCCGCGCGTAAAGCAGCTTCCCTCGAATCAAACGCACCGATATGAATAAACTCTTCCGTGTCGGGGCATCCGCAGGCAGATACGCAAGCCAACAGACAAACCGCGGACAGGAACCTTAAGCTGTGCAAAGTGGGCGGCACTCGGATCCTTTTGAATTGCGGTGCCGATCATACAGCGTTGTTAGGCCCCTGTCGAAGGCGGCGTTGGGTTCTGAATTCGGGACGCTTAGTCCGCTCTTTGAATCACCATAACCGTCAGGTCATCCGGTTTTGGTTGGCCTCCGCGAAATGAGCGCGCATCCTCGATGCACGCGGCGGTCAAGGCTTGCGGCTCAAGTAGGTGTCTCGCTCCCACCACCCGGCTCAACCGGTCGGCACCATACTCCGCATCGTACGGGCTCCGCGATTCGGTCAGTCCGTCGGTGTAAAGCAACAGGCTATCACCAGGCTCGAGCTGAAGTTCGCTCGCCGAGTATTGTTCGCGACAGAAGATTCCTATCGGAAGACCAGTCGCGTCGACGCTCGTGACTCCGTCTTGACGAATCAATAACGGCGGGCAATGTCCGGCATTGCACAGTTCAATCGCTCCTGATCGGCGCGCGCGCCCGCATACCAGAGTTGCGTAGTAAGACGGCATCGTGCAATTCGCGAAAACCTGGTTCGCTCGCTCAACCAACTGATCGACCGGCAGGTCGAGCGTAATCAGGCTCCGGAATGTCGCGTGAAGGTGTGCCATGAGCATCGACGCGGCGATCCCTTTACCCGAAACATCGCCGAGCATGAAGAAAAGATCACCGTTTTCGTTGCTCATCAAATCACAGTAGTCGCCGCCAACCGGTCCAGCCGCCTCATAGTGATAGAATGCCCGCCATCCATCGACTCTCAGGTCTTGAGTTGGGAGTAGCGAGTATTGCACCAACGATACGTTGTCGAGATCGTGTTGAAGCGCGCGTTGTTCCTTTTCGTTCAAACAATCGAGACAAAACCTCGCGATTGGGTCCCTGGTCGCCTCGTCCTCGATTGTCTCATTGCAGGCTTCACAGATGCCCGCTGTTTCAGTCTGTATTCTCTGAAGCGCGGAATCCACTTCTGATAGCAGGGAAACGAGATGAGAGCTCTCTGCGGATTCCACGATCACCGTTTCAAGCCGTTTACGCCAATCAATCAAATCCGTGCGGAGGTCGAGCTGGCTGGTGGCCATTTTAGTTACTCCTTGAAGGTCCCGGTTCGGACATGTTGAGATCTAAGTCTTCAAATACTCGGCTGTGGACTGATCAATCATTCAAGCGCTGCTGTGTCGATTAAAACGAAAAAAGCCCGTCTGTGGTTCCCGTTGATTTACGAGAAAACGGTCACTTTTCGATTCGAAAACCGGTTACTGGAAGTGGAATAGTAGCTCCGGATTGTACGGTGGATCTATCCGGTGGTTGCGGGCAAACTGGGTGTGGTTTGATTCGCGTTAGTCCTCTTCAATGCGCCGAGGATCCTTCTTGTGTTTTTCGCGGCGCGCGTCGCGGCGCCGTTTGTCTTCGAACTTTTTTGTCGGCAGGATTGGCGCGCGTGGACGCGGCCGGAACTCCTCTTTATCGATCGTGATCTTGTCTGTCTTTTTCTTCGGCATCGGCACATTATGCGCAGCGCACACGCGAATGATGCAAGGGCCAGAAGGGACAGAAAGGACAGAAAGGACAGAAGGGAGAGGGGCGAGCGACGGGGAGAGGGGGCGAGGGGGAGAGGGGGCGAGGGGGAGAGGGGGCGACGGGGCGAGGCTCGATTTTCCATTTTCGATTTTCCATTCTTCATTTTTCATTTGTCACTGGCATTTGTCATTTGTCATTTAGCGGCTTGTCAGCGTTGATGCCACAGCGGAATTACGACTGAGAGTTAAATGACAAATGAAAAATGAAGAATGGAAAATCGAAAATGGAAAAT
>DASRIZ010000302.1:0-14303 GCA_035649735.1 Blastocatellia bacterium | reverse complement strand
TGAGGGTATCGCCCAGCTCAAGCCGATTGTCGATGCGGCCATCGAACAACATGATGAAACGATCGGCGAGGACAAGAGGCTGCTGCTCAAAGCGATCTTCCGGTGTCAGTTGTTGCAGACAAAACACAAAGGCTGCATTGCTGCGCACCAAGGTCTTTTGCCGATCCGGCCCGTATGGCTTTAGCAAGTTTGCCACCCGCGCAACCTCGGACGGGGACACCGGAGACCCATCGAGATTCAAAATCGCGGCTATGCCACTCATTAATGTTACTCCATCAGGCTACTTCGGCGAAGCGTGCCGGCATCGTCATTCCAAGCCATAAAGGGGTCGTTGGGCGGAGGGAAAGGCTAGTGCTCTGCAACGTCGCGAGACGAATCCAGCAACGACTCGTGCCCAAGCCTCAACACAACGGCGAACGAGGAACTGTCGAAGCTGCCGTCCGAGTTCCAATCCATCACGCCGTCACTAGCCCGAATCCAGGCATGCGCGTGCAGCGACGAATCCTCCAAAGATTTCACACCAGCCAGTAGAACTGCCGAAATCCCTCGGCGGCGAAGCATGACCAAACCCGCGATCGATCGACTAAGGCACAAACTTTTCCAGGGAAACGCACTTGCTGCGCGGAACAATGAAAGATTGACAAGCTTGATCTCGTTTTTGACAAGACCCGAGCAATCGATGCCGGGTTGGGAGGGGTGATTCCAGTGAGCTCGCAAATAGCGGTCGATATGCCTGAACGCAATTGCCTTTACGCTCAGATTAGAAAGCAGCAAAAAAATACAAGCTTCAGAAAAGACTAGTTTCTCACGTCGGGTCAGAGACCAGAACCTACGAAGCCGGTGCATCGCTTACCTGTAACAGACCCTCGCTCCGTAAATCCTCAAGAAATGATAACGTTTCCTGCTCACATTTGGCCCGGTCAATATTATAAGTCTTCGTGAGATCATCAATGAGATCGGAGATCTTCTTTGGCTGCTCTATCGCTTCCCATATCTCTCGTGCGACATCCGAGACACCATAATAAAGGCCATTGGCAATACTGACCATGACGATGTCCCGATCCGCTTCGGCGGCAATGAGATCAGGATCACGCTTAACGGCGCAGTTCAAATTCAACATGTGCGGCAACGCCATGGCTTTCATCTATCAAGAGGTATTTGCCACAAATAACCAAGCTACGGCGCCCGGTCAATAGGAATGAAGTCCCCCGATTGTTCGCGGGGCTTAAATCCAAATGTATCTCTGAATTTCTGTAGCCCATGCCAATTTATCACGCGTAGGTCAGGCACCCTCGGCAGGGGGGTCCACTCGCTGCTACGGGCCATTTCGGTCTATCTTCGGTTCTTGATAGAGACGAAGCCGACCAATATAGTCTTCAACAAACGTTCCCCCATAGGACCTCCCGAACAGCTCTTGAACATTGTCGTCAGAGACGATTGTTTCAAATCTGATCTTTGCAAGTTGATTGCAAAGGGTACCCAGGCTTATCGGTGGCAATACGGTCACAAGTCCGACGTTGGAAATCCCACTCATAACAAGTTTTTTGTAAGCCCTCTTTGGAATGATGAATTGCAGGAAAATTTTTTCTACATGCTATGGCGAATGATTCACAGTGAGATCCCGTTCGTCGAAGATTGTTACTGTTGGCGCATAATTGCAAATGGTCAAGTCAAAGGCCAAGATGGAAATTGGCATACAGATCACGGCGATAAAACCGTTCTTTATTTTCCGCTCCAATGGGTTCCTGACTGGGGCGGTTCGACTTACTTCAGGATCGATGATGTAGAAACTCAAATACAATACAAACAGAACCGACTCCTGGCATTTGGCTCAGACGTTTTGCATTGTGGATCGGCTCCCGCTGTCGACAACATTCTTCGTATTTCTATTGCTTTCAACTTACGTATCAACAATTCCAAAAAAGGGGACAAGGAAGGTTAATTCGCGGCAACTCCCTCATTGGTGTGCTCACCGGGATGCAGTACGGCGGTTCTGAGCTATATAGGCTGGGCACGAATATCGCGGGCGATATTGTCAGCAGGCCTGGCCGCGTCATCGCGACCCGGCAGGAAGTTCACGTTGGCAGCGATGATAATCCGTTCGATCGTCCCCCGATACGGGAGGACCCGATGGCGGACGTGCGCGGGCCAGCTGGTCAAGAGGCCAACCTCCGGCCTTGCAAGAACCTCCTCTTCGCCTACGCTGCTCAAATAAGAGACGGCGCCGCTTTCGGGCGCGGCGGCGTCAGGCGGCTCGAGCTGAAGATAGAAAACCGTTGCTGCGGCCCGCACACAGTCCGGTCGGCCGCCGTGGTCATGATAGGCCATGCCGCCGCCTGTCGGCGTGATGTGCGACCAAGCGGAGCCGATGACTGGCTCGGGTGCGCGGACCCCATGCGCCCCGGCAAGGATGGCTGCGCAGCGACGCGCCCAGGCGAAGAAGCCATGGACGGCCGGCCCGTCCCAGTCCTGGACAACGAAGCCGGAATCAAGGAGTCGTGCCGGAACTCCGATCGAATCGCATTCATCGAACTGGACGCATCGATTTTCGGCATTCGGCTCTCCGATTGTCTTCATCGAAACGTGCACGCCTCGGCTCCCGCTGCGCCTGTCGAAGGCGCCGGCTCTGCGCCGCCGGTCGATCTCCTCAAGCAATGGCCCGCAGAGCGCGCTCAGGTCGGGGTGGCGCGCTTCGACGAACCACTCGCCAAACACGCGCTTTAGCGCGATTCCATCCGATTCGCGGACTGTTGCCGGCTCGATGCGACGTGGCGTGGCGGTCACGATAAGCCTCCTCGGAAGAGGCTGGCATTAGGGGAATACATTCTCATTCACTCCGCGTTGCGGTATCTTTCGCAAAGTTTCGGTTGGCATGGTGGGCTGGCGCCATTGCTGTTGCCTACTCGGTTCATGCCGCTTCAAGGTGCGTGTGGATGAGCGAGCCAAATTCTTTCCATCCTTGGCATTTATCGCTGCTCGCACTTCGGAACACCTGCTTTTCACATGGCGCTCGCAGCCGCACGTTATCGTTGGCATAGAACGACCAGCCCAGGGCGTGCTTACCGTCGTGCGCTGTACGGTTGGCCGCTAGCTGGATTTTTGTCGCGTGCGACCGACACCCCGCCTGAGCGCCCATGTCAACTACCCCATTCAATGAGCTTGGTGACGAGGCCGGCATATTTTTGCATTAAAGGCTCGAACTTCTCATAGTCATGGATTGACTTACCGATCACGCGAAGCCGGACTGGGAAAGGCGGCAGATTGGCATCAAAGACCGGAAGCTCGTCGCTGCCGGGAGTGGATTTTTCATGCAGAAAGTCCGCAGCGAGGCTGATTCGAGGCCCGGCTGCAAGGTCCGTTGCGGCCCCCCCCCAGTGGATCACACGGTGACTCCAACCCAGAACGGATCCAGCTGCTGCAGGAAGCGGGGTCACCCCATGGAGCAAAGCTTCCAGCTCCTGCCGCGAGATTGATGTCCAATCACCAAAGCTTGCCGATAGGGTTGGCGGCACGCGATCCTCCGGAATCACATACATGCAACCATTGCGAATGGTGACGTCCATTAGCGGAATCCAGACGGTTATTCGCCCTTGGTCCTTCGTGCTGTCGACGTGCGGCACCCAACCACTTCCTCGCTTTTGGGGGTCGACGTAATGAACCCAAAGACCACTGGCCGACTGCAGATACCCCGCTCCAAGCTGACGCCTGAAGAACCGAACCATCGGAGGCGTGCGTAGGGCAGCCCAGAAATCATCGTACACCCATGAAAAAACAGCCGGCCAGCCCGCAGCGCGCACTGCCTCAACGGAACTGCGCATCCGTGCAACTGTGGCCGGCGCAAGTAGGGCCGGCATCTGAAAGTAACCATGCTTTTCTAGGTTCAGCAAAGCCGAACCTTCTTGCTCGGAAGACGGAGTCGTATGGCCCAAACGCGCCAAGCTTTCCTCATCCGTGACTCCCATAAAGGGGCAGAGATTTTGCCAATAACCGATATCAGTAGCCTGCTGAAATCGGTCTTTAACTTCGCGCTCCGGAAGACCCATCTGGGTGCGAAGCTTGGCGACGGCTTCTTTGAGCTGTACGTTACTTGCCATCTCCCCTCCAACTGAATTACTCAATACTTGCGTCACCGATCATCTGGCGCTTACGAAATCCACTACCGACCAGGCGCTTACAGGATCAGTTTCGTCGACGCGCCCGCTTGACATATCCGAGCCTCGAAGAATTCTTCGGGCTGTCTATGGGTGATACTCCATTGTGCCAGAACACCCCCGGCAATTACAATCTAGTACATCCAGATACGCTCGATAAACGGTATGCCCGAAAAGTGGCAATGGCTGCGGCGAACGCGATTATTTGTACATAAAAAATCGAGTGTTCGCGCTTGCCACAGGCCCGTCCGCATTCCCCACAGTCTCGGATTTTCATAGGTCCATAAGAATATCTGACTGGGATATGCCACCTCGGATCGGATCCGTCAGGGCCCTCGAACAAGTGCAATTCAATCATTCGCATGGGGCAGGGATGCCTTATCTTCGACAAGGTCCGTTCAAAATGACATGTACTCATATTTTTCAAGAAACATCGGCGGATTAAGCATGAGCGGTTGCGCCCTGGGTCGTCGCGTAGTATCGACGCTGTCTCGCAACCGGATCACATCCTCACGCGAGCGGATGCCCAATGCATTCAAGTGGGCCAACATAGCCCGACGCCGACCCTCGGGGATTGTCAGGGGACCAAACATATCAAACACATGTTCTCCGTTTGCAATGACGCTGCCGGCGGCGTTCTCATTCATCGCCTCGGCGACGTAGCCCGAACGCCGAACTCCCGCCATTACACCGATCGCCAATCCAATCAGACAAACAACAAAGATTGCGGGCCGCCAAAGCGCTTGGCCATAACGCCCGGAGGAGAAACCGTCCTGAACGTCGGCGACGGCAACAGAAATTGCTGTAAAGAATGCAAGGCTCGGCAATGCAATTCCAACAGCACGTGGGACGACCAATGCGGGGGTGCAAAGGACGAGGCCTAAGACGCAAATGCCGAAGACCAGTTCAAGGCGCCGCTTGTCGCTGAAGCGTATAAATACCGCGGCCAGGAAAAACAGAAAGCCCGTCCACACAAAATTGTACAAGTGGTCATGTTCGAGGACGATGGACCCGCCGGGCATCCATGACGAGTGGAAGGCGAGCCAAAACTGACCGAGTGCCGGCCAAAGCTGGGCGATCCGCAGCTGCGGTGCGTCCGGAACGAAGACCGCTCGCAAAATATATTGAAGTGCCACAATCGCGGCAACGCCGAGCGCAACCGCTATTGGACGTCGATAGTTTGACTTGTGAGGCGAGGAGAGCCACCACAAGAGTGGAAGGGCCACCGGCAAAGTATAGGCCTCTTCGCGCGTGAATACCGCCAAGGCTGCAAAGCCAAACGTCAAGGCGAGCAGATGCCCGCAATCTCGCTTGATCCACCGCAGGTAAAAGAGCGCTGTGAGAACCATGAACGTATAGGCAAGAATCAAATGTGACACGGCGAGCGTTAAAACGAGCGAAGCGAATACGCGGGACGAAGCGAAAAGTACCAGGACCACAACGATGTGACGGAAAGAGAGACCGGTTTCGCGCAACAAGAGTCCAACGGACCAAAGAAACCCGCCCATCAGGATTGTCACGAAAGCTCTTTGAAGGATGATGTGATCGCCGAAGACAGTGCCTTGCAGATGATAGACTAGGGTTTGAATGGGCCGCAGCGCCGCCGTTTCAACCCCATCTGGATCGAACGGCCCGTGAAAGGTGGAAAGCAGCTCGGAAAACGAGTAGTGGCGAATTGAGTGTAGGTCGGCAGTCCAAAACGGACGGGTAAAGGTGGCGGAGAAAAGAATCGACCAGATCAACATCAAGAATATTATCAGCAGGGGCAATTGCCATTTTGACCACCAATTCTGCATCGTCATCCTCTCTGCGGCCGGCGCATCATCTGATCTCCAAATAGCTCAAGGTGGATGCCATGGAAGACCGGATCGTGACCGTCAGTGACAGGGGAACGGGGCAGGGCGCGGTAATAGAACGTTGCCACCTTTCGCTCCTGTCCGTCAGAATTCACGCCTGCCCCCTAGGCAGTCTCCACCTCATCCCCTTCGGCTTCGGTATCCCTTTAGCCGGCTTACGTCTTCTCGTTCAGCGAAGCCGCCATCCACCAAGACCCGCAAATCTGTTTCGGCATTGCCGCCACAGATGGGCACAGTGCTCCATTGTCATCTCGTTCAACCTTCGCTATCTCCATTGTCTTCTTCACCCGCGCGCTTTTCTTTGCGACCGAAGTCGTCGGCTGGGCGAGCCTGTTCGTGACGATGTTATTTGTTGGAAGCATCCACACCGCCATGATGGGTATTCTCGGCATTTACATCGGCAAGACCTTCGAGGAGACGAAGGGGCGTCCGCTCTACGTCGTAAAGGACACGGTGAACTTTCGAATAAGGCTCGAATGTCAGGACGGCAACCACCTAGACGTTCAATAAGCGAGAGGTGTAGGAGTAGCACCGCGTTGCGCGTGATCAATTCCGATGAAGTTATTTGCACTTCGGCGAGGAAAAACGTCCCGCTAAATTGGGAAAGTCGTTCCTTACCTACGTTCATTTCGTATTTTTGAGATGCGCGGAGATGAATGATCCAAACTTTTTTGCATCACTTGATAACGGTGACCGGCGCAGTCGGTAGATAGCAATTTTGGAAGCCAGCTTAGTGCAAAACGCCAGATGGTCATTGAAGCGTTTACTGCTTTCGACGAAATCAAAATGATACGTGTGCTCGACTAAGGCGCTGACAGCATCCGCCCCTACCAGCTGATCGACCGAGTTCTGCGAATTGGCAGCATCAATTTCAAGCAGATATAGGCGCTCAAGTCGGCTCCATTTGTCACCAGCGGCATGTTTCGGATAGGCGAAGTATTTATCCTTGTCCAGTCTCTTGCTCACGGGCTCCCCCGCAGTTAGACCAAGTTGGACAATCAAATCCTTCTGCAGCTTTAGGCGTCGAAGGTACGGCCAAGCACCTGGTACAGAGTTCTTATCGAAGTCAATCGGCAATATATCATCAGCGAATAACGGATAATTCAGCGCATGCATCAGCGCTGCGGTGGTCGACTTCCCTGCGCCAGAACGCCCGGCAAATGCCGTAATGCGTCCATCGGTCAAAATTGCACTCGCGTGTAGTGGCAGCAGCCCGCGCTGATAGCACAAGGTAGCCCACACTGGGCCAAAAAGAAAAATCTCAATATCTTTCTCTTCAGCTCCCGCGGCCGGCCAAACGGTGATCGACCGTCCTCCCCGGACCTCGAAGTCTGCTACAGCTTCTATCCTAATGCGCGAGCACTCAACCGAGTGGTCATGCACACGCGGCTCTGCGGTATTCCAAATTGGGGAATCTCCGGGGACGACTTCGATAACAACATCAACACTCTGCCCGTTTAGCGGAGATGTTGGGATGTTGGTAAGCGCTATTTCGGACCACGTGTGCCAGCCACAAAGTAGGTAAGGGTGAGTGGCCGCTGCGCGGACATGTGCCTTTGACAAATGGAAATTCCTGCCCATCCGTAATTGCGATCGAGCTTTCACTAAAAATTTCTTGTAAATCAAGGGGAATCGAGAGCAAACCTAGACTCTGTTGCCTGGAAGCAACGCCGCTTATGAGCTCGTTCCTTTCAATCCCGCATTACTCACCTTTTCTCGTCCTGCTGGTGGGATTATCGACGTTCGTGGGCCTGTGGGGCCTGGGGACCGTACTCCTCAGTGTATTCCGAGCTCGACTTCCACCGCCATGGGATCAAGTCACGGCGGTACTGCTGGGTGTTCAAGCGCTAAGCCTGACGGTTCAACTGGCCGCCATGGCGGAGATTGCCTCGGTTCCTTTGCTCTGCGGGATTTGGTGGGTGCTTATCGCCCAAGGCGTTTTCATGCTTCTAATGTCGGCCCGTTCCACGGCCTTCATGCGCCTTTTGCCGACGTCTACACCGTGTGGACCCGCTAGTCTACTGATTGCAGTCATTGCGGCGGCCATCTCGATCAACGCGCTTGTAGCGCTCGCGCCGTCCACCAAGATCGACGAGCTGTACTACCACATGCTCGTTCCGAGCCGAATTGTATCCGACAGCATGCTGCGTTTCTATCGGGAGCCATGGTTGGGCGCGATGTGGCCACAGATGGTGTATCAAATTTCGGCTGCGCCCACACACGCCCTTGGCTTTCCCGATGCAATGAACGTTGTCAGCTGGGCACTCAGCATGACACTGCTCTGGTTTGCCTGGCAAATCATCCATGCGCATGCCAATACGCTTACCTGGACCGCGTTTTGTGTCGCAAGTCTATGCGTCGGTATTTATCCCGTGGTGTGGCATGTTACAGGGGGTGCATATGCCATGGGGGACCTGGCGATGGCGGCCGCCGTGGTGGCTTTTTGCCTGCGTGAACGGTTGCTTGTGGCAGTGCGGCCTTTGGCCTTCAGCCTTATGCTATCGATCTTCCTGTTGTCTGCAGCGACAGCAAAATTGAGTTTGGTACCGATTTCCGGTGTACTTCTCTGTGCCGGCCTTTGGCCATTTCTCAAGTCTGGACCTCCGCGGGCACGGCTGCAAGTCGCACTAGCCGCTGCAGCTCCGTGGATCATTTTTTACTGTCCAATCGTTTTGTGGACATGGACCCATGCAGGGTCCCCGTTCGGTCCTATTCTCAAAGGGTTGAATAATTTTCAGGTTGAAAGAAATATGGGTGAGTTACCCCTGTTTATGGCCCGTAATATAGCGCTCGGTTACTCTCCCCTCATCTGGTTAGGCGCAATTGGAACGATCTTTGCTCCCGGTTTGGAGAAAGCGCGACGCATTTTCCTCGGTTGCCTGGTTGCGCTGCAGTGCCTGTTGATCTCTTGGCTCTTGCCGTACGACGCAAGATATTTCACGCTTCACTACGGTCTATTCATTGTCTTTGCTTTTTTTGGCCCGTTTGCAATTCCGCAACAGCTTTGCTCAGTCAGAAAGGCCTTACTGGCAGCTTCCGTATTCCTCCTTCCTTGGCTCGCAATTCAGCTTTACTACGCAAGACAGTTTTTCTTGGTTTCAACGGGACTAGAGAAAGATTCATTTTATAAGCGAAACGTCGCGTTCTATTCAGATTACGTTGAACTCGACCGTCTTCTCTCGAAAGATACAGTATTACTGTTCTTTGCTCCTGGGTTTCGTATGAGCGCGGTGTATGCTCCAAGGCGGATTTTCCTTGATCCAGCAGATCTGCCTCCCGGAAAGTCGGTCGCCCTAATCACGCTGCAAGACACTGTTCCCGGCGACGTATTGAATAAGTTCAAAATAGGGGAGGAAATTTACAAGGATCCTCAGGCAGTAATAGGAGCGTATCGAACACCTGGGCGAGCGCCTCTCATCGGCCCACTAAACGTGGTAAAACTCGTTGAGACTGAGTAGACAGCGTAGCCCCTTTCGTGAGGAGTACCTGTTAATACGAAATTACAGAAAAGGCGCTCCCATGCGCTTCGCCCTCCACACGACCCCATGCGCGTCGCGATTTATACCTGCGTGTCCACAGGTTCCCAGACCACAGATGCGCGAGCTTCAAGCCGTTGCCGAGCGTCACGGCTGGCAAGTGGTCGCCACGTTTACCGACGAAGGCATCAGCAGCGTAAAGGGCCGCGATCAATGCCCGGCTTGAACAGCTTCTTGGAAGGCGTCACCTGCCGCGACTTCGACAAGGTGATGGCATGGTCCGTAGATCGCCTTGGCCGGTAGCTGCCCGACTTGCTATCGGTCATGGGCGAACTCAAGGCGAAGGGCGTTGATCTCTGCTCGCACCAGCAATCGCTCGCACCAGCACGCCCGCTGGCAAAGCTATGTTTCAGATGCTTGGCGTATTCTCAGAAATTGAGCGTGAGATAATTCGCGAGCGGGTCAACTCCGGTCTCGCTCGAGCAAGGCCGCAAGGCAAGAAACTAGGATACCCGCGACGCGACACTGCAAACCGACTGGCTGCAATCCGCAAGCTGCGAAAGCAGGGCGTTGGCATCAACAAGATCGCCCGCAAGCTTGGCATCGATGTTAGCGTTGTGCAGCGGGTCATTCATGGCTGAATTGCAGCGCTCACTGATTCCACGGATCTTCAGCGCCGCACGGGAGGGACGGCTAATCTCGGGTACAAATCGACGGATCGTCTCTGCGATCCATCGACTGATCTACGGCGTCAATTCAAACTTCTTAAAAAAATGCCGCGACCTGATTCACGTCGGCGCCAACGATATCGTGCCTAAAAACGCGCGGCCTGGATTGCCGACGACACCCTTGCAAAATCTGGTCCTAGACGGAGGCTTTGCCGTAGCCGACCGCAGACACGATGGAGCTTCGGGACTTAAATTACGCGGCGTTTGCACTTTCGGTATTAAGCGAAACTTTTTGTTGATGGAAGTTAATCAAGAGGCATGCTCTCCACTGTCTAAGATTATGTTTACCGCAACGCGCCAGTAATTCAATTTCTCATTCTTCACATAGCCGCCGTCGTGGCGGGTACGCGAAGGAAAAACAACGAATCTGCCCGCTTTGTATTCCACCTTGTGGTCTTCAAGAAAGAACTCGCCTCCGTCTTTTGCATTCCATACGGGATTCAGGAAGCCAAGGATGCTCCAAGCACTTTCGTCTTCGGCGTCGATATGAAATTCGGTTTTGGATAGGCTGGACTTTGCGCCAAGGTGAATTCGCCGTATATTTTGCGGGAGGATAAGCCTATGGTTTTTAGCGGCGAGCGCTCTAATTCTGAAGATTATGCTCCTGAAATAGCCACTCAAAAAATGAAGATGAATATCGCCAGCCGTCTCAATATAAAGTCCAGGGAAGCTGAAGAAAGGCCCAGCAAAACGTTTAGCAATCGACGTGTGGGTTAGTGCCCACGAGTTGGTATTGAGAAGTTCGTGATAGATCCACAGCAATTCCTCCCCCCCAATCACGTCATCAAATACGTAGTGCTCTGGCACCAAGTGTTTTTCAGTGCTTCTGGCTTGGTCGGTCATGATGCTGTCGCAACCCTAACTGTTTAGGGGGGTCTCTGGCTTGAGTTTCATGGCGCCCCGCCGGAGCTGGGTTTCGGCGTGATTGGGTCGTCCGGCGTGAACCGTAGACTACGAATCCATACGAGGCAACTCCTGGCAAAATGGCGCGTCTCCTGGTGTAGGTATGATGTTTGGCCGGCCTTTATTGAGCCCACGTTCGATGCCAGCGATCGGCTCCACCAGCGGCACCCTACAATCGAGTCGGAATCCCCCGCAGTTGCAGTTTGAGACGGGCGTCCAAGCAGATGCTCTCCATCTCGGTACTTTTGGCCGATTAGCGAAGACGAAACCAAAACGTCGAAATTTGCCGCAAGCAGGTCTGCAACAAAGGGCGGAGGACAAAGGGGGAGCGGACCAGCGAACGTCGAGGCCCATGCGCAAACGAATTTGGGCTGGCGGTAAGAGAAAAATCGCGATAACAATCTTGTCATGGGTGCTCGGGGCGGCTGCGGCCTAACTATGTGGATGATTCAAACTTGAAGAGCTTTGTTGGCCCGCTCGGGCAGACCGAGTTCCTTACGCTACTGCGCGAACGCAAACTGGCCTTCTTTCCGGGCTGCGGCTCTCCTCGCTTCGAAACGTTACTCAACTGGGAAACACTCAATTATCTCCTCGACAGCGCAACCTTGCCGTTGTCCGCGTTGCGGGTGTTGCGGGAGTCGGATCCGATACCGACGAATATCTACGTCAGGCAGGGCCGAGTGGATGTTGCCGCCCTCTCGAAACTCTTGGATCGGGGTGTCAGTCTGATTTTCAACAAGTTGCATGAACACGTGCCCGCCCTGCGAGCACTCTGCAAGAGCCTCGCGCGCGACACATTTGAGCCGATCAAAGCTGCAGCGGTTGTCACGAGTGGGCGTGGTGGCGCCCTCGAATGCCATTATGATCCCGAGGACTTGATCATCCTTCAGATCACCGGCACGAAACGATGGCAGGTCTTCAACTCTCCAGCAAGATCACCAGAGGGGCCGCCGATTTTCGATCAAGTGCTGCAGCCCGGCGATCTTCTCTTTTTGCCGGCAAGGTATTGGCATCACTGCGAGAATGGTCCACATCGCTCTCTCCACATCTCTCTCATTTTCACGCGGCTAAACGGACGGCATCTGATGACCGAGCTTGTGTCACAGCTATCGTCGGACGAGACATTTAGTCGCCCGCTAACGAGGCACAGCAGACCGGAAGCACTGGCCGAACACGAAACTGCATTGAAGGCATGCCTGGTTGAAGCGATACAAGGGATATCCTTGGATCGTTTCCTGACGAAGCGTGCGGCCTCAGGTCCGCTCGAGGGCATCCAGCTCGAACCGCGAACCAATCAGGCCCACGACGTGTAGGCTTGAGCCGAATATGATCTCTACGCTCCATGATTTGATCGCTCCGCTCACGGAGGCCGAGTTCCTGACGCATGTCCGTGAGCGAACTGCGGCCTTCGTCCGCACGTCCGCGCCCCACCGCTTCGAGTCTCTACTCGACTGGGACGATCTAAACCATCTGATCCAGAACGGGGTGTATCCGCTCGAGGAACTGCGGGTGCGCGAATCGATTCCGATTCCGACAAGCTTTTACATTAATCGGGGTCAACTCGATTCTTCTGCATTCTCATCTTTGATGAACCGGGGCGCCGATCTGATTCTCAATCGGTTGGATAAATACGTACCCAGGCTGTGCAGACTCTGCCACCAGCTTGCTGAGCAGACCGGAGAACAAGTCACGGCCGAAGCGATCGTGACGAGCGGAAAGGAAGACGCTGGGCAGCGTGTAAAGACAAAGGATATCTGCGTCCTACAGATCGCCGGGAGCAAACGGTGGGAGTTGTGCGGTTCTCCCATTGTCGGTCCTCTCAATGGTATGTCGGTACCGCCCCCTCCACAAAGTGCTCCGTTTTTCGATGAAGTGCTAAACACGGGTGATTTTCTTTTTGTGCCAGCGGGATGTTGGCGTCGTTGCGAGAACGGTCCAGGACGGTCCCTAGACGTGCATATTGTGCTGGAGCCACCGTGCGGCCGTGAGGTGGTGGCCTGGCTCACTAGTCAATTAACTGCTGACGAAACGTTCACCGCGCCCTTGATAGGATATACAGATCCGAGCGCGTTGGCTTCGCACGAGGCTGCGCTCAAAGCGCGCTTGATCGAGCAAGTACAGGCGTGGTCGCTCGCTGGTTTCCTCGCAGAGCGTGCGACAGCGCGCTCGAAGGAGGTCGTCATTCGTATCCAGGGCACTCAGAACGCGGCCAAGGGGCCACAGGGGTGAGTCTAACCAATACCCCGGCTCCGGGTTGGCCCAATTTTGCAACTTCGCGGACTGACGTGAGCTTCGATAATCCAAACTCGGTCTTGCTCATAGGAAAGGAAGTGCCAATGCCGAAAAAAATGGGAAAAAAGTCTGAATAAACCCAGCCATCGGTTTGTTCAAAGCCAAAAGTGACCCGCAACTCTAACAAGGTAAATCGTCTATCGCCGGTGCGTTCCGAAATAACATAGAAAAAATTACAGCATAGGAAACTAATGAGGAAGAGTATTGGCAGGAAGGCGCAAATTATGGGCGGAAGTTGAAGAGCCCCTGAGGACCGGGACACTGATGCCGATAGGGTTTACATCACGGCAAACGGGTTGGCACAGAGTTTTAGTTGGACCCGTCATCGCTGATGCAAAGGTTGGGCGAGGAAACGATATATCGTGCCTTTTGATTTACTCAATCTCACCATTTGGCTGATTGCCGGCATCAGCGGCGGGTGTGCGGCCGGCGAGTTACTCAAGGGAGACTACGATCTAGGTCCCGGAAACACGGTTACTGGGGCAATAGGGGGCGTTGTCGGCACACTAATTCTCCAGGCCCTGATCCCAGCCTTGAAGGGCATCGATTTCGGCCCCATCGTCGGTCAGCTGATAGTAGCCGCGGCCAGCGGGGCCATTCTGACGGTCATCGTCGGCGCTGTGCGCGCTCGCCGTGAAAAGCGCGGATAAGATTTTTTTTGGCCAAATAGCTAGTGGGGCGGCATTCTTTGCCTCGGCATCGAGCTGAAAAAAAACGCGCGTGCAAAAAGTCATGCGGCCTCCTGACGGGTAAGCCTTCTCCGTGCTCGGATGAAGAGTTCAGCAAGCAGAGCCGCCACCAGCACCCCGCCTGCACCGTAGAATGCAGCCCGAAGATTGGACGAGCGATCCGGTGTCAAAGCTTGTAGACCTTCCAGCAAAACCGCGACGGCCATGA
>DASRIZ010000301.1:0-17920 GCA_035649735.1 Blastocatellia bacterium | reverse complement strand
AAGCCGCGAATGCCGGGTGAACACAGACTGCCTGAATAAATAAAGCGGCAATCGTTAACGTAAGAGACTTTTTGAACATGTATCCTCCTGACTGAACTATAGATTGCTAACCGCCCACCGACTTGGAGGTGGTGTGATGTTCGAGAACGATTCGTCACAAACCAGTCCAGATTCGATCCCGCGATTTAGCGAATGCCAAGCACAGCAGTGCAAGACGCGCGCCAATACGAAGATGCCCTAATATGCCCGAATTGTGATAATGCGGTTTTGTCGGGATCGCGCTCATGCGCAGCAGTCTTTCACCAATGAATGTGATATTGCTGCGCCTCACCGCGGACCCTCGTGCGTAGACTGTCCAGTCTACGCGAGGTTCAAATCGCTTAGAAACAGGGCGCAGACTGGACGGTCTACGCTACGATTGCAGTCGAGAATATGCTAATGTACCCCGCTCTGAGCTGGTCGTTTCGTAGTCCCGCCTTCAGGCGGAATTTTCTGAGGTGAGGACCACGAAACGGTGAGAGATTGCGCCTGAAGGCGGGACTACGAAACGATAAAGGAGCACCTTGAAAAAGATCTCTCGCGCGCTCATAAGCGTGTCCGACAAAACGGGGCTGGTAGACTTCGCTCGCAGATTAGCGGCTGCTTCGGTCGAGATAATTTCCACCGGCGGCACCGCGCGAGCTTTGCGTGAAGCCGGACTTGAAGTCCGCGATGTTTCGGAGTTGACCGGCTTCCCCGAAATACTCGGAGGGCGAGTCAAGACGTTACACCCGATGGTTCACGGAGGCCTGCTGGCGATTCGCGATGACGCCGAGCACCAGCGGCAGGTTGAGGCTAACGCCATAAAGTATATCGATATGGTCGTCGTGAACCTGTACCCGTTTCGCGAGACGGTTGCTCGCGAAGAGGTCACCGTCGAAGAGGCGATTGAGAACATCGATATCGGCGGACCATCGATGATTCGCTCCGCGGCGAAGAACTTCGAAGACGTCGTCGTCATCGTTGATCCTTCAGATTACTCCGCGGTCGCCGAAGAATTGGATGCCAAAGGCGGGGTGTCTCGCGGTACCCGGCTCAGGCTTGCGCGACGAGCTTTTGAGACTACCGCAAGCTATGACTCGGCAATATCGGACTTTCTCGAAAGCTCGATTGTTCTGGATCCTTCATCGGAGAAGCTGCTCATTGCAAAGGATGAAGAATTGCCGGCGCGGCTCACTATCTTTGCAAAGAAAATGACGCATCTGCGTTACGGGGAGAACCCGCATCAGCGCGCGGCGCTCTATCTGACTTCAGCGAGCGGCGGAGGAATCGCTGGCGCTGAAAAGCTTCAGGGCAAGGAACTGTCGTTCAACAACCTCATCGATTTGGAAGCGGCCTGGTCGCTGGTATCGGAGTTCACGGACACTGCCTGCGCGATCATCAAGCACACCAATCCCTGCGGCGCAGCGATCGGAACCGATCCACGCGAAGCCTTCGAGAAGGCTCGGGCAACCGACCCGGTCTCGGCTTTCGGAGGAATCATTGGGTTCAACCGGACAGTCACCGAAGCCGCGGCGCGAGCAATTGGCGAAACGTTCTTCGAAGCGATCGCGGCCCCGGAGTATGAACCAGCCGCGCTGGAGATCTTCGCGACAAAGAAGAATCTCCGCGTAATGCGCGTGGCCCGAGGCGCGTCTGCCGAAAAGCAATACGACGTCAGGGTAATCAGCAACAACGGGCTTCTGATCCAGGACCGGGACCGCGGCTCTTTGGAAACGGCCGAGGTTCGAGTCGTAACAGAGCGCCAACCGACCGCTGATGAGATGATTGCTCTGAAATTCGCCTGGATCATTGCCAAGCACGTCAAATCCAATGCGATAGTTTATGCGCGCCATGGGCAACTAGTAGGAGTTGGCGCCGGCCAGATGAGCCGCGTCGATTCTGTAAAGCTCGGAGCCATGAAAGCGCAGTTGCCGCTCTCCGGTTGTGTAGTCGCATCGGACGCCTTCTTTCCATTCCGCGACGGCGTGGACGAAGCGGCAAAGGCGGGCATCACTGCCGTGATTCAGCCGGGCGGATCAGTGCGCGATGAGGAAGTGATAGCTGCAGCCAACGAGCACAACCTGGCGATGGTCTTCACCGGGATGCGACACTTCAAACACTGACTAAAGATAACTCAGTTTTTGCGGCTTGACACTCTTCTCGCGTTTCTTGGGTGGTGTCCTATTAGGACGCCACCGCTTCTTGGGTAATGGCCTTTACTTCTTGGACACACCGGTTCGTTCGCTTTGTTGACAGTATCACTGACCGGTGATACAAAACGTGCTGGTAGTTCTACCCAGATCGCATTCGCCTCATCTCGCAACCAATAGTGGAGGATGAAATGTCTAAAGGATTTGTCATTGGTTTTCTCGTTGGACTATCTCTGCTCGCAGTATTTGGTACTGGACTGTCTGGGTCAAAGCAGAAAGACATAGAGCTACAAAAATATCAGGCAGAATTCGCGCATGCTACGCCAGTGCAACTCAATGTTATGACACCGAAGCAGCGCCTCCACAGCAGGATACACAATGGCGCTGGGATGAAAGTAGGAGGTAGGACAATCAGTGGCTGGCTGGCATCTTACAGAGGCCAAAGGATTGTCTTGGCGACGGATATTCTGGGCCGGCGTTTTCTTACGTCTGCCGAGCCGGAGCCGCCGGAGGACTGCCTCGCCAGGTTTGCAAAAGAGTCAGATGCTGTCATCCGCGGCAAAGTGACGAGTAAGGTTTCGCAAATAACTGAAGATGATTCTTTCCTTTTTACCGATTATGACGTGGTTGTATTAGAAGTCTTTAAGAACAATGCAGCCAACCCGCTTGATCCCGGTGCAGAGATTACATTCACCAGTCTGGGCGGTGAGATTGTCGTTGATGAAGTCATTATAAAAGCTGGCGGAAACGGTATCCCCTTGTTACCGATTAGTACTAAGGATGTCCTGCTTTTCATGAAGTTTGTTCCAGAGACTAGCAGTTACAAGTTGACGCAATACGATGGAAGCTTTGAACTCGATGGCACATCGGCGCGTCCGCTTGCAGGCGGGTTCCCGCTCGCGCAGGACGTATACAGAAATCAGTCTGGGTTCTTGAAAATGTTACGTGCTGTTTCCAACAAGTAAACATTCATAAAAGGAGAATCCTATGCCCAAAGGACGAAGATCAAGCATTGTCGGGTTTTTCTTAGGCATGATTAGTACTTGGCTGATAGCAGTTGGAGCCTACCCGGGCGCAGTATCAGAGGCAGGTTGTCCTACTCTTTTGTCGGTTCAGGGCTGGTTTCCAAACTCTATCATTCCTTATGAAACAGCAGGGTTCACCCCACAAGAGCAGGACATAATACACGACGCGATGGAAGACTGGAGCACACACAACATCGGATGGAACTGCTCACGAGTATCCTTCTCCAACGCATTGGGGCCGTACTA
The DNA here is from genome assembly GCA_035649735.1 of Blastocatellia bacterium. GTDB lineage: Bacteria > Acidobacteriota > Blastocatellia > UBA7656 > UBA7656 > Onstottus_A. The sequence goes on along the minus strand of DASRIZ010000301.1, from coordinate 14,478 downwards.
CACAATAATTGCAGATGATGGATTCAGTAGTGTCAATTCTACCTGGGTTGCCGCCTCCCAGCCGGTTCAGGTCAATCTCGGTCATATCATTTCAGAAGGAACTACCTTTTATTGGGGTGCGCATACTACCACGAGCCCTCCGATTTATCCCTGGAATCGAAATGGTTCGCCGGATTACTATAGAGCCGTATTAACTACAATGCTCCACGAAGCAGGGCACTCTATGGGACTTAACGAGGCATCAAGTCCTTATACTGCTGGGGAAACTGTAATGAATCCAGGCTTGGGCATAAATGATGTCGGCCATTTTGGACCCACAAGCGTTCAGGATTGTGACGATAGTAGGGTAAATAGCGAAATCGATTATGCTAACAATTGCCTCATAGCCGGGGGCGGGGGACCCGATTGCTCAACCATAACCTGCGGTCCCAATGCAATCCTTCCTTTGGAAGATCCTGACTATCAACTCTGTTGTGGTACATCGCCCATCTTGATTGACGTCGCTGGTGATGGCTTTGATCTCACGAACGCCGCAGGCGGAGTGAACTTCGACATCAATATTGATGGTGCTGTGGAACAGCTTTCCTGGACTTCAGCGGGTTCCGATGATGCATTCGTTGCCCTTGATCGAAATGGCAATGGCTCAATCGATAACGGCGCGGAATTGTTCGGAAATCACACACCTCAGCCAGCTTCGCACACTCCAAATGGTTTCATTGCGCTGGCAGAATTCGACAAGCCAGCAAATGGCGGCAATAGCGACGAGCGTGTTGACAGCAACGATGCAATCTTTTCGTCTCTGCGTCTGTGGCAGGACATCAATCACAACGGCCTCTCTGAGCCAGGCGAGCTTCACGGGTTGCCGCACCTTGGAATATCTGCGATTAGTCTCAAGTACAAGGAATCGAAGCGAACTGACCAGTACGGAAATCGCTTCCGTTACCGGGCCAAGGTATATGATGCGCACGGAGAACACGTCGGTCGATGGGCGTGGGACGTTTTCTTCGTGAGGCAGTAAGCTCGCAGAAATGAAAAGCTACCTGCAGACAAAATCAGGAGCGGTTACCGCGTTTCATCGTTCGATCGAGTCCCGCAACCAATTCAAGTATTGCTCAGAGCCCCGCTCGATTCTAATTGCTACGACTTCGGGCGTCGTGTAGCTGTGAAGTTCTTTTATTCGGCGTTCGAGCTCGGCATATCGTGCGTCGGTTGTCTTGATGATCAGCAGAGTTTCGATGTCCCGGGTAATTTTGCCTTCCCACCGATACACCGACTCGATGCCGGGAACTACGTTTACGCAGGCAGCCAGCTGCTCGGATACCAGAGTATCGGCCAACCTTGCGGCTTCCCCGGTGTCCGAACTGGTGACGAATACTACTAGCTCTTGACTCATGACTCAAAGCCACGCCTGCTGAGCTATGCCGTCTTTTCGGCCTTCCGCTCTCTTGCTTAGCGGCTGTTCAGTGGTTTTTATACCATAAATCAGAAAGCGAAGCATCTTGTCTCCTTCTTACAACTGCCGCGTTGTTAGCCAAGATGCTTCGCTCCGATGAACCATTACCGCGAGCCGCTTGACGAGTCGCTGAGCAGACCGGGAATTGTTTTGTCGTTCGTGTTACCGCTGGTAGCCACCATGAATTGCCGCACCCATTCCGTAAACAAGTAGTTCTCTTCGAAGAATGGGAAATGACCGCTGTGCTCCAACACGACCAGACGCGATTGCGGAAGCCCGTTGGCAAGCTGGAACGATTGATCCGGTGGAGTCACCAGATCGTGCCGTCCGGCGACAACCAGCACAGGCACTTTGATATCACTGAGATCGGCCCGGAAGTCCAGACTTGATGAGTCAGAGGCCAGCGCTTCCTTCTTGGACAAAGCGTCAAAATAGACGGTGTACACTCCACGATCAAACTCATAAGGAACGCGCTTGTGGAAATAGTATGGGTACAGCACCGAATAACGCATTCGGACGCGATCGCAAGGTTTTGCTGCGCCCGTCCCGCCTTCGCTTGATCGGTAGGCCGCCATCTCGACCTTCGAGAGCTTCTTCAAGATACGCTTCTCGCCTTCGTAGGGGTTTTCCACCGTTGGAGCGGCGCTCACCAGAATTAAACGCTTGACGTTAGCCGGGTGCTCAACCGCATACCGGAGCGCGATGGTGGCGCCAAAGCTGTGCGCAAGCAGTGTTACTCGCTCCAGCCCAAGCGTTTTGCGCAACGAGTCAATGTCATCGGACAACTCGCCGACCGACGCCATCCCCTTACCCGAAGTCGCGCTGAGCATATCGGCGCGTCTATCAAAAAAGACAAGCTTGGCGTAACGGCTCAGGTTGTACAACATTGGATGGAAGTACTCGTGCGGGAGTCCCGCGCCGCCGTGAACCACGATTACTACTTCCTCCCCGGAGCCCTGCGTTTCATAAGTCAGATTCAGTCCGTTTGATTGGAAGGTCCCGTAATCCAGACCTGGTGTCCACACGTGATGATAGGCTGCAAATGGAGACGCCGGTCCAGCCGGTGCGACTTTTGAGGAATTTGCGAGAGTCAAACACTCAAACTCAGCTCGAGTCGAGCCTTCTTGTGCATAAGCAAGAGACGCCAGCGCGAGCAAAACCGAAGCGATGGCGCATAAGCGAATTGAATTCTGCATCGCGTAACCCCCGTTATTTAGTTCTGGTTTCTCGTTACTGGTTTGATGGGGAACTTGAAACGCACAGAAACCAGAAACTAGAAACCAAAAACTAGAAACGACTAGATGTCGGTTTGATCTTCTTCGGAAGGGGCAGTCGAGTCAGAATTGAAATAAGCTTCGTAGATCTCAATGGCGCGAGGTAAATCCCTCTCATCCACCATCACCACCACTTCTTGCGAAAAGCTGCTGGGTATCACCGCGAAATCGCCGCCTTCGACAAACGCCCGGATGCCGTTTTTTTCGAGGGTCTCGCGGACCATTTCAGCTTCGGCGCTGTTGCTAAACGACTGTAACCGTACGGGCTCTGCTTTGCCGAGGTCGTGAACTCTGTTCTCCGGTGTTAGTTCCGGCACCAGATCCAGTTCGCAATCGGGACAAACGGTAACTTCAGCTCTATACTCGGCTTCACAGTTGGGACAGAATGCCATTGTTTCCCGGGAGCAGCGCTAAACAATCAGTCTCGTGATGATGAAGCGACCAGTGGCCATCATATTATCCTCGAAGATTGAGCGCAATACTTTAATCACGCGAGTTCGACGTTTCGAGCTACGCGACGGAGCAACAGCGGCTGGTCAAACAAAGCGATGAGACCCCGGGCCACCGACTGTCGCGGGCTCTCGGCGACAGCCACGTGCAACCTGGTAGTCTGGCTGATTCGCGCATCCATTCCAGCCAATAACGCCATTCCACCGGTAAGCACCAAACCTGTGTCGTGAATGTCGCCGGCCACTTCCGGGGGTATGCGCTCCAGAACATCGCGAACGGCTTCGACGATCTGCTTGACGATGGGCTCAATTGCTCGGTGCACCTCCAGCGATGATACTTCGATCATCTCGGGACCGCCTTCGCTGACGTTCTGTCCTTTGACGACGCTTTTGTGATCCTCGATCGGATCCGTCGCGGAGCCGAGCACGATCTTGAGCCGTTCGGCGGTTCGCTCACCGATCAGAACTCTGCGTTCGTGCTTTATGTAGTCGGTGATCATGCGGTCCATGTCGAGCCCGCCCAATCGCAAGGTCTCCGACTCGACGATACCCGCGTTCGCAACCACGGCGATCGAAGTCGTAGCTCCGCCGATGTCCACGACCATCGTAGCGGTCATCTCTGCCGCCGGCAGCTTTGCCCCGATAGCCGCCGCCAGCCCTTCCTCAACCAGATAAACCCGCGATGCGCCGATTCCCTTTACGACGTCACGGATGGCAAAACGTTCGACCGAGGTAATGCCCGCGGGAACGCTCTGAATTATGCGGCGGGAGAAACGCGCGCGGCCTCCGCGCGCCTTGCGGATGAGCTTCTTCAGCATTGTCTGAGTCAGCTCCGAATCCGCCACGACTCCATCCTGCATCGGATAAACGACCACGACGTCTTCCGGCGAGCGACCGAGCATCTCGAGTGCTTCGTTGCCGACGGCGATCACCTGGTCAGACACTTTGTCGATCGCAACGAGCGAGGGCTCGTTGACCACCATACCGCGCCCGCGACCGTAGATAAACGTGTGCACGGTGCCAAGATCAACCGCCAGATCGTCAGTAAATGGATTGATTGAAAAATTCATAGCTCCGTAAGTCCGTAGTCCGTAGTCCGTAGAAGCCGGATCCGTTCGATTGAAAGATGAAATGATAACAATCGGTGTGAGAAACGAAAAGAGGAGGACTACTTAGTCCGTAGTCCGTGGTCCGTAGACCGTAGCCAATAGTCCGTAGTCAGCAGTCGTCGATACTAGCGATAACTACGGACTACGGACTACTGACTACGGACTACTGACTACTGACTACTGACTACTTCACAACTGTGTATCTGGCCTGCGGAGTGAGCACCTTTTGAGAGACCAGGTCGGTGATCTTTGCGGTCACGGTATACTCGCCGGGTTCTCCCAGCCGCTCTTGAAGCGGGATACCGCGAGCAACCACAAGTTGCTGTCCCTTCATATCGATGACTCCCATCCTGCTCTTTCCATCTTCGACGATGTGCGCGATTTGCTGCCCACCCTTCGAGACGATGTACTCGACCTTGAGAGCCGGCTCGAGCGTCGCCTGATCCATATCCGCATCATAGACCTGAAGGAATAACGCGAGGTTTTGGCCTGTTTTGTAGATACCGCTCACCAGCGGTCTGACTTTGTACCGGCCAATGATGAACTGACCGGAAGAGATCGCCTGGTTGTCCAATCTGTCGATCGTCGACGCCAGGATGAGCGTGCTGGTTGCGAACTGCTTCTCCTGGTACCGCGGCACTTCAAACGAGTGATGGAGGATTCCGGTTTTTCCGCTTACGATGTCGCGAGCGACGACGTCTATTTTGTATCGCCCCGGCGGCAAAACAACATTTTTCTGATATATCGACTTTTGGGCCTGCGCGGCAGTAAGCTGATCATCGCTGTATCGAGCAGTCTGCACTACATCTTCAAAATTCCCGGCTCGACGGCCCGAAAGCCCCGTAAGCCTTGCATAGATATTCACATTCCCTGAGTAGACTCCACCCTGGTTTCTGAATGAGAGGTCGGCGTGGTCGAATTGGATCGTGAATGAAGTTGCAACCGATTCGCTGCCGATACGGAAAAAGTCGGTGCGCACGCTAAAGGGCAGAATGTCCGAGGCGATCTCCGGTAAATCGGCTTTGACTTGCAGATCGGGAAACTTTATTGCGGGTGCCCGCTGCAAATCCGCGAGTAGTTGTAGCTTTTCAAAAGGCTGGTCTTTCGCCCTTCCTCCGCCATACATTCCATTGTTGGGCATGCTCGCGGTTCCGGTAACGCGGTCCGCTTTGTTGCCCATCCCGAGACTCTCGGCGAGAGTCAGCCCAGCGTTTGGCACGTGCAGCAGCGCGTCCTTTTCATCCGGGCTCCGCGCGATCCGGTACTCCCCGGTACCCGACGGATCGACAAACTCTATCTCAATATCCGAGCCGATGCCCTCGATGTATCGATACCACCAGGTTTCAAACGGATACGTTGAAGTGGAGCCGCCGCCTTCCCACGACGGCCGATTGTAAGCGCCGCCGGACGGGTGAGACTCCAGCTCGTCCGGCTTCCCGAACATTATGTATATGCGCCCGCGATCCGTACGCCAACCCGGGATCCCGGATGTGAATTTCTCGTTGGCATACTGCACGCGCTCCCAATACTGTTCCTTATACTCGTTTTCGGGAGTATCGGGATCGGGGTCACGCCGGAGCCAGAATTGCTCGATAAATTGATCGCGCTCCTCGTCGGTCTTAAGCGCTTTGAAGGCCTTTCGTTCCTCGTCGGTTATGATGTATGAGACATCCTGTTCAAGCCAGTTCTTGTAGACGCTTTTGAGTTCTTCTTTCTTCTTCCGCTCGTTGCGATCCTTTACCTGACTCTTGTCCTGAGTCTTATCTTGAGCCAGGACGCCTGGAATTATCCCCGCGGACAATACCAGCATCAACGCAACGCCTATAGATCTCTGGAAGAGACAGACATCCTTCTTCATAACTTTTACTCCTGTCCTAGACAACTACTGTAAAAAGGCACCTAAGTGAGCGTTATTTACCCGAAGTTCAAGTCTACGTAGCTCGCTTCGGGTTGGTCAAGCTCGCCTGTTAGGGCGGCTGGGCTTTGATTTTGACACATCCGGGCCCAGACTTAGAATGCTCGCTTCAACTCCCCTTGCGCTCAGAATCCTGGTATTCCTTCTCGGTCTGCCGCCGCCGGTGAAAGACCCAGGCTATCCCGACGCTCAGGAAGTACAGAATCATCATTGGGGCAGCGAACACCAGCAAATTCGGCACATCGGTCGTAGGTGAAAGTATGGCAGCAACGATGAATATAACGATCAGTGCATAGCGCCAAACTCTCAACAGCAACCCTGGCGAAACCAACCCCAGCCGCGACAGAAAAAATGTCACCGTCGGAATTTCGAATACCAACCCAAGGCCGAGCATTATTACTATTATCAGGTCAAAGTACTCATCTGCGGTAACAAGCGGTCGAAGGTTCCCGCCCGTGGCTACCCCCAGCAAGAAATTCGCTGCTCGCGGAAACGCTATGTAATATGCAAACGCACAGCCGCCCAGGAAAAACGTCGAGGCCATGATAATTATCGGCGCGGCGTACTTCTTCTCGTGCGGATATAGTCCGGGGGCGACGAAGCCCCAGACCTGAACAAGCAAAAAAGGCACGGCGAAAAAAATTGCAGCATAAAAAGAGACTTTGATATAGAGGTTGAATGCGCCCTGAACTGTTGGAACGACAAGTTGATTGTCACGGCCGAAACCGGCGTTCGCCGATTGATAAAGCTGGGGCGGAATAAGAGTTTCCTTCTCAATGACGGTGCGCTGGTCTAAAAGCCAGAAACTGCCGGTAATTAGCTGAACCGTTCCGTTGGCATCGCGCTTTACTTTGCAAGGGATGGCCGTTCCGGCGGAAATCAATACGCTGCCGAGCTTGGCCTCGATCGGTAAGGTAAAAATCACGTCTGTGTCATCAGGCAAATCTGCAAGCGCGACAGCGGCGCCGGCAAGCTCAGGAGCGTATTGTCGTTTCGCGTCATTCATCGCCGCCAGAACCGGTACTTGCAGAAAGTTGTAAATGGACTGCGAGAAGATCCAGCACACAACAAACGCAATTGCGATAAACAGCGCACTGCGAATCAGCCGTTTGCGGAGCTCATCGAGGTGGTCGAGGAACGACATCGTTCCTTCTTCGCTCAACGGCTCGCTTTCGTAGGGTTCGGCGTAGGTGGCCATAGTTGGGGTGTAGCATTGGCTTTGGTCTGTGTTCCGCTGCTTCGAAGCGAGAGCCCGTTCCAGACACAGACTAAAGTCTATTCTACCTACATCCAATCGCGCTTTGTTTCTTGAGCAGAGGTCTCGTCGGTACGCGCGACGACCGGTTCGTCATAAGCTTGTACGGCCTGTGGCGGCTCTTCGGCTGTGCTTGTTGGGACCTCGTTGTTGACTGGTGAATCGGCCGTCGAATCGCTGGGTTCGTAGGGGGCCGGGGCCGGGGCGTCCAATCGCTGCCTTTCGATCGTAACTTCATCTTCCCATTGACGCTTGAAGTCCTCGCTCGCGCGGCGGAACTGCGCGAGGCTTTTGCCCAACGTCTTGCCAAGCTCCGGCAGCTTGCGCGGACCAAACACGATCAGCGCAATCACCAGTATTATCAGAATCTCCGGCATTCCCAGGCTTCCCATTTTTTTGATTCCTCTTCTGTGGGACCAACTATCAGGGAGACAACTCTTCAGCCGCGCCTGTGGCGTTGGTGTCCTTAGAAAATAATAGTAGGTTAGGCCCGCGACACGCGTCAACTCTCCGTTCCGAGCTTTATCGACCACGACTACCGCCCCGTGAGATAGATTCGGCGCAATTGTTGTCAACTTCCCCCAAAACCGCGAAAACTCAGAAACAAACCGTTGACTGCGTGCATTCGCTATCTTATAACCCGGCTTGAGGCGTAGATTCTGACAAATCTTGTTGACGGACTCAACGATGAACGAAAGAAACCCTGAATACGTACTGACAATCGTCCAACACACCTACTGTGCCGACTGCATGTGGGTCAAAGGAAAGATCACCGATGTCTATCACGCTTCGGGTATCGTCCGAGGCGAGGACTCAAAACGCTGGCGGGTTCAGATAATTTCGCCGCCCTGGGATCGAGAGGCCCGCAAAGCCGACTTTCCTTCCAGATTCGATTCGATCGATGTTCCTGCGCTAAAACTTGAATCGGACCACCGGTTGGTATGCGCCACACAGGATCCCGGACTCATAAGTGAAATGCTCGTCCAGTTGAAGTGGATGCTGATCAACCATCACAGCAATGCTCAAATCGAGAAGCAGCTTGTCGACATCAAGAAGCAGTGGAAAGGTCAGCCGGCACCGGACGCGTGCGCAATCGGCGGCTAACACTTTTCTTCACTCCGAGGAATACCCCCAACTTCACAGTTGGGGGTATTCCCCAGGAGTATCCTCCTCGATGCCTCCCCTCTCACACCCGCGTTGTCACACCTGTTTCGAAGGCTATATAATCCTCCGTCCACCAAAGGCTCGAAAGAACGACACCGTAGGTTCAGGAGGAGAACGCATGAAGAAGGCTCTGATTTCGTCTCTGCTGGTTATTCTGTTCGCGGCGGTTGCATTAGCGCACGACCCCCGAACTGTCTCAAAGGATTTCTCACACACATTAACCGTCGAAGGCGCGGGAAAGCTGACGCTCAGCTACAAATCGCTCCACTATAACGACGCAAACTTTAACGCTCGGAAGACTGAGCGAGCACTCCCGCAGTTCAACAGACTGTGGAAAGCGATTGGAAAGTTTGAGACCGACTTCCCTGTCGTGATCGCAGGGGTCGAGGTGCCGAAAGGCACGTACTCGATGGGAATCAACTTCGACGCGAATGACAATTTCAAGCTGGTCCTGGCAAGCGGCGGGAAAGACATAATGATCCCAATGCAGTTCTCGATGGATGGCCCGTCAGCAAACTATTTGACCTTCGACTTCAGACCCGAGAACGATAGCGATACGTTTTCGATTGAAGCGCGCTACGGCAAGGCTCGAGTTTCCGCGGAAGCAAAGGTACCTTTCCTCGCGGCACACGATCACCCGGCGAAACCGGCTGACAAGAAACCGTAACGCGGTCATAGGCGACTACGATCAGCATCTGTTAGCAACCTGCCAGGCGCGGTTATTCAGCCGCGCCTTGACTCTCTACCGTCCGCCCCGCGACTTGATTACTGAGTGCTCACATTGATTTCAGCGACATGGATCCAGGGATTGTAAGTTACTCTCACCTCATGATAATGGTGCGGCCTATCCGGTAACCCAATTCGACATAAAGGCGATTGCCGGCTCCAATTCCGGTTGAGGAGGCCGCTCATGACGGATGCACTTCCTATCAGCACGCCGCCGCAAACAGGGTGTCAGTATGCGCTCAGAGCGACGCATCCGTGCAAACATCCAGTAGAGCGTGATGGCCTTTGTATCTTTCATGTTCCCAAGCTGACAAGCGTGGAGAAAAACGGCCTCGCAAAGGATGCGCGCTCGGAGGTCGATGCTCTGGAGAATCGATTCCGCTCGGCGTTCGGACAACTCTTGAAGCAACTCGAGGCCGACCCGCAGATTGACACCTGTGAGTTTTCGTGGTTCGAGTTTCCAAGAATAAATTTTGACCGACGGCTGTTTAAGAAAAAAATTGACCTTTATTCCTCGAAATTCAAACAGGGAGCATCCTTCGTTAACACAGTATTCGAGCACGAAGCCGACTTCTCATCGTGCAGCATCCAGGGTGAATCCAGCTTCCGTGGTGCGACGTTTCAGGAGCCATCAAGTTTTGCAATGGTCAGATTTGATCAGACAGGATTTGACAAGGCCAAATTCTGCAGAGGAGTCGATTTCGCGCAAGCGACCTTCGCCGGCAAGACAACGTTTTATGAGACCATCTTTGGCGACCCATCAATGATGCAGGAGAATGATAAATCCGAATTTAAGTCGACGGTTTTCAAGAACGAGGCGAATTTCTATAAGGCTCATTTCAACACAAAGACAAACTTCGAGGACGCGACTTTCGAGGAGGAGGCCGCTTTCGCCGCATCGGATTTTGAAGAAGATGCCAACTTTAAGAAGGCCGCCTTTAATACCAAGGCTGTCTTCTTGAAGTTCTCTTTCAAAAAGGCTGTTGATTTCACCTGGGCGACATTCGGCGCGGACGTTTTAGTGTCAGGCGTCAGTTTTAAGGAGTTCGTCAATTTTAATGGGGTGACCCTCGCGCAAAGAACCTCTTTTGAAGCGAACGACGAAGGCAGCTTTGAGAGCGGTTGTAGTTTCAGATGGCTAAAGATTCCGGCCAATGCCTTGGTCACTTTCGAAAACCTCAACCTCGAGCAAGCCAGTTTTGTCGATTCGGATCTCACCCGAATCCTGTTCCGCGACGTGAAGTGGTACCAACCCCCATTCAATTGGACTCGTTGGCATCGTCGTCGAGTCGCTCTCTGGGACGAATATCGTGACAAGAGTGATGAGCGTCGTGGATACGAAAAGATCGCCGAAAACTACCACCAGTTGGTGCTCAACTACGAGTCGCGGCGGGACTATAACACTGCCGAAGACTTTCACATCGGCGAGATGGAAACCCAGCGCAAGAAAAAGGGTGCCGGCTTGAAGCCCGGATGGCGACGCAGGGTCAAAGAAAGGATCAACCCCTATGGTATTTACTGGCTGTTTAGCAACTACGGCTCAAGCTACTGGCAAGCCTTTATTGTACTCCTGGCAATGTTACTCACCTTTTCTCTCATCTTTCTGTACAGTGGCTTTCAGCCCAGCAAAGAAAGCGCCGGGAGCCCTGCAATGATGATCGAGTACAATCTTGTTCCGGATGCCCAGCATCACCCCGTTGGATTTGGGCAGTGGATCGATGACTACGCCCGGGCGATTCTTTTTTCGCTTTCAATTATCACGTTCCAGCGGGAACGGTTTTACGAGCCCGTCGGTGATTGGTCTCGATTCTGGCTCTTTTTGTCTGTGCTGCTACTCACAACGCAAGCAGCGATGGTGTTACTGGCGATTCGGCGGCGGTTCAAACGATAGGAACACGACCGAGATGGCTCAGACGTGAAACAAAGCAGGAGTCTCCTCTTTTGTGCTCTCGTAGTGGCTTTTGATGTAGTCATCAAGTATTCGGATGAAATCAGGCACGATCGTCGGTCCCTGTAATGTCACGAAGTTGCTCCCATCCACAAACACCGGTGCGCGTGGATCCTCGCCGGTGCCCGGCAATGAGATTCCGAGGTTGGCGTGCTTGGACTCCCCCGGGCCGTTGACCACGCATCCCATAACCGCAACTTTCAATTCTTCGACGCCAACATATGTTTCTTTCCACACCGGCATCTGTTCACGAATGTAAGTCTGAATGTCTTCGGCCATCTCCTGAAACAAAGTGCTGGTCGTCCGTCCACAACCGGGGCAAGCGGTAACCAGAGGCATGAAACTCCGCAAGCCCATCGTCTGAAGGATCTGCTGCGCAACGATAACTTCTTCTGTTCGATCGCCGCCGGGGCGAGGGGTCAGCGACACTCGAATCGTGTCGCCAATGCCGGTCTGCAATAAAACAGCAAGCGCGGCGGTAGACGCCACGATGCCCTTGCTGCCCATTCCTGCTTCGGTCAGGCCAAGGTGCAGCGGATAATCACACCGCGCTGCCAGATTTCGATAGATCTCGATCAGATCCTGCACCTCAGAAACCTTGGCGCTCAGGATGATCTGGTCGTGTCTGAGCCCACACCGCTCGGCGAGTTCGGCTGATTCAAGGGCACTTACGACGACGGCTTCGTGCATCACCGCGCGAGCGTCCCTGGGAGCGGGACGCGCGGCGTTCTCGTCCATCAACCGAGTCAGCAAACCTTGATCGAGCGAGCCCCAGTTGACACCTATTCGCACCGGCTTGTTGTTCTCAACTGCGACTTCGATCATCGACTGAAAATTCTTGTCGTGATGCTGACCAGGTCCAACGTTTCCGGGATTGATGCGGTACTTGGCCAGCGCTCGCGCGCACTCCGGATACTCCTTCAACAGGATGTGACCATTGTAGTGAAAGTCTCCGATGATTGGGACCGAGACGCCGCGCTCTCCCAGCCACTCCGCGATGTGCGGAACCGCGGCTGCGGCCTGGCGGGTGTTTACGGTGACGCGGACCAACTCGGATCCTGCGCGAGCAAGCTGCTCGACCTGCAGAGCCGTGCCCTGGACATCCACGGTGTCGGTATTGGTCATTGACTGAACGACAATCGGATTGTTGCCGCCAACCTTTATGCCGTCGATGTTGACGGCTACTGATTGCCTTCGATCGATAGTGAACACGAACTATCTCCTTTAGGTGCTCGATTCAAGTCAGGATTGTAACCAGTGAGTGTATGCCTCGCAATGTTTGAGTGATGCTGTATCTTCTTTGCGTGCTTTGCTCCTTGGCGTCTTTGCGATAAACCTAGCCTTCTAATGGCTTGTTTAGCGCAAAGACGCCAAGGACCGCAAAGCAGGCAAAGAAGATCGCGGGTCTTGCACATTGTCATTGCAAGCTTTATCTTTCCGCCGTCTTCGAATCATTAGTGTTTGTTGCTCACCGGAGGATGCCACGCATGAAAGACAAACTTGACGAGCTCGAACAGGCGAAACAGAGCATCAGCGCAAATGCTCCGTATTCAGTTTCCCAGCGTTACACACTCTCACATCACATGGTCACCACCGCGTTCACTATCGACGGGTTTCGTATAGTCCGCACCTTCGGCGTCGTACGCGGCATCACTGTGCGTTCGCGTTCGATCTTCGGAACAATCGGCGGAACATTGCACACACTGGTCGGCGGGAACATCACCGCGTTCACCAGGCTCTGCGAGGTCGCCCGCGCTGAAGCGTTCGACATCATGGTTCAGCACGCAAGCGAGATCGGCGCCAACGCGGTGATCGGAATGCGCTACGACGCGAACGAGATAATGAACGGCGTAACCGAAGTGCTCGCGTACGGCACTGCTGTAGTTGTCGAGCCTGTCGATTAGCGATCGTCTGTCGAAGACTCGCTCCAAAGGAGGACTCGTGAAACGACAAAGGTCTCTCGCACTCGTTGTTATCTCAGCCGCGATATCAACACTTGCCGGAGGCGCCGCAACAGCGCAGCAGCAACAAGACCCCACTTGGAAATGGCCTGAAAGCAAAGTCTTCGAGACGGTGAACCGAGTCCGAGCCGGCCGCGACCTGACTCCAAAACGCTGGCCTCGCGGCGCGCGAGTCGCAGTAGGCCTTTCATTTGATTTCGACAATGAAACTCCGTCGTTGAGAGATGGTCAGACCTCGCCGGCCCTGATGGCTCAGGGAGAGTACGGCGCGCGCGCGGGCTTGCCGCGCATCTTGCGGATGCTTGATCGATTCAACATACCGGCAACCTTCTTTGTCCCCGCCATCAGCGCGAAAATCCATCGTCAGAGCATGAAGGACATCCTCTCAAAACGACGCCATGAGATCGGCGTACACGGCTGGATACACGAACGCAATTCTCTGCTGGACGAGGCCGACGAACGCGAGTTGATGCGCCGCGCCATAGAAGCTCTCACCGAGATTACCGGGAAAAAACCTGTAGGGATGCGCACGCCTTCGTGGGACTTCAGCCCGGCGACTATGAAGCTGGCACGCGAGTTCGGCTTGATGTACGACAGCAGTTTGATGGCTGACGACAGGCCTTATGAAGTGTTGATCGACGGCTCGGCAACCGGGGTTGTCGAACTGCCGGTTGAGTGGATCATGGATGACTTTCCCTACTTCGGGATGGACCGACAAACTTCGCTGCGTCCCTATACCACGCCCGACGAAGTATTCACCATCTGGCGCGCGGAATTCGATAAGGCTTATGAAGAAGGCACGATGTTTATCCTTACGATGCATCCTCATGTAATCGGACATCGCTCGCGCGTCGCGATGCTGGAACGCCTGGTGCAACATATGCGATCCCGTCCTGGAGTATGGTTCGCGACTCACGAGGAAATCGCACGGTTCGTCAGTTCGAAGAAAGAATAACTCTCTGCTACTGGATGAAAGAGGGATTAATTGGAGGCCTAGTGACCAAGACGTGTCATCTTCTTTCTGCAGCTCTGATCGGTCTGACCATCATCAGCACGGCGCCCGCTCAGCAATTCAACCCCAACCTTTATCAGGACCTGCGCTGGCGGTGCATCGGACCGCATCGCGGCGGAAGGACTGTCGGCGCGACAGGAGTTCCCGGTCAGCCTAACGTGTTCTACATCGGCGTCAACAACGGAGGCGTGTGGAAAACCAACGATTACGGT
>DASRIZ010000300.1:0-42162 GCA_035649735.1 Blastocatellia bacterium | reverse complement strand
GCAGGAATCTGCATAAGATCCCAGCTTCGGACCGTGAGAGAAGAACTCGACGTTATGTGAAACGGGAGTATCGCCTGTCCTGTGTGCCGCGCGAGAGTGACCGCGCCTGGTTTGGCGATATAAGCAGGTCCCCGAGGGCCGTCGATCGTAAACCCGACATCGATTCCATTCTCCAAACATTGAGCCATCTCGGCCAGCGCCCGGCCCCCGCCGCGAGTTGCCGAGCCACGAGCCGTTCCGTAACCGAATCGTTTTATTACGCGTCCGGTGTACTCGGCGTCGCGACTGGTGCTCGACATGACGACGATCCCGCGATTGCGCCAAAACCACGTCGCGCCGATTATGCATACGTGCCAAGAAGTGAAAATTGGACGTTTGCCGTGTTCGAGAATTCCCTCGTAGTGCTGGTAGCCGTGCACTTCCCATCTCAACGTTGAGCAGATCGCGCGAATTGCCGAATAGAGCCCGATATCCGCGATGCGAATAACAATTCTGTCACGCGTCCGATAGTGCGAAAGAGGGCTACGGCTATAGACACGATTCCGCAGAGCCTCAATCTCGGAAATGGTTCCGCCGGCTGTGGCGGGCAAGCGAACTCGCCCCTCGCTCAAATTGCTTTGGGCAGCTCCCGGGGGTTGCGTGTTCGCGGATGCAACTGGATCGATGGGACCTGACATTTCAGAAGCCAGCCGCTGCCAGCCGGCGATGCTACTTTTGCCTTTTAGCGCCGGGTTTACCGTTTGATTCTCGGTGTTCGAGATTGTAGAAATCCAACATTACATCGGTGTTGCCGCGAAGGTCGCGTTCAAGCCGATCAAGTGCTACTCGCACTACATCGCGATGATGCACCTTTCGGCGGCTCGGAATATTGCTTACCTGAATCCAAAGCTTATGAATCAAGTTGATGTCCTCTTCCGTGAGGTGCGGCGCGTGGGCACCCAAATAGACCACGTGCTCGACGCCCTGGGGTTCAATCACCTTGAAAGCAACTTGACGCCTGGGTTTTTCCGGCAACCGTTCCCACGCGCGTCCTAGCTCCCGAGCCTGTTCTAGCACAGTCATCTTGGCCGAAGTCCCGGCGACCACAGCCGCCGAATCCAGCCGCAGCGCGGTTTGGGCGACTGCGTCAAAAATATTAGTTGCCGGCACGATGACCAGCTCCACGGGCTTGCCGTGCTTTTCGGCGAGCGCAACGACCCGCGTAAACAACCGCTGCTCATACTCGGTGAACAGCGTTTCATCTGACAACTCGCGCTCGCCGCTTCCGGGACCAGCCAACAACCGCGTCGTCAAAACAACGATGTCCTGGTCATCTGTGTTCGTGCGCTCCAGGACGTTTTCCAGGTGTGAAAGCGTATTGTAGTCCCGCACTCCCACGAGCACATTGCCCGGTCGCGCACCGACGGATTGCAGATCGACTGTTTCGCTGTGTTGTAAACTGAATTGATCAAGCTTGGAGAGAGTCCGATCGAGTTTGCGTTGGTTGATCCGCTCCGAGACTGTAAATATCACGAAGAATGCAGCTGTGAAGAGAATTCCCGATATGGTTGCTACCTGTTTTGTAAGCAGATTGGTCATTGCAATAGCCACCAGAATCAGCGCGATTGTCAAAAGCCCCATCGGGATTTCGATCCTGCCGATCCGAATATTCCCGGGCACCCTCCACTCGCGTTCCTCAGGTCGTTTGAACCGCAACACCACCGTGGCAATCGCATTGAACGAAAAGCTCCAGATTACGCCGAACGCATAAGCCTCTCCCAGAACAATGGTGTCGCCTCGCGAGGCTATTATCGTGATTATTTGAAGAATCGCTATCAGGTGAATAGTTCGATATGTAGTTCCAAACTTCTTGTGCGGCGCTCGAAACCATGGCGTCAAGACGCCATCTTCCGAGACTCGATTGAGCACGCCGTTGGAACCGAGAATCGCCGTGTTCACTGCGCCTGACAACATCAGAAACCCGACGATTACTACAAAACCCTGGAATAGAAGCCTCAGCCATTCCGGGCCGACAAAACTCATCGCCAGCCCCGAAATCAGGTTCTCGAAATACTTTGGCCGCTCGGAATCCGGGATTATCGCAACGGCAAAGAACGAGACCAGCGACGTGAACAGGAGAGAAAAGACAAAGATGACGATCCCTGCGCGCATCAGGTTCTTGAGCTTCGGATGCTCGAGTTCCCGGTTAACCTGCGCGAGCGTTTCTTCACCGCTCATTGCAAGCACCGAGTGCCCAAAGGCGATCATGATCCCAAGAAACCCGATGATGCTGGGAGCACTTTGAGCGATGCTGTATCGATCACCGTCAGGGACGAACCACTGTAAAGACTTGAGCCAGCCAAGCGAGCTATCAACTCCCCCCGAAAAGCTGAGGTTTGAAGGAGTTGGGGCCGGAGGGAGTTGCCCTCCCCGCACAAGCAAGGTCACACAAGCCCACGCGATCAACATCACCACCATTACCGTGGTGACATACATAATGCGCATCGCATCATCGCTTGATTCGTGTACTCCCTTCAGATTGCGCCACCAGAAGTAAACTGTCGCGAGTATCGCAACCACCGCCGCCAGGTGATTGCTCGTATCATCTGAAGGCGCCCACGGATGGCCGAAATAAGTAATCGTACTGGCCACGAGCCCAACAATGTACTTTCCCGCGGTAACCCCGGATATCGGCCCCGTCAATATGAAATCAAAGATCAAAGCCGAGACACTGATCTTGGCCATCGTTCCGCCCATCGCTTCTTTCACCACGCGATAGACGCCGCCTCGGGTAAACATAGACGACGATTCGACGTAGACCATACGAACCGCCGAACTAAACAACATCACACCGAGGATGAACCAGGGCGCAGCTTTGCCGATGTATTGCTCCGCAAGCCCACCCGCATAAAAGGCCGACGAACCCAGATCGTTGAGCACGATCGCAGCCGCGCGCCAAAACGAGATAAAAGACAACATTACCGACGTGGCTACGACTACCCTGACGCGGGGTGAGAGTTGGGAGGATTCCATCCGTTCTTTCTAGTGGCTGAGTTCGGATTCTCCGGACAGCGGCGGTACTGGTAGCAAGTGCATAGTTAAAGGATAAGATATCCTTGCCTGCCCTGTTGTCAAGCTGCGCTCTGGTTCATGTCACGTCATTCATTTCCGCTGATTTGAACACGTAGCAACGAATATCCATCGTTTTTTCTGAATTGACAATCATCAAGACCGGAACGAATGAATTCGTTATACGTGGCGCGCGGCTCGGCCTAGAGCCTCGATCGCGCTGTAGTATACTCTGCAACAATGCTCGTCGAGAAAATTACCAGCCGCCAGAATCCATTGGTCAAACGCTTTCGCCGGGTCCGCGCAATGGGAGAAAGGCAACATGTCTTTCTCGAGGGCGTTCGCCTGATTGAAGACGCAATCCACACCGGCGCGCACTTCGAGAGCGTAGCTTTTACCGGCGAACTTGAATCAAGCGAACGCGGCGCGGCATTGCTGGAATCCCTGCGGCGAGTGCAGTGCCGCGGTGCGCTGGTTTCGAAGCAAGTCATGGAAACCATCGCAGGCACCAAAACCCCTCAAGGCGTCGCCGCGCTCGTCAGCCGCCCGTATTTAGGGCTCGATGACCTTTTTAGCAACAGCCCTGATCTGCTTGTGGTCGCCGACGAGCTGCAAGACCCGGGTAATCTCGGCACAATCATTCGCACCGCCGAAGCTGCCGGGGCTAACGGAGTAATCACCACTCGATACACAGTCGATCCTTTCAATGAAAAGGCGATTCGGGCGTCCATGGGTTCGGCTCTTCGGCTGCCGATTGTTACTGGCGCCAGTCGTGCGGATATTGTGGCGCGCTGCCGCGATCACAAAATAAAGATGATAGCCTCTCGATCTAAACCCGGCCCGTCGCAAGGCGTCATCGAGGACGCAGCTCGCGCGGAGCGAATCAAATTGTGTATGGAAGTGGATATGACCGTGCCGGTAGCATTGATAGTTGGGCGTGAGGCCACCGGGATTCCGGTATCAGCGCAGGAAGATGCCGACGAATTCGTACACATACCGATGGCGCAAAACGTCGAATCGCTCAATGTAGCAACCGCGACCGCAATCCTGCTTTATGAAGCGGACCGTCAGCGCGGGTTCAGGTTCAGCAAGGTGTGACGAGTGAAACGTGATTCGTGATGCATCACGCATCACATTTTACCCATCCTTCTCAACACCCTCCACTTGACGCTATAATCTTACTCAGCGACCACATCGAATTAACTTTTGAAAACAATGCCAAACCCGTCTTACACCGTTTCCAGGTTTCTACAGTCCGAGATCGCCGGCGGATTGCTTCCCGGCGGACAGTATCTTATCGGTGAAGAGCTTCAGATAGTCGCCGAAGACGCGCTCGGACTCGCAGTGATCGAGCCGGAACGCATCCCGGCAACCCTTGGTACGATCTACGATTTCGCCTCGCTCACAAAGCCGCTGGTAACTGCACTGTTGGCAGTTATTCTCGAGGAGCGAGGCTTGCTCGATCTGAACGCGCCACTCGCGAACTACTTGACTGAATTCGAGGATAAAGACAAACGTGAAATCACTTTGACGGAGCTGTTGACCCACACCTCGGGTCTTCCCAACTGGCGGCCGCTCTATCTCGAGGCGCAGAATCGTGACGACGTGCCGTCGGCTATTGCGCGCATTCTATTAGAGCCGCAACCCTCTCAACCAAAGGACGTTATCTATAGCGATTTGAACTACATCCTGCTGGGGTTTGTGCTGGAGCGTAGGACCGGCGAACGGCTCGACCTTTTGGCGAAGCGAGAGATCTTCGAACCGCTGGGTCTTAAGCGCACCATGTTCAATCCGCCGCCCGGTGTGATTCGCGAGATCGCCGCCACTGAACGTGGTCAGGAGTTCGAACTCGCAAACGCAATTGCCGATTCAAAGACCCGAAGCTGGGACGACAAGACGCGATTTGCATCACAATATCGCCGAGCCGGTGTTTCGCAAGCACACTGGCGAAAAGATCTAATCTGGGGTGAAGTACACGATGGCAATGCGAACTTCATGGGCGGCGTAGCTGGACACGCCGGGTTGTTTTCGACAGCGCGCGATGCATTTCGGATAGCAAATCAGTTTTTGCCAGGCAGCGAGCTGCTGAGGCCGGAATCACTCAGACTGTTTACCAGCAATCTAACGCGTGGCTGCAACACATCTAGGTCTCTCGCCTGGATTCTCGCTGAAACATCCGACTGTTCGGCCGGACCGGCGCTTCCTCCAACGGCGTTCGGGCATAACGGATTCACCGGCACCAGTCTTTGGATTGACCCAAACAAACGCCGCGTATTCGTGCTGTTGACTAATCGTGTCCATCCAAGAGTCGGCGCGATTGACATGAGGAATATTCGGCGGCAATTCAACGCGCTGGCGGTTGAAACGTTGAGTCGTGATGGTGATGGGGAAACGTGATGAGTGATGCGTGAAGCGTGATGCGTGATGCGTTATGGTGTCCAACTTTCTTATGAGAACTCCGCTACTTTTCAGGCATCGAGTCTCACGTCATGCATTACGCATCACGTTTCACGCTTCACGCATCATTCGGGGTAGCACTTTTGCTTAAGACCTTAGACGCTTACATCATCGGTAACTCGAGGCCGTCAGATCCTCTCGCATCCCGGCTGTGGCTATTCGGCCGCGACCGTCGGTTCTCTGCACTGCTTGCGACCTCGGTCGTTTTGCACGTGATCTTTTATGCAACACTAATCATGCTCGACTCGTGGGCGATGCGGCGGGTTATCGCCGACAGCAAGCGCCCGGCGTCACTCGTCAAGCTGATCGAAGTAGCGCCACCGCCGGACCGCGTGCCGCTTCGAACTGCGCCTGAGTCATTGGAACGCGCCGATATCAGCCGGCTTCAATTTGATCCGGCGAACGCTGACGACGTTCATCTGATACAGCGCTCGCCGAAACCCGCCGAGCGTCGCGGGACAACCGTGCATCTCCCCACTGCTGACGTGATCGAAAGACAGACGCGTTCCTCTCGCGGATCAGGAAGCAACGAACGTCCCGGTCCCGCGAATCAGCGGCCAACTCCTCCGGCGCCTTCTTCAATACAGGCAAATCGCATCGGTCAACTCGAAGAGGCTTTGATTACCCAAACTCCTCCATCCCCTTCAGCGCCCGTTCCTCCCGCCCCATCTCCCAAGGCCGACCCCAGGTCGTTAAGCCCGGGCACAGCGGATCCCGCTCAACCGGGGACGCGCCGCGGCAGCAACTCCGAGCCCAGCTCCCTCGGCTTGGAAGCGGCTCAGGGTCAGTATATGGCTTTGGTGCGCGCAAAGATCAGCAAAGTTAATGAGCGCATCATGCCTCGCGAATGGATAAAGGATGTTCTACGAGACAAAGTATCGGCGGATTTTTCTTTGATCATCAAACGCGATGGACAGATCCAATCCTCACGTCTGCTTCGCTCGTCTGGTTATTCAGTGCTTGACGGTTACGCCAGACAGGCTATATTTACAGCTAGTCCCTTTGAGGGGTTCCCCCAAGCCGCAGGAAACACGCTCATTTTTACTGTGACCGTGTACTTTTACACACTGTAGCTTTTCAATGAACATTGTTAGCGTTGGTGAACACCCGGGACGCCTCTCGTTAAGCCTGGCTCTTGTTTTATCGATCAACACTCAAATCGTTTTCGTTTTCACTTCGAGCGCCGGGGCTGCCCCGCTGCCCACCCAAAAGCAGGCATCCTCAAATTCAAAGGAACGGCGCACTGAAATCGATGATAAGAGCGCTACCCGCGCTCGCAGAACCGAGTCTCAACCCGATATCGTTCCCTACGCATCGACCGGCGGGCCAATCATCAGAGTCGCACTGATGACCGATGTGTCTTCCATTGCGCTCAGTTCTTCCTCGGGTCTCAAAGTTCGCAGCGCCGCGGACGGACCGGACGAAGCCGCGAGCATCCCCAACGGATCGATCACGATTGATCTGCGTCAGATCTCCGAGCCTGTTCCGGTCGAGACCAGGCTGACGACTTACCAGGTAGCGGTCGGGTCTTCAACTGAGTCACGCGGCGCGCGCAAGTTGGCTGACGAACTAAAGAAAAAGTTTTTTGAGCCGGTCACGATTAGCTTTGACGAAAGGAAGAGCGAGTACTCGGTGTCGATCGGGCGCTTTGAGAGACGGAGCGATGCGGTCCAGCTGCTCGAACGCATTCGCAAGTCCGGTTTTGAAAACCCTCGCATTTTGAGCGACCCGAATCCCGTCACTGCAAAGGGTTCCGAGTCCCTGAGTGACACAAACACTCGAGCAAAATACAAATCCCAACCAGCCTCCACGTCTCGTTCGAGCGTTAAGCACGAACGGCCGATTAAGCTGGTAGCCCTCGTCGCGGACAAGATCGCCGCCGCGAGCGAGGAAAAACTGGTTGTCACACCTGTGGTGCATCCGCCGGCACCCGATCGAAACAGACCATCAAACGGCTCGTCCGGAAATGTTCGAAACAACAACCAAGCCTCCAGTCGAACTTCAAACGAAGCCAGCGAGGAGGAATCCAGGATAAGAACGGGACCGGTAGTGGTTCGGATCGGTAAGACCGACTATCGGGGCGAAATCAATCTTGTATTGAATCCGCGCGGGCGGATCAACGTCGTGAACGTGTTGCCGCTCGAAGACTATCTTCGCGGAGTGGTGCCGATGGAGTTGTCGCCCGGCGTCTATCCTGAAATCGAAGCTCTCAAGGCTCAGGCAGTCGCCGCGCGTTCGTACGCGCTTGCTCATCTCGGCCGGCATCTCGATGAGGGCTTTGATGTTGTCGACGATACGAGAGCCCAGGTGTACGGTGGCCTATCGGCGGAACGCGAGCTTACAAACCGGGCAATCGACGCGACTCGCGGAATCGCTGCCGTTTTCGAGAATGACGACCGAAGACTTGTTCCAATAGAGGCGCTGTACACCGCAAACTGCGGGGGCCGTACCGAAAACAATGAAGAGGTTTTCGGGGGCAAACCGGTTCCGTACCTTCGCGCCGTCTCGTGTTCTTCCGATCAACAGTCGTTTGCGAGTCGGGACCTCGTATCGAGTCGAACCAGGGACGCGCTAATTGGAGTTGAAGGTCGGTCAATTGCTCGTGAGGCCGGGCTTCTTTCAGTACTCGGGTTCTCGATTCCGCGGCGAGTGACAACCAGCTACCTGAGCAAACAACTCGATTCGGATGAAGCGAACAGTTGGATCCAGCAAACCGGGCGGCTCACTCAACGACACAGCTCCGCGCGCACCGATGGTACCCGGCTGGCCGAGTTCGCCCGTCTGGTCGCTGTTTCACTCTACGGTGAGGGCCGGGCAAACACGCTGCTGTCTCCCGCTGACATAGACTACTTGCTTGGCGGGTTGCGTGTGCAAATGCTGCCGCGCGAAGCGCGCGCCGATGTCGCTTTGCTGTTGAAAGACGGCATCCTTCGACTGCCGGCTGATTCGCCGCTTGATGGCCGCGCGCCCGTCACGCGTGGACAGGCGATCGAAACTCTCGCGAGAGCAATCTTGATCAATCAGCCGGCAATGTCGAAATCCCAAGCGGATTCCAAAACTTCAATTCTGCGATTTCAAGTCCCCGGTCTAATCTCTGAAATCGCGGTGCCTGCGGAAAATGGGCGATTGATGATTTCGTCATCTGGTTTGACTAGCGAGAAGGGAACGCGCTTCACAAGTGTCAACACCAGCAGTTCGGGGCGGCTTGCAAGTTCGCAGCAAACTGAGCCCGCAAGAAATACTTCCGTCGATCCAGATAAGCGAGCAGTCGCGTCTCCCCAAAGCCGGTCGCGAGAGTCTCAGCGAAACGCGGTCGAGGTAGCTCAAGACGCCTGGCTGTTTCGAAGTATCGGAGGCGAGAGTCATCAGGTCGACCATCTGAGTCTCATTGGCGGTGAGCGCCTCATCTACCATCTGAACGACAAGGGAGCAATCGACTTCCTGGAAGCATCGATATCGGATCGTACTGCTTCAAGCGATCGCTTCTCGAGTGTAGCGCAATGGCAGGAACGCATAACGGTGGATGAACTGGAGCAACGTCTTGCTCGCGCTCGACTCAACGTCGGTCGGATCGAAAGGATCGAGCCAGTGGCATTCAGCTCTTCAAGTAGGGTAACCGAAGTCGAGGTCACCGGAGATGAAAACCGCGTTAGATTGCGCCGTTCGCAGATCCGCTCAACACTTGGGTTGAAGGAGTACCTCTTTGTGGTTGATCGCGAGACTGATTCCCGCGGCCAGCCCGTCGCCTTCGTGTTCACCGGCAGAGGTTGGGGACACGGGGTTGGGATGTGTCAAACAGGCGCTTACGGTCTCGCAAAGGACGGCTTTTCTTACACCTCCATTCTTCAGAAGTACTACACCGGAGTAAGGCTTCAAAGGATGTACTGAACGGCAAATTGGTCCCCAAGCCGGGACCGGGTCGCAACAGTATTATCATAATCTCTGGTTTGATTGTGCTTGCGACCGGATGGGGCATAAGGTATACTCGCGGCCTTGTCGTAACAAATCGAATAAGTTACAGCGCACTTTGATGGCCGATTTTTGTCGCGAGTGCCTGGGGAAACCACGTAGGCAGTTTGATCGGAGATCTCATAAGTGATTCACCGATGTGCACTCATATCGACAAGCGGCCAGCCAGGTTACCCCGGAAGTATGTGCGCCAAGCAGGACGGCCCCTCGGTACGACACCGGGGTGTTTTGTAACTTAACAAAGAGAACGCTCACTTTTTCGCCCTCCACGGCCATAACGCAGGGCAGTAAAGGTCGTGGTCTTCACGCTTTGAGGTCTGTATTGATGGTCCGTTTTGTGTTCCGTTCTGTGGTCGCGCTTCTGGTTTTGACCGTCTTCAGCTCTTTGGCTGGCGCTCATTCCCCGAATCAATCCGTCTCCTCTGCTGACCCTGCTGCCGGATACACGCTCATACTGGTGGATACCAGTTCGAGGGCGGAGCTGGCCCAGGCACGTGACTTCATCACATCCCAAGGCGGCACAGTCGCCATAGTGCTTCCGCCTCACGCCATCATGGGCTGGATCCCTCCAAGTGTTGACTCAAGGATCCTCGGACGACACGGTATACGCTCGATACATCGCTCTCCAGTTGGGTCAGCTCCATCCGGTTTCAGCGATCGTGAGACTCAGACGGCAATCAATGCATTCAACGATATCGCGTCAGGACGAAGCGCCAGACGCAGGCTTCGCGAGTCCAGACGAAAACCCGGTCCCGAGGAAGGCCGGCCGGGTATGGTAGATTGCGCTCTTCCCCGCCCCCCGATCAACAAGGATGAGTTCATTCGCAA
Source organism: Blastocatellia bacterium (assembly GCA_035649735.1). Lineage (GTDB taxonomy): Bacteria > Acidobacteriota > Blastocatellia > UBA7656 > UBA7656 > Onstottus_A. The sequence continues at coordinate 31,860 of DASRIZ010000300.1, read as the reverse complement.
TCTCCGCTTGTTGGGCGCTGAACAGTCGGTGCTCGGTATTCAGTCTACGGTCACCCCTCAGTATGCAAGCAATAGCGATGTCATGGATGGAACCGTCGCAGTCGCGGTTTTTTTGGTCGAGAGCACCGGTGGAATAGATCCGAATATTTACACCTGGACTCAAGCCGACCAGGATGCAGCTCGTTCGCAGGTGATCGATGGATTAAACTGGTGGGTCGAACAATCCCGAGCTTTTAACCTTTCTCGGCCGCTGCAATTCACACCAATTTTCTATGACGCCAACAACCCCGCTTGCCAGATACCGTACGAGCCGGTGATCCGTGCCGGGACGGATGCTCCGTTCTGGGTAAATCACATAATGGGTAACCTGGGGGCGACGGGTGGAAACGTTTTTGAACGAGTTGCGGCGTTTGACAGCGTCATCAGGGATCAAAATCGCGCGAACTGGGCGTATTCGATGTTTATCGCTTACAACCCGTCGCCGGCGCGTGCATCGTTTAGCGACGGGCGAGCGTCGTGGGCTTACATAGGCGGGCCACACGTCGTTTCCTTGTTTCACAGCTTTGGATGGTCGCTCTCGCGCATTACCAGTCACGAAGCCGGTCATATCTTCTATGCCTGCGATGAGTATTTTCAGCCTGGATATCAAACTTGCAGTTGTAGCTGCGCACCCGAAGTGCGGCCGAACGCTGCAAACGGAAACTGCCAGGACATCTCCTGCACTCGCACTTCCACCCAATGCATGATGCGGCTCAACGAGCTGGCGCTTTGTCCGTTCACCGTTGCGCAACTGGGATGGACCTCCGCTGTGCCGAAGCCGCCGCCGTCTGCTCCAAGCGGTCTGGTAGCCAGTGCTACTTCGCCTACTCAGGTGACCCTGGTTTGGCAGGATACATCGGGAGTTGAGGACGGGTTTCAGATTGAACGGCGCGGGGGCACCAGCGCAGAGTTTAGTCAGATAGGTATTGTGTCGGCCAACTCGATCACCTATCCCGATACGACCGTGCTGCCCAACACCGCTTACGCATATCGAGTGCGCGCGTTCAACGGCACTGGCATATCCAGCTTTACCAATGAGGCCCCGGTAATTACGCCGTCGACTCCCGCGGCGCTGGCGGTTGGCACCACTGATTTGCCGGACGCAACTGTTGGCGTCGCCTACAGCCGCACAATGACCGCAGTCGGCGGGAGACCGGACTTCAGCTGGCTGATAGAAAGCGGAACCCTGCCGCCTGGACTTTCAATGGCGCAATCGGGTTCGATGGCTGGGACTCCGTCCACAGCCGGAACGTTCAACTTCGTCGTCAAGGTCACCGACGCCAACACCAACTCGGCGACGAAGGCTCTTACCCTGGTTGTAAAGCCCGCGGCGCCGCTTACGATCACCCTGACCGAACTGCCTCGCGGATCAGTCGGCACGCCTTACAGCCAGAACATTGGAGCATCCGGCGGCCAAACTCCCTACACGTGGTCGATTCAATCCGGAAACCTTCCCGACGGTCTTACGCTGAATCAAGGCGGCGTGATATTAGGCACACCGGAGCGAGCGGTATCAACCAGCTTCGTATTGCGGCTCACCGACGCTATAGGCGTGAGCGTCGCCTCAACTCTCTCTCTGACAGTCAACCCCGCGGTTCAGCTACTGTCGATCGAGACGCAGTCGCTCGCTGACGGCGTAGTCGGGCAGAACTACTCCCAGACCTTAAAGGCCGCCGGTGGCAGTTCTCCCTATCGTTGGGACTTGAAGACCGGCAAATTACCTGAGGGTCTTCTTCTTTCCGAAGCGGGTGTGATTTCCGGGCTTCCGACCACGACGGGCGAGCTATCATTCGAGGTTCGAGCTACGGATCAGAGCGGTCAATCGATCATCGCATCGTTGTCGATTGATATTGACCCGCCGCCCGAGCTGACCATTCTCAGCCCAAGCGCGCTTCCGGTTGGCGCCGTGGGCGTGCCCTATCGGTTTGACCTTAAGGCTACGTCCGGCACCGAACCGTACGTCTGGAAGAAAAAGAACAAGGCCAAGTTCGGAACCTTACCTCCCGGGATTAGCCTGTCTAAGGAGGGCGTCCTGTCTGGTACGCCGACGACGCAGGGTATGTCCGACTTCACCATCATCCTCAATGATGCGGGCGGCAAACAAGCGAAGAAGCCCCTGACTTTAGAGGTGGGTCCACCCCCGCCGCCACTCGCGATTCGGACGGAGTTGCTACCGCAAGCGCTTCAAGGTCTTCCGTATAACGCAACATTGGAGGCCTCAGGAGGCGTGGGCCCGTACACGTGGAGCATCGATTCAGGCACGTTGCCCGACGGATTGACGATGACCGCATCCGGATTGATTTCGGGGCGGGCAACCACGGTCGGCTCAACATCCTTCGTCGTGCGATTGAAAGATACGCTGGGCACCTCGAGCACGAAATCCTTCTTCCTGATTATTACCCAGCCGCCACCGCCGCTTGTGATCCAGACGGTTTCGCTGGCCGAAACCACTGCCGAGCGGCCTTACTCTCAGTCTCTACATGCATCCGGCGGTGTACCGCCTTACAGTTGGAGCATCGTCAGCGGAAGTCTCGGCGCCGGGTTGAATCTCTCGGCTGGCGGAACCATTTCGGGTACTCCTGTTTCAGCGGGGACCAGCGTCTTTGTAGTGCGAGTAACCGATTCGGCGTCACAGTCGATAACCCGCACGCTGGCTATAACGGTTAAGCCGGCCGATAAACTGGCGCCGTTTGGCGTGCTCGAGACGCCGGACGTGCGCGCAACTCTGAACAACACCGCGAGCGGAAGCGGTTGGGCACTCGATAATGTTGGAGTGTCCAAGATCGAGGTGCTCATCGACGGCCAAAAAGCCACTGAGGCAATTTATGGATTGAACCGCCCGGATATCGGGGCAGTTTGGGGAAGCGCCTTCCCGAATGCCGGGAGTTCAGGTTTCAGTTTTGTGTTGGATACCACTAAGTTTTCGGTCGGCGAGCACATATTGGCGATACGGCTGATTGACGCAGCCGGAAACACAACGGTTGTAGGCACTCGCACGGTGATGTTCCAGAACCTGGTATTCACGATAACCACGATTGATCTAATCCGTGGAACGAGGAATCAGCCTTACTCGATGCAGATGGGCGCAGCCAACGGCAGGCCTCCGTATACGTGGTCGCTTCTCTCAGGCTCGCTGCCTGCTGGGTTGTCAATGAACGTAGCGGGATTGATTTCGGGCACGCCAACAGTATTTGGTGTTTTCCCGTTTGTCGTGCGGGCCACCGATTCGATCGGGGCAGTCGCCATAGCCAGTGTTACTCTGACTGTCTTAAGTGATGTCGAAGCGCTTCGTATCATCAGCAATGGCCCTCTTCTTCAAGGCACTACCGGGGTCGATTACACCTATCAGCTGCTCTTCGTTGGAGGGATACCGCCGCGCACCTGGAGCGTGGCAAGCGGAGCATTGCCGCCGGGGCTGTCGCTGAGCAGCAGCGGGATTATATCGGGCAAGCCGGCCGACGTAGGCACATTCAATTTCACCACGCGGCTGACAGACTCAACTCAGACGAGTGTTACGTCGCAGCCGCTGCAGATAACCGTCGTAGCGGGCCCGTTAATCATCGTTACCAGCGGTGATCTGACCAGAGGCACAGTCAGTTCACAATATCTATTCACCTTGGAGAAACTCGGCGGTGATCCGCCTTATACCTGGGCCCTGGCAAGCGGCGCGTTACCGCCGGGACTGCTGATGAATCCGGCGACTGGAGTGATCGCGGGGATACCAACTCAATTCGGGACTTTCTCATTCGCTGTTAGGCTGACTGATTCGCAACCCGAGAGTGTAACATCGGGGACGCTACGGATTATCGTCGATCCGGCGCCGCTTTTGATCACCAGCACCGGCGATTTGACCGGCGGCAGGGTGAACATCGACTACTCATTCCAGCTGGTGGCGACTGGAGGCAGAACACCTTACACGTGGGCTCTCGTGGCCGGTGCGCCGCTGCCTCCCGGTTTGACCCTGGACCCGGCGACAGGCGTTATTTCGGGAAGGCCCACCACAGCTGGCGTGTATGCGTTTACAGTGAAGGTGACCGATGCGACTCCGGCGACCGCCACATCGTCGCTGCTGAGAATTACAATCTCACCGTGAGAAGCACTAAATTATTCGTTACTTGGTGCTTCCGGTGAAGCTTGCCAGCATAATCGCGATTGCGTCGATGTCGTCTCGCGGCGCTGGTGGAGCCGTTCGGGTGACTTGCGTGGAGTTTGCATCCCGAAGCGCAGCAGAGCGTTCCGGGTTGTAGTAATTGTTCAACATGATCGAAAACGCCAGCCGCTCTCCTGCCGCAGTCGTTACGTATCCTGAAAGAGTGTAAACATAGCGAAGCGAGCCCGTCTTAGCTCGAACATTGCCAGCCGCCGGCGTGCCCTTCATTCGATTTTGCAGGGTGCCATCGACACCTGCCACCGGTAACGCGCTCTTGTAAAGCTCAGCAAATCGGCTGCGACTCATGTGGCTCAGCAGCGTCACGGTCGCATCGGGTGTTATCACATCACGCCTCGACAATCCTGACCCTTCTTCGAGCAATACATCGCCCTTTCTTACGCCCACACCATCGAGAAAGTCGTTCAGCATGTCAATGCTAGTCTCCTCGGTCGTTTTACTCTCGACTCGAGCTTCTGAGAGAGGAAGCGGTGGTGAGGCAGCTTGAGATAACCTGGGGTTCTTTGAAACTCCGGGGTTTGAATTTGGATTATTATGGACAGTCTTCTCGGCTCCATTCCCTTCAGCAAGCCGTTTTGAATTCACTCCGACTTGCAACAGCAGCAACTGTGCATAGAGGTTCTGCGATGGTTTTAGCATCTCGCGCAAAACATCAGCGAGTGGCATCGACTCCACCGCTCCAAGCTCAACCAGTCTGTTCAAATCGATCGGCGTTACCTCGCGGAATTTCCAATCGATTACTCGTGTTCGGCCGGTGATCGCGATTCCTCGCTGGATAAGCGCATCTTTCAAGAGGCTCACAAACAATCCCGCAGGATTGTGGACCGCGACCGATGTGTAATACCCGTTGCTGTCGATCGGCTGGCGGCCCGACACGTAGATCACATTCTCCCCTACCGGTCGATATACCACTATTCGAGACTCAGACCCTTTGGGAGACGTCTGGGTCCGATTGATCAGAGTGATAAATGAAGTCGCCGGGCCAGTCGTAATACGGCAGGGCATTCCCGCGCGTTCCGCGGGCTTCACGAACAGATCAAGCGCGTTGTCGTCGATGGTGAGCGCCGATACTTCCGCTCCGTAGTAAGCCTGCAGATCATCCCACTCCCATCCTGATCCGAAAGGAGGGCCGGCAAAAAAACTCTCGTCGCCAACAAGGTCTCCCTCGATGCGTCTCACGCCGGCGTCAACCAGTTTGTTAACCAGCGGCTCAATTCCCTTGAAGTAATCGCCGCCATTCAGCCGCGCAGCCATCGTTGGATCGCCTCTTCCGTAAACTATCAAGTCGGCCTTTAGCGTCCCGGACGCATCGGGTCGCGCGGTCGAATACAACGAAGTCTTTATTCGATAATCGGGGCCGAGGCGTTCGAGTGCCAGCGCCGCGGTGTAAAGCTTGGCATTGGATGCGGGACTGAAATACTTTTGAGCGTTGTGCTCAAAGAGTGTCTTGCCGCTGTCCAGTGAGACAATCTTAACGCCCCAGGCAGCGGCGCCAAATCTCTGCTGCGAGATGTGGCTCGCGAGACGCATCCGCAACGACTCAACGGTCTCCGGTTGCTGAGCGGCTGGCTGCTGAGCCGGCGCTGGATTTTGAGCGAAAACGAATGCATTAAGCAGCCAGACGCAAGCGACTGTAAACAACACGATCTGCCTGCGAATTGATTGCCTGATCATATCTTAGCCTGGCAGCAAGGTACCGCGACCGGGCAGCAAACGCAACTTGCTGGGCTGGTTAGTGGGTAGCGAATGGATACTTTGTTTGCGAACTTGGTATCCCACTGCTCTCTCTTGCACCCGTTTTTTTTCGATTACAGGGGAATACATGTGACGGACGTCGGGGCACGCTAGTTGCCGAATTTGATCTGCCAGCACCTCAAAGGATGGTTCAATCTCCTGCGTTGAATCGACAGGTGTTTCCTTCGTTACGAGCCAGGGGACCGAATTGAAGAATCGTGATCGGTATTCGACGGTCTCTTCGTTCGGTCAGGTTACACCGATTGCTCACGACAACAACCGGGTGCTACACTCGCCACAGTGGATAATTAAGAGCCTCAAAGGCTCATTACGACGCGCTCGAACCCAGAAGCACTAAAATGAAGCGCTTAAGCTCATTGAGAGCTTCCAGAACATTAACCATCAGTGGGCAAACACGAACACGAACCGCTTACACAAGAACCTAGGAGGTAGGAATCTAACGATGAATCCATACAACCATAGGAGACCAACGCGCGGTAGAATTCTGCCGTTGGCAATCCTCGCCGCGATTATTCTCTCTGCCGTAATTTTCTCTGTAAGTGCTGATTTGCAGCAAATCCAGGTGCTCCGGATCATTCCCGTCGCAACCGAAGCGAGCGCAACAATTCTCGGGGCGTCCACAGGACAACGACTCAGTGGCAATGGGACCGCAGGCAACTTTGATGTGACCGCGGGTAACTTGCGTGCACGTGCGATCGCTGCCGGCGATGTGAATGGCGACGGGATCTCCGACATCGTAGTCGGCGCCCCGGAAGCAACCTTTACGGTGACTCCGGCTGTAGGGCCCGCTCAACTGCGAACGGGGGGCGGAATCGTTTATGTCGTTTTTGGAAAAACGACTCTCACGGGTGCGATCGACACCGATGCAGGTCAGGCGAATCTTTCAATCTTGGGATCGAAGGCGGGCGACAATCTTGGCTTCTCGGTCGCTGTTGGCGATGTTAATGGCGACGGCATCGATGACATCACGATGGGGGCGCCCGGCGCTGATTTTCCCGGCGCCGCTACGCCGCCTCCTGCGCCGCGCGCTGACACCGGTGCAGTGTTTGTGATACTCGGCGCAACTACGTTGGGTAATCCGGCTACCATCGATCTTGCGACCGCAAATGCTGCTAATGTCGCGCTATTCGGGATAAACCCTGGTGACCAGTTTGGTGCTTCTGTGGCCGTTGGTAATGTCGGGGGGCTCGTCGCGCAGACACCCGCCCAACAAGCAGTCAAAGACATTTTAGTTGGCGCACCTGGAAATGATGGACCTGCAAGCGGTAGAACGGGCGCGGGTGCTGGTTACGTGAAATTCGGCGGCGAAATACTCAACCCCGTCGCCGGGGCGACCACCGTTTTCGATCTGGCAGCAGTAGCAGCCAACGTGATCGTATCAGGAAAGACCGGCGACGCGCTGGGCGCTTCGGTGACGACCGGTGACGTGAACGGCGGCGGCTCAGCGGATCTGATTCTTGGCGCGCCTCTTGCCGACCGACCCGCAATTACCGGGGTTCCGGCCGGCGCCGATACCGGAGCCGTCTTTGCGGTTTTTGGGGGGACCAATCTTAATCCGGCGGTCGGTACTACCAAGACCTTCGACATAGATTCCGCACAACAGAACGTGTCGGTATACGGCGCAAGCGACGCAGATCATCTCGGTGTCTCTGTTGCTACCGGCGATGTAACAGGCGACGGCATACCCGACTTGTTGTCCGGTGCGCCGGACGCGGATGGTCCCAACGAAGCTCGCGCAAGCGCTGGTGAAGCCTATGTCATAGAAGGAGGCTCTGGTCTCAACCCGGATATCGGTTCGGAAAAACGGCTCGACCTGTTTGCCGGAGCGACGGTTACCCTATTCGGCGCAACGGCAGGAGACCGTCTCGGTTCAACAGTCGCGGCCGGAAACTATAATACTTCGGAAAACTCAGACAGCATTCCCGATCTGATTGCAGGGGCGCCCGGCGCAAACGGCAGAGCCGGTCTTGTTTCAATCGCGTTCGGAGGCGCAAACCTTCTGCTTTTCCCCAACCGCGATGTGCTCCTGGGCCAGGATGATCTTCGCATTGCGGGACAATCAGGCGGGAACAACGATCTGTCGGGCAAGACTCTCACCATACGTCAGACCCTGACGACCGGCGATCCGGCGGTCACACCATTCCTTCAACAACTGACGCTGAGCATAAACGGCAACCCCGCGGTTGTGAACGACGACACTCAAGCCCAGTTCGCTCTCGGGACGCTTACAAGGGCGGTTGCGGCCAGCACGGCCATACCGGGAGACACCACCGCGGCCGGAGACCTCGAACTTGGAGGGAACCCCTCGCTTGCGTTGGATGGGGTAACCGGCTCTGTGTCGGTGCCCAATAGCGCCACTCTCAAACCCGGTCTCGGCGCGTGGACGATCGAGTTCTGGATCAAGCGGACCGGAGCGGGGCTCGGAGACTTTCCGGTAGTTCTCGGCTCGCGTCCGTGGACCTCGGCGACTGACAAAGGCTGGGCGGTAGCACTGGCTTCAGGAAGCTCATTCAAGGTGGCCGCGCATTTTGCGGATGGCACATCGGGCTTCGATGTCGGCGCTGCGCAGAGCACTGCCGGGGTCGCGGCCGGTACCTGGCAACACTGGGCGGTGGTTTTCGACCGCTCGGCTAATCGCGTTGTTTTTTACAAGGACGGCGTGTTGGACAACACGGTCCAGGGCATAAATTTCCCCGGCGGCACGGTTGATCAGACTGACGTGGTGCTGATCGGCAAGGACCCGGATACCACCCGTGTCTTGCAAGCAAACCTCGACGACATCCGCGTATGGAGCACCGCGCGATCCGCGCAACAGATACTCGACAACTTCAAGAAGGAGCTGCTGGGTAACGAGGCGGGCCTTCAGGCGTATTGGAACTTCAATGCCGGCAATGCAAACGATGTGACGCCGAAGGCAAACAACGGGGCTCTGAGCGCGGGTGCCAGCATCATCAATCCCTCGGACCGGCTCGCAGCCACAGGGACCCGGGTGAGCGGTTTTACATTCCCCGCGGCAACCACAGCAACGAGTTCGGTCATATCGTGGGTTCAGACCACGCCCGCCGGGTCGAGCGTCAAGATAGAGACGAGCTTCGACGGCGCTACGTTTCAGACGGCATTGAACGGCGGCGGGATTCCGAGCTTCGGACTCGGAGACGAGCTTGGATGGGCAATAGCCACCGCCGACGTCAACAACAACCAGGGTGGAGAGCTAATCGTCGGAGCGCCGTTTGCGAACGCGGCGGCTGCGAGCGGCACTCGCACGCAGGGTGGTGTTGTGTACGTGCTGCCGTCCACGGCGGTGATCAATCAAGCGCCGACGGTTGCCGTCACCGCGCCTAATACCGCCGAGACTCTACAGGTTGGTCAGACCTTTGACATTACCTGGACCGCTTCCGATCCTAACGGCAACGGCACTATCCAAAAGTTCGACATAAGGCTATCGACCGATGGCGGCGCGAACTTTAACCTCATCGTAGCTCCGAACGTCGCCGGCACTGCGCGCAGCTTCACCTGGACCGTACCGGTAGGATTCAATACTACGCAGGGAAGAATTCGAGTGATCGTTACCGATAACCAGGGTGCGACTGCGCAGGATGACAGCAACACCAACTTCACCATCACCGATGCCGGAGTAACGGCTAACTTAACGAGTCCCAACGGCGGTGAGATTCTGATTTTTGGGCAGTCGTTTACAATCACCTGGACTGTGCCGAACGAAGTTGCGGCTGCGGTTAAAGGATTTGATCTGTCACTTTCAACTGACGGTGGGGTCACATTCCCGCTAAGAATCGCTTCTGGCGGTGATCCAGCCCAGCCCGCGCTAGGCCCGCTCGTCCGAAGCTTTATCTGGAATCCGGTTCCTTCCATTTGCACGAGCACCGCCAGGGTCGCGGTCATCACCACCAGCGTGTCCAACCTGCGGACTACGGACGCGAGCGCGTCCAACTTTGCGATTGGAGAGCCGGGGGTTACGGTAGACCCGACCCAGATGTTTATTTTCGACAATTTCCAATTGTCACTAAACACGATAGCGCCACCCGGCGGCACTGAGGTTGTCTTCACCGAAGGTACGCTTGTACAGGTTTCCTCGGATACTGCGGGGACCACCTTCCACAGCTTCTCCAAGCCATTCGGCAAGATCAAGAAATCAGGTCGAAAATGGAGAAGCAAAGGAACTATCAACGGTGTGGATCTTGGGGTGTTTTTCCCAAGCGGCGCCACTCGCGTCATCCGCATAACAAAACCGGCATGCGGGATCACTCTTCTCAGGGTAACGCGTTCGGGCGAGAATTTGACGCTGGTCCCGCCAGGAGAGGCAGAGGGTGAGCTGGTCTTCCGACAGCAAGTCTGGCCGTAAGACAAACTCGTAACTTAAACATTCAGGGCCTGCTTTCCGAGCAGGCCCTTTTTCTTCCTCTAATGTTCGTTAAAGAGTTCAGTGAGCGTGGATGCCCGCCATGTTTCGCACATACCCACCTCGTCAGAGGTGGGGCGCTGATGTTGTAGCCTACAGCCGCGCCGCGCATGTAGAAGCGCCCTGCGAGAATTAAGTGCTTACGAAAGGCGATTCGCCAGTTCGCGTGCGAAATAGGTAAGAATGATATCCGCGCCGGCGCGTTTTATCGAAGTCAATGACTCAAGCGCAACACGTTCCTCATCGATCCAGCCCAACCGCGCGGCGGCCTTGATCATCGCGTATTCGCCCGATACTTGATAAGCCGCAATCGGCAGATCGAATCGTTCACGAACCGCTCGGATGATATCGAGATAGGGAAGCGCCGGTTTGACCATTAGCATGTCGGCGCCTTGCTGATAATCAAGTTCGGCCTCTCGCATCGCTTCGCGCGCGTTTGCCGGGTCCATCTGATACCCGCGGCGATCGCCGAACTGCGGAGCCGACTGTGCCGCTTCGCGAAACGGGCCGTAGAACCCCGACGCGTACTTAACCGCGTAGGACATGATCGGAATGTGTTCGAAACCGGCTTCATCCAACGCTTCGCGAATCGCGACCACGAATCCATCCATCATGTTTGAAGGCGCTATGATGTCCGCGCCTGCCTCCGCTTGCGAGACCGCTGTCCGCGCAAGCAAATCGAGCGTTGGATCGTTGAGCACCTCACCATCTTCGACAACTCCGCAATGCCCGTGATCGGTGTATTCACACAAACAGTTGTCGGCGATCACCAGCGTTTCCTTGACCTCGCGTTTGAGCGCCCTGATGGCTCGCTGAGTAATACCATCTTCAGCGTATGCCTGAGCTCCGGTTGCGTCCTTTTCGTCGGGTACTCCAAACAAAATCACCGATCGCACACCGGCGCTGCGCGCGGCTTCGACTTCCTTCACCAGCTCATCGATGGAGAGATTGAAAGCGCCGGGCATTGATCCGATCTCCCGGCGAATACCTTCGCCTTCGCAAACAAACAGCGGGTAAACAAAGTCGTCGGGTGACAGTCTGGTTTCGCGGACCAATGCTCGGATACCGGCGGTACGGCGCAGCCTTCGGGGGCGTTCGATCAAATTCATTGTTTCGACTCCTGGGACGATGTCCGACAAACTTCAGTTTGTCGAATTTCAATCAAGCAGACAACAAACTAAGTCTGTCGGGCTAAGACTCGGTTTGTCGATTTTCAATCAAGCGGACGACAAACTAAAGTTTGTCGGACTAAGACTCTGTTCCCAGCTCGCCATTTTCATCGAGGAAGAACGACTTGGCGCAGTCTTCAGAACAAAACTTCTGCGCATAACGTCCGACAGCACACTTTTCACACACCTGTTTAAAGCACAGAACGCACTTGAGCATCCTCAGGACGTTGGAGGTTTGCTTGCATTGGGAACAGGAGATCATTACAGCAAAGCAGTATATCAAACGAAAAGTTGAGGAACAGAGTAATTAACGTAGAGCGGACAGCTACAGCCAACTAGCCCTGGGACCGCCTCCACCGACCCTGTGTCGGGGGTGCGACGACTGACAGCTACCATCGCTACTTCTTAACGAACCTGATGTTCTTGACTCGACCGGCATTCAGAGTAAACGCTGAGACTCGCCCGTTCGCGTCACGAGTAAACCGAATATTGATCCCCCGAACAACGAACGCATCGCTGGTGGTTGCTGCGAGCGGATCCTTAGGTAGATCCTTGAACTCGTTTTCGTGTTTTATAAAAAGCTTGCCGCCTTCAAGTACAACCCTGTACGTCGCTTGAACTTCATCGCTTCGGTACTCGCCGGGGTACTCGGCCAACTGCGCCGGAGTTGGCGTAACCAGTTGGATTGTTTCGAAGGTCATGGGTTTGTCCTTCCCTCGCTGTACGCTTAGCGTCTGCGCCCGATCCTGCTTTTCGAATCTAAGGGTAACCTCCGCCGGAGTCCCAATGGACTTGAACTCGGCGGAGCTCACGGCGCCAAATTGAATGGTTGAACCGGGCACTTCTGCAACCAGCTTCCCATCCTTGACGGTGATTTTCCAGATTGCGCCGTTAATCGTATTCCGATAAGCCCCGGCCTTTTCCTTGAGCTCATTTTCAGACAGTTCGATAAACTTCGCCTCCGGCGCTCGAATGCTGGCGGCTTCCGCTTTGAATTGATCGGCAAGATAAATATCTGCGATCCGCCTCGCGAGATTGCTGGGATTCATCGTACCCAGATTGCATTGCAATACTACGGAGAAACGCTGATCAGGGAAACGCATAGTCATCGCGCGATAGCCAACAAACGCCCCTCCGTGCTCGACGATTCGCAGTCCTCGATACTCGCCGATAACCAAACCAAAGGCGTAATCGATCTTCTCGCCGCTGTTGAGCACACCAGTCGTCAGCACCTGATTGATCAGTTCCTGCCCACCCTTCCCCAGCTTGTTCTTATAGAAATTCTGATCCCATAGAAAGAGGTCTTCGACGCAGGTGAACACGTTGCCGTCGCCGACCATATCGAGCGTAGTCGCGGCAATTTGAAAGCCCCCGCCCCGCCGAGGAACGTAGCTGGCCGCTCGATTCTTCACGATCTCATTGTGGTTATCGTAAAACATCGTTCGGGTCATTCCGAGAGGCTTGAACATGTGTTCATCTGCAAACTCGCGCAGCGTCTTGCCCGAAGCCCGCTTCACAATCTGGGACAACAGAAAGTAACCCGAATTGCTGTAGAGAAATTCGCTGCCCGGTTTGAAATTCAGCTCTTTTTGACGCGCGAGCAGACTCACGACTTCGCCGTCAACGTAGTGATCATCGTCGCGCATTCCGGCGATGCCCATTAAAGTGAGGTAATCACGGATGCCACTGGTGTGATGAATAAGATGGCGGATGGTTATCGTAGTCTCGTACTTGGGGATCTCGGACACGTATTTTCGAACGTCGTCATCGAGAGAGAGTTTTCCCTGCTCAGCAAGCAACGCGATCGCCATCGCGGTGAATTGTTTTGAGACTGAGCCTGTATCCATGATCGAGGCCGGCGACATTGGAATGTTGTGCTCGAGGTTCGCCATTCCGTAACCGCGCTTGTAAACGATTTGTCCGTCCTTGATCACCGCGAGTTCGCAACCCGGGGAATCCGGCTTGTCCCATTGAGTGAACAGCTTGTCGACCTTTTCCGAGCGCGGGTCTTGCTCACCCTGGTTCGAGCTGCCGGCAAAGGTGACGGTTTGCAGCGCGAAAACAATCACGGTAACTAGAGCGAGCCGTCTGTTGAGCGCCGATCTTTTCATTTTGTACCTTCTATCAGTTTCGTAGTCCGGTTCGTAGTCCCGCTTTTAGGCGGAAGAAGCCTTCAGAAACTCAGATTGTCGAGTATCACCCTTCCGCCTAAAGGCGGGACGCCGAAGCTTGCACAACATCTCGAACGCCGATGGGCGGCCTGGCATTAACGTTGGGCCGTTTCCCAGCAGCAAACCAGTTCACTTATCGCCGGTGCTTTCCGATTCAAGTTCCTCATCGCGTGCGGCGCTGTAAATAGCGTTTGAAAGCTCGAGGTACTTGTTGCGCACGTAAGGATTTAGCCGCTCGGCAAACTGAGCATCCAGCTTCCTAATTCTGATGAGTTCCTGGACGTCAGCGAGGTCCCGCAATCGATCGGGCGCGGTCATGCCGGAGGCGAGTTTCAACTCGATCAGCTTTTCGAGAGTAACGACTCGAATGCCGTCTATTTCAATCGAGGATTCATCCGGTCGTGGAATTACAACCGGTTTTGGTTTACCGTCGCCGGGGTATTCACCGCTGATCAAGATATCGATGCTGACTCCCTCAGGGGTCGAGCGAATTGTCTTTTTTGCGCCTGGAAAACTGGGCGCGTATCCCAGACCGATCAGTTCGAGATGAAGCCTCTCTATACCTTCTCTGGTCAACACTAGATCGATGTCCTCGGTGAATCGCTTGTAGCCATAAGCGATAAGAGCTACGGCGCCGACAACAACATAGTCGATTTCGTGTTGGTTGAGGCTTCGCGCCAATCGAACAAGAGTCTTATTAAGATCACCCTTTCCCGCAAAAAGCCTCAAGCCCTCCTCGTAGGTCTCCGCTACCGAATGCGACGGTGAAGTCTTTTTAGTAGAGCGATCGCTCATCGTTGTTGAATTGTACTGAATTCCTGACGCCGGAACCATGCAAACGCGGACTTTGGGAATATGTGTATTAGGGCGCAGGTTAGCGAGTATTTGTTAGCGAACGAAGGTTCTTCAACCCTTTCATCGGGGAAGCGATCTCCCCACCACTGCGATTGAGTGGTGTTCAACGCGGTGATCCCATTTACTGAATCTGACTCGCCTTCGACTTTGGAGGCAGCCGTTGATAGGTTGGGGACGAGATCGGCACGACTTGCATCTGTCCCATCAGATTGAGCAGCATATGCCGAAAATCCGCGTTCCAAATGTCGCCATGGTTGGCAATCACGTTCTTGTCCACCGTCATAATCCAGAACGGGCCGACGCGTTCGTCCGCTCTTTTCTGTGTCACCGCGTACAAATGCTTGCCGCTGTGGAACTGAGAACGAAAGGTAAAAATGTTGTCCTCGGGGATCTCCTGATCCGGTTTCAGTTCGATCACCTCATGAGTGTTGAGACTTCCCGTATGCGCCGCCGACAGCCGGAAAGCTGCAAAAGGAAGCAGGAATTTGGTGGCGTAGTCGGAGCGCGACGAGATCGACACAAACAACGGATAGGGGCGACAAAGTACTTTCTCCGCCTCGGTCTTCGGCGGACACAGTTCTCGTCGGTGATCGGGATGCCGGACAAAAACAGTGTCTAGATCAGATCCTTCTTTTGGCTTACATTTTTCTATCATTTCCCGGGTTACCGAAGAGCCGGTTGCAGCGTTCACGAACAAAACCAAATCATAGTACGGTTTGACCGGTAGCCCTGACTCGTGCAGTTGTTTGCACTGACCTAGTTGTACGCTCCGCCGCTTCTCCGCTTGCTCCAACACCCGCGATCCAAAGGAATGGCCCACCAGAACCACTTTTGGATTTATGCCAGGCAAGGTATCGCCCTCCCTGGCAGCCGCCCCGAGTTTGTTGAGCACTGTGGTGAGTTCGCTATCACCTACACGACCTGCGGCGATGCCGCGTGGCCAGAAGCTCACCCAGCTGAGCAGGCTCGGCAACTCTAAACTTTTGCCGTGCCAACCGATGTACACGCCGACCAGCGGTGTTGGCCGGCCATCCGGTAACGGCCGTATAAGTGGTGCGATTTCTTCCAACGTTTGCTTGAATTTCTCGACGTCTTTGTATTTTCCCGGTGGGGCCTGATTGGCGTTGTTCTTCCAGCCGTGCACATAGATCAACACTACTGAGGACGCCTCCCACTGCGCAGCCGACCCTTTACGTTCAGTGCGGATCAGTTCTTCTGCTTTGATCGCCTGTTGAGGATCGTGCGGATCCCCGTTGTCTTTGAATTCGACGAAGGCGAGTTTGTAACCCTTGTCTTTGTGATCTTCTATTGCCGGGAGCTGCCCAGGACTGGGAATGTTGACAAAACGATACTGCTGTTGTCGGACACATGCGGTCAGCGTGAGCGCTAATAGCAGTAGTACGAGGAATGCTGAGTGTCGTTTAACGTTGTCTCTCATTGCGCCTCCTGTTGAGGTTGCGACTCGTCTTTCGAACATACCCTCAACTGTCAGACCTGAGGGGTGTCACTCAGGGGCTGAGTCTGTCTAGAGCTTCGTCCTTGAAACTAATTCAACCGTTCAAAATATCGCTCATTACCATGGACGCAGTTATGACCAGACATTATTCAAGAGATGTAAGGCTTTGTAGGCCCGGTCGTTAGTGTAGTGCGTCTTAGCGGTCGCAGCGTATGATCGAACCCGTTGTGCCATCGATGCTACCGGTTATCGGTACATCCGACGTCACATCTGTTTGAGACCCGCCAACTAGGTGGCAGGCTCCTTAAGGACAGGGATAATCTCCGGGATTCTGCCTCTTTTGGCAAGAGCTGTTTGCGCCAAGACGCTAAGGACCGCAAAGACGCAAAAGCGATCGCGCAAACCAAACTTAACCCCGGTTAATCGCTCGAAGCACCGATCTTCCATTCACGCTCGTCACGGCCGTCGGGCGGGGCGCTCGTTTCAGCGCGGTCTCCGGTGACCTGGTCGCGCATTCGATTTTCGTAGGCGGCGCGAATGAAAGACACAAAGAGCGGATGAGGATCAAGCGGTTTCGATTTGAACTCAGGATGAAACTGGCATCCCAGAAACCACGGGTGATCCTGCAGCTCGACTATCTCGACAAACTTTCCATCCGGGGATTTACCCGAAAACACCAAACCGCGGCCGCCAAGCTCGTCTTCGTAACGCGGGTTGAACTCATACCGATGCCGATGCCGCTCGCTAATGGCCTGGGCGCCATAAACCCTCTCGGCCAGCGAGCCGGACTGAAGCTTGCACGGATAAGCTCCAAGACGCATCGTTCCACCCATCGACTCTACGCCGATCAGGTCGCGAAGCTTAAAGATAACCGGGTGTGAAGTGTCATCATCGAATTCAGTCGAGTCGGCGCCTTCAAGACCGCATACATTCCGCGCAAACTCTACAGTTGCGCATTGCATTCCAAGGCAAATCCCAAAGTAAGGCGTCCGTTCGCGGCGAGCATAATTGATCGCTCGCAACATGCCCGAGATACCTCGCTTGCCGAACCCGCCGGGGACCAGGATCGCATCGAAATCGCGCAGCCGCTCTTCCCAATTCGGATCGTCCATCAGGTCCTCGGACTCGATCCAGCGAATCTGCACTCCCACGCGATTGGCAACGCCGCCATGAACCAGCGCCTCGTGCAGACTCTTATACGAGTCCTCAAGCTCAACGTATTTTCCGATTATGCCGATGCTAACCGTCGCATCCGGTTTCTTGATGGTTTCGACAAGCTCGGACCATCTGCGCAAATCGCGTTCGGCCGCTTGCAGACTCAGCTTCTTTACGATCATGTCGTCGAGCCCTTGTCGAGCGAACATCAGCGGGACCTCGTAGATCGTTTCCACGTCCTGGGCGGTTATTACCTCCTCTTCGCGCACGTTACAAAACAGGGCGATTTTCTCCTTCATGTCCTTTGGCAGCGGCCTATCGCAGCGGCACAACAGAATGTCAGGCTGAATACCGATCTCGCGCAATTCCTTAACCGAGTGTTGCGTAGGTTTGGATTTCAATTCACCCGACGCGGCGATGAACGGCACCAGAGTAAGGTGAATAAAAAGAGCGTTCCCGCGTCCAACCTCGTTGCCCATCTGCCTGATGCTTTCGAGGAAGGGCAGCGATTCGATGTCGCCGACGGTTCCGCCCACTTCTACGATCACAACGTCCGGACCGTCAGCGACTGCTCGGATCGCGTCCTTGATCTCATTGGTGATGTGTGGAATTACCTGAATCGTCTTGCCAAGATAATCACCGCGCCTCTCTTTGTTGATAACCGACAAGTAGATTCGGCCGGTCGTCCAGTTGTTGGACTGAGAGAGATCTGCGTGAGTAAACCGTTCGTAATGGCCGAGATCCAAATCGGTCTCCGCGCCGTCGTCGGTAACAAACACTTCACCGTGTTGGAACGGCGACATGGTTCCCGGATCGACGTTGATGTACGGATCGAGTTTTTGAAGTGTAACTTTCAACCCGCGGGCCTCGAGCAGGCACCCGATGGAAGCCGCTGCCAGTCCCTTGCCAAGACTTGAAACCACTCCGCCGGTGACAAATATGAACTTGGTCATTATCGGTTCTCCTCAATAAGTCGTTTTACTCGTTGATAGTCGTGCTCAGTGTCAACACCTATCGATCGATGCTCGACACTTACCACGCGGATCTTGAATCCATTTTCAAGGGCGCGAAGTTGCTCCAACGCCTCGACCTTTTCAAGAGACGAGGGCTCCATTTTCGCGAACTCCCGCAGGAATTCGGCGCGATAAGCGTAAAGACCCGAATGCTTGCGATAACCGGACAGCAATGCCGGGTCTGCGCGCAACGATTCCTCGAGCGTCGCCTCACCTACAAGTCTAAAGTAAGGAATCGGCGAGCGCGAGAAATAAAGGGCAAACCCGTGCGCATCGGTGACTACCTTTACCACGCTGGGGCTAAATACATCTTCGACCGTGGCTATGGGCTCCGAGGTTGTGCTGATCTGGATCTGCGAATCCTCGAGGAGCGGCGCGATTGCTGCGTCGATTGTTGCCGGATCGATAAGTGGCTCGTCGCCCTGAACGTTGACGACGATTTCCGAATCAAGTTGCGCTGAGACTTCGGCAACTCGATCGGTGCCGGATGCGAGATCCGAGGACGTCATAAAGGCTTCGCCGCCGTGCGCTGTAACAGCTTCGGCGATTCGCTGATCATCCGTAGCAACAATCACCCGTGAAACCAACCGTGCACGCGACGCCCTCTCAACGACGTGCATTATCATCGGAAATCCTGCTAAGGGGAGGAGGGGTTTACCCGGCAATCGAGTTGAGGAATACCGCGCGGGGATGATCGCGATTGCTTCTCCCTTCACGGGCTTTCAGCCTAACTTAAAGCTTCGAGCTCTGTCAAACAACCGGGGCCTTACAGGTCCAGGATTTGCGATTCTGCGATTCGTTGGCAACTACTCCACACCGGTCCGAGAGAATCGCATAATCGCAAGCCCGGCCCCTAATGGCGGAAACGACTACAATTTTGATACCATTGGCGCTCGCCGAGGTATTGAATTTGCTTTCGGCGTTTTAACGGGAGCGCAAGATGATAATTTGTGAGTTTTGTTTGCAGTATACCGCGAACGGTGAATGCTCATTCGGACTGAGGATACCCAAGCGAATGGGGTGCCGCGAGTTTGATCCCGGCATAGATAAGTTCTGTTCGAATCCTGACGACTTCGTAAGCCCCAATCAGATCATCCAGATGGCAACGTTTTTTGGAATCAAAGGAACGGAACTAAAGAAGGTCAAGGCAATCGCCGCCCAGGCCGGGACCACTCGCGTGGAAGTTACTGCTCCTCAAATCGACTCTCTGCCCGTCAACGAACCCTAGCAGAATACCGAAGCCCAGACACAACCCACCAAGAACATGTGTATTGCAAGGAACGGGTGCCGCTGTGAGCCGTAGGCTGGAATGAAATATCCCCAACCTTTTCCGGTTGGGGATTTGCTGGAACGGGTGGCTGCTGTCCACTGTAGGCAGGAATCAAATACCCCAACCTTCTTACGGTTGGGGAATTCGGATGCCGTTTCACTTCTCGATTTCTGCGATAACAAAATCAGACTTCTGGAGGACATACCCAAAGAAGAGTTCTCGACTTATGTTCTGAGCCTCATCGCTTGCGGAGCTCCGTGTGTTGCATAACTCTGCAAGCTGCAGCAGTACATTCTTAGCCGCACCTCGGAGCGCAAGCTTTTTTGTGAACAGTTCGGCTGCCAGACCGTCCGCCACATCCTTCGCCTTACGTGCGCCCGAAGCCTTTAACTGCTCACACAACAATTCCACCTTGGCTCGATCATAGTTCTCATTAAATGGGACTCCCGTCTTGGACGTGCCAAGGTGAAGATGGCGTTCCTTAGGAAGACCGGTTTGTTTCTCGACTCGTTGAAAAATCTGGTCTAATTTGTCATCAAGGATTGAGCGACGGTATTTGGTCAATCCTCGTCCGGACCACAGAATCGCATACTCGTCATTAGTTATTGCCGTTACGACGCCGGTGCCATAGCGCACCGAGACTTCTAAATCTCTATAAGCGAGCACATCACCCATTTTCATTTTCATATATCACCTCCGCTTTACAACCAGATCGAATTAGTTCAACGAAAGACTTCAGCAAGCCGGCCCCGCACCTCAAGTGCAAGCTCGAGTTCGGTCTTTTCGGCTTTGATACGGGAGTCATCGCCAAGCCGTTCGAAACGAGCTAGCCGAGCCTCGCTATTCTTGACCCTATCTCTTGTGTGGCGCGCAATCTCTCCCTTGAGAACCCTTTCGTTAAGCCTTGCGAGACCAGGGACATCCAGTTCGGGACCTGCTAACGGTCCGCCTTTCTCCGCCGCAGCGACCCGATATGCGCGAAGAACCCCTCTCACAATCATCGCCAGGGGCATCGACTCACCGGCACGCTCGGCACTGGCCTTTATGCGTTTTGAGGATTCGCTGACAAGCGAGCAAAGCAGGAATCGGTTTACTTGATCTCCGGAGTCTCGCTCGTTCCGCGTCGTATCGGTTGCATCATTTGCTTTATCCTCGCTCTTCGTTGCGCGTCCTCGATTCACTGCATCAGTCTTTGAATTACTCAAAATCTATTTCCTCCCAAACAGTGCGGCCTGTGGTTAAACCTTCAAATTCTTATCTATCGTGTTAGCTACGTCCTGAGAACTTTGATCCCCAGGTATGTCAGCCTGATGTTAGTCATTCTGTAAGGCGTGCTGTCTGTGCCCTTGGTTACCAGATCGCCGCTGATCAGTCCCTGTTTCTTCATCAACAGCAAACAATCAAGCACATCCTTTTCCTTGGAAAGATCCTTGAGGTGACCATTGTGCACGGGCAGAATCCCCTGACTCAGGTGGCTGTCTATCTCAGCGAGTATGGTCTGGAGCAATTTCTGATCGAGCGTGTCCATGTTGTTTCCGTTGCTCACCGATTTGTAAAAGCTGAAGCTCCGGCAGTCGATGCGTTTCGACGCCGTGAATTAGTTGAGTCTTGGGGCGACCGGACATCGCTTGCAAGCCGCACCGCCTTGAGCGCCGCTATCACGTACCATCCGAAGTCGATCTGCCACCATCTTCTACCGAACCTGGCCGCGTTTGCATCCGAGTGGTGATTCTTGTGCCAGTTCTCGCCCCACGCACCTAGCTGCAATGGCCCGAGCCACCAGATATTGCGACTCGAGTCGACGCCGTCGGGCAGCCCGGGCGTCATATGAAGCAAGCTGTTCACGAACATCTGAAAGTGGAGTGAATAGACCAGCCGAATGGCGCCCAACCAGAAAAACGCTTGCCATCCCAGAACGAGCCACAGGCACACCGAAAGTACGATGATTGGAACCTGAGCGCGCCGCCAAACCCTATATCGGGGTTTGTCCAGATCCGGACACCAACGGCTGACCTCGGATCCCGACCATTGATAGATCCATCGAATGTGCGCCCACCAGAACCCGCCGTGGCGAGGGCTCGAAACGTCTTCGGCAGTATCCGCTTTAGCGTGATGATGGCGATGATTCGCCACCCAGGACATTGGTTCACCCGACGCGTTGAAGATGGTGAAGAAGATGAGTATGTTTTCAACCACTCGATTCAGCCGCAACGAGCGGTGCGATAGGGACCTGTGATAACAGACCGACGTCCCTATTCCGCCCAGCGAAGCGACGGCAACGGCTGACAGCAGCACTCGCCAATTCGGGAGCGGGAACAGAATCAATCCAATTAGAGCGAGGACGTGCACGGATAGTATGTAGAATAAGACCGGGCCGTTGCCCTCGGAAGGCTTCCACCACGGACGAGTCCACGGTTGCTCGTCTGTCAGTTTTGTCGATTTCACCATCGTTCCTATCTCCGATAAAAGTCGGCGCCTGCGATCATAGTTTTGTCACCTGTCGCGCGGGATGAGAGTGCCGCGTCCTTCAAAATTGAAAAAGCTAGAGAGCTACGCGAATGCCGAACCAAAGACTCAGGACGCTAAGAATCGCAGGTTCTCATCGGGATGATTGGTTGCCACTGGCATACGGCTCCACTAAGTGGCATATCGTGGAGTCATGCCGGCTACCACTCAGACCGGCAGGCTTTCTACACCATTGCAGATAGCCTCAGACTATACTCGGCGGACCGGATAATCAAGCTGAGCACACCAGATACAACGCGGCGGCCTAGTTTCGATGCCGGAAAGTTACGCGACCCTTGGTAAGATCGTAAGGTGACAATTCAACTGTCACTCGATCTCCCGCGAGGACGCGTATGTAGTGCTTACGCATTTTACCGGACAAATGAGCCAATATCTCGTGGCCCTCGGCTATCTTCACTTTGAACGTAGTGTTTCCCATGCATTCGACTACCGTTCCGTCCACGGGGATCATGTCTTCTTTTGGAATAATCTCACCTCATTCACAGGGTTTCGTAGTTCGTGCCAACACTTAGCGCGCTGCCCGACTTGCTCTAAAGGAGCGCGTTGAAGACGACCTGAGCCGTCCAATCTCTGTAGTCAGTTTTACTTGTTCTTCGGATCTTCCGTCGGTAAATCCGGTCAACCTTGACCGCTCAATTTTGACTCCGGCTATCCGCTCGATCGACGCCAGATTTGATTCCTCTTCGGGACTCACAAGCGTATACGCCGCTCCGTCGCGCCCAGCTCGCGCCGTCCTCCCGACGCGGTGGATATAATCGTCGGCAGTCGCAGGGACCTCGTAGTTGACAACAAATGAAATGTCATCCACATCGATGCCTCTCGCCGCGACATCAGTGGCTACCAGCACGCGAACGCGTCCCGAGCGAAAGTTGGCCAACGCGGTGTTGCGTTGTGACTGGGTGCGATCGGAGTGCAGCGCCACAACATTGTGCTTGTTGGCCGCGAGTATTCGCGCGACTCTGTCAGCGCCTCGTCTCGTCTGCGTAAAGACAAGAAATGTCTCTTGCGTATGCTGTCTTAACAGCGCGAGCAGCATTGGCGTCTTGGCGTGAGCCAAAACTGCAAAAGCTTTCTGTGTAAGAGTCGCTACGGTCATTGACGAGCGTGCTGCCTCAACTCTCGTATAGTTAGACAGCAACTCCTGCGCGAGCCGTTCAACTTCTCTCGAAAGGGTTGCCGACAATAATACCGTCTGGCGTTTTCTCGGCAGCTGTTTGATGATCCGTCTGACCTGTGGCAGAAAGCCCATATCGAGCATTCGATCCGCCTCATCCAGGACGACAATCTCGATAGCTTTGAGCGGGACAGCGCCTCGCTCAATCAAATCGTTGAGCCGTCCTGGCGTAGCAACCAGAATGTCAACGCCGGTGCGCAGCGCTTTGATTTGCCGTGGAAGGCTTTCACCACCCACTACAGCGACGGTGCGAAGCCCGGAGGCGCGACCGTAAAGATTCGCGTTTGCCTCAATCTGAAGAGCGAGTTCTCGCGTCGGCGCCAATACAAGCGCGCGCGTCAAACCGTGGCCGGACAGCCGCTGGATGATCGGGAGCAGAAACGCCAGGGTCTTTCCTGAACCTGTCTCTGCCGAACCCATAATATCTCGACCCGCAATCGCGTGCGGGATTGTCTTTGTTTGGATCTCGGTTGGATCGGTGATGCCTAGTTTTCCTAGAGCATCCGCAAGCGGAACACTCAGTCCCAGCTTGCAAAAACTATTTGAACTCATGAATCTCACTTTTTCGTGCACTGACCCCGTTTGAATTGTGGGAGCAGTGGTTGTTGATTGTGTGGCTGAAAGGTGCAGATTGGCTGGAGTGCTTGAAGCTATTTGTTCCGTGCAATCGTTTCCGAACAGCTTGATTTTGGAGAGGAGATGGACAGACGCCCATCTCCACTCATTCTGTGTGTCGACCGGTCTCAGTAGCGGCCACCGCCGCCACCGCCACCGTAGCCGCCGCGTCCGCCACCGCCGTTGCTGCGACCGCCGTATCCGCCGCCGCGATTGCCTGAACGCTCTTCGCGCGCTCGAGCTTCATTGACCGTAAGGGTACGGCCATTCACCTCTGAACCATTGAGCTGGGTGATCGCCTTATCAGCATCCTCGTTGCCCATCTCGACAAAAGCAAAGCCCTTGGATCGGCCGGTGTCCCGATCGGTAATAACACTAACTGAATCGACCTGACCGACCTGTTCAAACAGGTTGGTGAGGTCGCCTTCTGTCGTTTGATACGACAGATTTCCGACGTAGATTCTCTTACTCATAGTTCTCCTAAAACTGGTTATGAGGAACTTCCGAAGCTTTGCGGGAAAGAGGATGAGATAGCAGGATCAAACACTCTCCAAACAGTCAGCGGGAGGCCCCCGAAAAACAAAATCAACAGCAGCATTCGATCTGCTGAACTACGCAAGGAGGTTAACAGACAAATGATGATAAGTCGAGGGTTATTTGACCCTCCGCTGTTTGCCGATGGACGCCCTGAGAATCGGCTCGGCCCACGTAGTAACGAACTCATTCGTTTCTTCAAAAGTATGAATCCGAAAAGGAACGAATAAATTCGTTACTACATGCTGCGGTGATTCATGGTTTGACCAACGTAGTAACGAATTCATTCGTTACTTCAAAAAATGTGATTCCGAAAAGGAAACGAATAATTCGTTACTACGTACTGCGGTTACTCATTTGTGTGGGGACGCCGGTTCCATTTGACAAACACAACCGCCGGGCACTAAAACCAAGACGCCTCGGACGCTCTGCTTATAATGCAGCCTCAATAATCTCCCTGGATGGTGAACAATGAAATCACTCATCAAAGTCTGCTCGCTCGCTACTATAATCGCCGTCGCGCTCGTTGCCTGCACAGCTCAGAAGGAGGAGCCCAAGGTGTCTGATTCAAAATCGTCCGCCAGCCCTCTGGCCGCCAAAATACGGCAATTCGCTCCGACCGAGCTCACCGCCGACACCTCGCATCTTTCAGACAACGACCGTAGGGCTCTCGATAAGCTTATTGAAGCGGCAAAGCTGCTCGATCCGTTGTTCACGCGACAGGTCTGGAGCGGCAACGAAGCGTTAAAGAAGAAGCTCGAGGCCGACTCGAGCCCGGAAGGCCGCGAGCGGTTCCATTACTTTATGATCAACAAAGGCCCGTGGTCGCGCAACGAAAAGAACGAGCCGTTTATCGAAGGCGTCCCGCACGAAAAGCCCCCGCAGGCAGGCTTCTACCCCGACGATATGACTAAGGAGGAATTCAACGCCTGGGTAGCGGGCCTCTCGGAAGCGGATAAGAAACGAGCAACCGGATTCTTCACAGTAATAAGACGCGGCCCCGACGGCAAACTCAAGATTGTTCCGTACCACGAGGAGTATCGAGAGTTCCTTGAACCTGCCGCAAAGCTTTTAAAAGAAGCCGCCGAGCTTACAACCAACCAAACGCTCAAAAACTTTTTAACAAAGCGCGCGGACGCATTCATGACCGATGATTACTACGCAAGCGACGTCGCGTGGATGGATCTGGACGCTCCGATCGATGTGACCATCGGCCCTTACGAGACCTACGAAGACGAGTTGTTCGGCTATAAAGCCGCGTTCGAAGCATTCATCACGCTTCGCGACGAGGCCGAGTCGGCGAAGCTCGTCAAATTCGGCGGCTATCTTCAGGAACTCGAAGACAACCTTCCGATCGATCCGCGTTATCGCAATCCCAAACTTGGGGCTGCTTCTCCAATCAGAGTTGTCGATAACGTCTTCTCTTCAGCTGATGGGAACCGCGGCGTGCAAACTGCGGCATTCAACCTTCCAAACGACGAACAAGTCGTCAAAGAGAAGGGTTCGAAACGGGTGATGCTCAAGAACGTTCAGGAAGCCAAGTTCAAACAAGTTCTTGTTCCAATCTCACGGGTGGTGATGGATCCGTCACAACAGTCTCAGATTGGGTTCGATGCTTTTTTCACGCACATTCTCGCGCACGAATTAATGCATGGTCTCGGCCCTCACAACATCAAGATCGGTGGGCGGGATACGAATCCTCGAAAAGAACTGAAGGAGCTTTATTCAGCGCTCGAAGAAGCAAAAGCCGACATCACCGGTCTGTGGGCGCTGCAATACCTGATCGACAAAGGCTCAGTTGACCGGGCGATGGAGCGGGATCTTTACACGACTTACCTGGCCAGCTCGTTTCGCTCGGTCCGCTTTGGGGTAAACGAAGCGCACGGCAAAGGACAGGCGCTTCAGTTCAACTATCTGCTCGACGAGGGCGCTATAAAGGTTGACGAAGGCGCAGGTACGTTTAGCATCGATACGGCGAGAATCAAGGAGGCCGTGCGCAAACTGGCGAGCGAGATACTTACGATCGAGGCCGAAGGTTCTTACGACAAAGCGAAGGCGATGCTTGAAAAGTACGGCGTGATCAGACCAGTAATGCAGAAGGGGCTCGACAAACTCAGCGACGTGCCCGTCGACATAGAACCAATCTTCGCGCTCGCAAAAGGGAAATAGCGTCTCGGTCGCCCACCGAGTGGACTCCGATATACCCTTTGGAGTGATCACACGCTTGCAAGGCGAGAGAAAGGAGGATCGTTTACCTGAGCTTTCGTCGAAGGAATTCTTAAAGAGATCGGAACGCCGTCACCGTAAACGTATTAAATGACTCGGGGTTAAGAGATGTAATCCAGGCGAGCATGCTTGCAAAGGCGTCTCCTCCTGCAACCAACTTCCCTTCTGATTCACTCACCTCAGTGACCTGTTGGGTGCTCTGAGGAAGAGATTAGGCAAGAGTTCGTTGACATCAATCATGTCGCCTACTAGAGTCAAATTCGTTCCCGCGCTAACAATCGCTTGCTCGAGGTTGCAGTAGTTTGGCCTTTGTCCCTCAAAACATTCTGCATTACCGGCTCATAAAAGAACTCGGCAAGGGCGGCATGGGTGAGGTCTATCTCGCCGAGGACATGCGGTTGGATCGCAAGGTTGCACTTAAATTGCTCCCTCCTGAGTTTGCTTCCGACGCCAACCGGATGGCTCGATTCGTTCAGGAGGCGAAATCGGCATCCGCGTTGAATCACCCGGGCATCATTACCATCTACGAGATTGGCGACGCCGAAGGCTTGCAGTTTATTGCCTCGGAATACATCGAAGGGCGGACTCTGCGTCAGGAAATGCTGCGCGGCCGAATGCCCGTCCGAGAAGCGCTTGATGTTGCGGTCCAGATCGCCGGCGCTCTCTCGGCAGCTCACGGCGCGGGAATCATTCACCGGGACATCAAGCCGGAAAACGTGATGCTGCGCCCGGATGGATTCGTAAAGGTGCTTGATTTCGGGCTCGCCAAGCCTTCGCAGCAGGAAACGCCTTCGACCAGCACCGACGCTCCAACGCTCGCTCGGGCGACGACCGAGCCGGGCGTATTGCTAGGCACGCTAGCCTATATGTCTCCTGAGCAGGCCCGAGGCAAGCCAGTCGATGCGCGTACGGACATTTTTAGTTTTGGCGTTCTGTTGTACGAGATGGTTACCGGCAGATCGCCGTTTGAAGGCGAAACCACCAGCGACATCATCGCTTCAATCTTGAAGACCGATCCGCCGCCGCTTGTATTTCACTCTCCGGACGCGCCCGCCGAATTGGAACGCATCATTACAAAGGCCCTGGCCAAGCGACAGGAAGAGCGATATCAGACAACTCAGGATCTGTTGATCGATCTGAAACGTTTGAGACAACAGCTTGAAATCGACGGAGAGCTCGAGCGATCGCGTTCAGGCGACAGGCTTCGGATCTCAGGGTTTGACAGCGGAAAGGTTAGTCCGGCAACCACCGTCGATACACGCGCTGAACATACAACATCGAGCGCAGAATACATTGCGACCGGGATAAAGCAGCACAAGCGAGGCTTCCTATTCGCGGCCGTTGCAATAGTCGCGATCTCCGCGGTCATTGCTGCCTCGATCCTGTTTACCGGCAAAAGCGGGATTGATTCGTTAGCAGTCCTTCCATTCGTCAATGCCGGCAATGATCAAAACGCCGACTATTTGTCCGACGGAATCAGCGAGAGCATTATCTACGACCTTTCGCAGGTGAGCACTTTGAGAGTCATACCGCGCAGCTCTGTGTTTCGCTACAAGGGCCAACAAGCGGACCCGCAGACCGTGGCCCGTGAACTGGCAGTCCGAGCGGTATTCACCGGGACTATCCGAGTTCAAGGCGATAACCTTCTGGTGAGCGCTGAACTCATCGATACCAAAGAGAACAGACTGCTTTGGGGTCAACATTACAACCATAGAATTTCGGACATACTTTCTCTCCAACAGGAAATCTCGAAGAGCATATCCGACAAACTCCGGTTGAATCTTTCAGGAACCGAAGAAAAACTGCTCGCGAGACGGCACACCGAGAGCGGCGAGGCGTATCAGGAATATCTCAAGGGACAATTCTGGCTCAATCGAAGAGATGAAGAGGGATTCAGGAAAGCGATCGAGTTCTTCAATCAAGCAGTCGAGAAAGATCCGGCCTACGCGCTTGCCTATGCCGGTCTCGCCGACTGCTACGCGCTGCTTGGCACGTACGCGCTGCTGGAACCAAACGACGGCTTTCCAAAGGCCAAGGCGGCGGCGTTGAAAGCGCTCGCATTGGATCAACAACTTGCCGAGGCGCATACGTCGCTTGCAAACATACTGACCAGTTACGAGTGGGATTTCAAAAACGCCGAGGCTGAATTCAAAAAGTCGATCGCCTTGAATCCAAACTACGCTACCGCGCATCAGTGGTATGCCGAGCACCTTCAGGTTATGGGGCGGCACGATGAAGCAATCGCTGAGATCAAGCGCGCTCAAGAACTGGATCCTTTGTCGCTAATCATCGGAGCGGTCGCGGGGCGTCTTTACTATTGCGGCCGGAAATACGATCAAGCGATAGGCCAGCTGAACCGCACGCTGCAGATGGATCGGGAATTCGGCCCGGCGTCTGCGTTTATTTCACAGGCTTACTTGAGAAAAGGAATGAATGAGCAGGCAATACTCGCCGCCGAGGAGCCTACAAAATCGGCGCCTGGCGTATCCGTCTATCTGACGATACTTGGGAATGCCTACGCGATCTCAGGTAAAAGGACCGAGGCAGCTAATGTGCTTTTTCGGCTGAGAGAGCTTTCGAAGCAGCAATACGTACAGCCCTCGTATATTGCGATGGTCTATGCGGGTTTAGGGGAAAGGGATCAGACATTCGAGTGGCTTGAGAAAGCCTACGCGAGCCGTGATGACCGTCTGGTGTTTGTGATGACCGACCCGTTAATGGACGGCGTTGCCTCCGACTCACGGTTTCAGGATCTCGCCCGCCGGATCGGTCTTCCTGAACAACGATGATGACGCACCAAGGATTCGTCGATTGAAGTTCGCGGCAACCTAAGTCACTAGCGACTTCGAGGTTCCACAGAAAGCGTCACCGAAGAACTCAGACTTCGCGAGCGATACACCCGCTGCGTCGCTTTCTGAAAGTCTGAAGCTTTTGCTTTTGGGATCTCCATGAACTTCTGCGGGTTGCGATCAAC
Source organism: Blastocatellia bacterium (assembly GCA_035649735.1). Lineage (GTDB taxonomy): Bacteria > Acidobacteriota > Blastocatellia > UBA7656 > UBA7656 > Onstottus_A. The sequence goes on along the minus strand of DASRIZ010000300.1, from coordinate 2,343 downwards.
GAGCGGGAACCAACTGCTCTGCACCTGCACCATGATCTTATGCCCCTTGCGAAACGTGTGATACACATCCGGCAGCTCGTAGCTGATCAGCGCCGGCTTGTTGGGGATCATCGGTTCCGGCCGCTCAAAGCTGTTTCGGAATTTCGCGCGAAACGGTTCGCCTCTTGCCAATTGTTGATACCCACCCATCTTCACAGCGTTTGCCGGCACAGGCGACGGCCGTCCATCGGCGCCCGTCGGTTGAGGAGTCGGATAATCACCAGGATAAACGTCGATTAACTTCACAACAAAATCCGAATCGGTGCCGGAGGTTGAAACTTGCAGATTCACTTTTATCGGGCCGGCGATCGTCAAATCCTCCGCGAGCGGCTGCGTCTCATACACCAGAACATCCGTGCGCGACGCGGCAAACCGCTGGTCTTCGGTCATATAATCGCGAGTCATTCCTTCCGCGACGTACCCGAGATAAGGCACAGGCTTGTTGGGATCGCTGATGTATTCATCAAACGCCGCCGGCCCGTTGTCAACAGGAGCATCGCTGGATAAGAGCCCACCGGCGTTAAGATAAAAGGTCTTCGCTTGCAGACCCTTTGGAGGCCACGCGTCCAGCTTTCGCCATTCATTCAACCCAGTCAAAAACATCCACGCTTCGGGCATCTCGACGGGCTTGTCTTTCAAATAGCGCATGAAGAACGGAAACTGAATCTGTTCACGAAAGAACGCGGCGGTCTTTACGTTGAAATTCAGATTGCCCAACTTGTCGCCGTCGCCGCGCGACCAGCAGCCGTGACACCACGGACCCATCACCAAGAGATTTGTCGTGTTCGGATTGTTCTTCTCGACCGCGCGATAGATATGAAATGGCCCCATCGGGTCTTCGGCGTCGAACCATCCTCCGACGTTGAGAACGGCCGGCATGACGTTCTTCATAAACTTCCATAGCGACCGCGACTGCCAATACTCGTCATAGTTGGGATGATCTACAATCTCCTGCCAGTAGACAGCTTCACCGTTGAAGTACTTCCTGCTGGCCTCGGCAAGCGGACCCATCTTCAAAAAGAACTCGTAAGCGTCGGGCGTACCGTAATCGAACCCAACTCGTGGCCTTGGAACCGCGGGGTCGCCTTTTCGCGGTGTAAAGAAGCCGTAGAACCCAAAGTTCGCGCCAAGCATAAATGCGCCGTTGTGATAAACATCGTCGCCCATGTAGTAGTCGGCGGTCGGCGCCTGCGGCGAGGCGGCTTTGAGCGCCGGATGCGCATCCATCAGGCTTGCAGCGACGTGAAATCCGGGTTGCGAAATGCCGATCATTCCGACTCTACCGTTGTTATTCGGAATGTTCTTGAGCAGCCACTCGATGGTGTCGTAGGTATCAGTGCTCTCGTCGATGTCCTTGTTGCTCTTCTTGTTTGGATTATGAGGACGCACCTGCAGGAACTCGCGCTCGGACATAAACCGTCCACGCGCGTCCTGGAAGACGAATATAAAGCCCTCCTTATCGAAATGCTCAGACGGTCCAAGCGACGTGCGGTACTGGTCTACGCCATAAGGCGAAATGCTGTAAGGGGTCCGAGTAAGCAGAAACGGGTACTTCTGAGAAGTATCTTTTGGCACATAGACGGCCGCGTAGAGTCGAGCTCCATCGCGCATAGGGATTTGATACTCATATTTGGTGTAGCGCTCCGCGACCTTTGGTGCGTCCTGAGTTGGAACCTGGGCAAAAACTGCAAGTTGAATAGCAGTGACAAAGAAAAGCGGTGCTGCAAATCGTCGAAAGTCGGGCATCATCGTCTACCTCACGAAGAGTGTGACACACTTATCCGACGCGCTTTGCCTGATTGCCCCAATACTTGTCGCGCAGCACATTCTTTTGAATCTTTCCCGTCGCGGTACGCGGGAGAGCCTCGATAAACTGAATGCGTCGCGGGCATTTGAAGTGGGCAAGATTGGCGCGGCAAAACTCGATCAACTCTTCCTCGCTCGCCTGGGCCCCGGGCTTGAAAACAACAACTGCGCAGACGGTTTCACCCCAACGCTCATCAGGCGCCGCTATAACCGCGGCTTCAAGCACCGCCGGGTGCTTGTAGAGGAACCCTTCCACTTCGATCGATGAAATGTTTTCGCCGCCTGAAATGATAAGGTCCTTCTTGCGATCGACGACTTCAATAAAACCTTCGCTGTCCAGCAACGCCATATCGCCGGTGTGAAACCACCCATCGACGATCACCGCGTCGGTCGCTTCCGGCTGCTGCCAGTACCCCTTCATCACAACGTTGGCCCGAGTGATCACTTCGCCGACAACGCCGCTGTCGGGTTCGACATCGCGGCCTGAGTCATCCAGCA
>DASRIZ010000299.1:0-12045 GCA_035649735.1 Blastocatellia bacterium | reverse complement strand
CGGTTTTCGGTTGGGGCGGTTCGTTCAATCCGGCTATACCACGCATTGGCTTCATTGGTTAAGTCGTATGACCCTTTTTGACTGTGGATAACTGAAAGCGCTTTTACTATCTCGGTGTTACTGAACCACGTATTGTTCATCCCAAGGCGAGTGTAAATGGTCTCACGCGCGAACTGATCTATGGCTTTACCGGCGACTCGCCGGGCGATCTCGGCTGCCACTATAAACCCAACATCGGAATACACGAATCTCGTCCCCGGCTCGTAGCTCGGACGTAATTCATAGATCATTGGAAGTGGGTCTACCGTCTTTCCAACATAGTCCGCGATCTCATTGTCCGGCACCAAGCCCGCGCGATGCGTCATCAACTGCTCGACCGTTACTCGCTCTTTGCCGTTCTTGGCGAACTCAGGAATGTAACGCGCAACCGGATCGGCGAGTGACACCTTGCCTCGCTCGACAAGAATCATTATTGACGTTGCCGTAGCAACGATTTTGGTTAACGAAGCCAGATCGAAGATCGTATCGACGGTCATCGCTTCGCGCTTTGGTTCAATCGCGCGGTCGCCAAACGCTTTGCGATAAACGATGCGTCCTTTGCGGGCTACCAGAACAACTGCGCCGGGCGTTTCTTTGCGCGCGATCGATTCGAGTACCGCGTCGTCGATCTTCGCCAGCCGTTCGCTGGACATGCCAACTGACTCGGGTTTGACAACTGCTAACCTGGATGGCTTTTCGGTGCGTTGGCCTGGAACGGATGCAACAGGGAAAAGCAGAGTAAAACAAACGATTGCAATAATCGCTCTGCGGAAGACTGGTTCGCGCAAAGACGCGAAGGACCGCGAAGACGCCAAGCCCTTCGCGAGCTTTGCGGTCCTTTGCGTCTTTGCGCTAAGCGTTCTTTCGAAATCCTTACAATTCATTTGACCCAACAACCCTCAAACAATCTCTTCCGCGGCCGGCTCCGCAGCAATCGCTCCTCGCTCAAACATCAGGCTTGCCGCATATCCAACTACAAACGTCACCGTCGAACCGATCAGCACATACCACTGCCACGAAACGTTCAGCCGCGCCCACACAAACATCATCACCGCGATCCCGGTGCTCACCCCTACAAGAGCACCCGCCTGTCTGACGCGCCGGGTGAATGTGCCTAAGAAAAAGAGCCCCAGTATCGGACCATTGGTGAACGACGCTATCGACAGAACCGTGTCAACGATACGACGGTCTCGTCCTATCACGAATAGCGCGGCGGCAACCTGTACCGCTCCCCATATGGCGGTTATGAAGTGGGATACACGCATATAATGCCCTTGCGAGCGGTTAGGCGCAAACAACGGCTGATAGAAATCCGTAATCGACGTAGACGCAAGCGCGTTCAGCGACGACGACATCGCCGCCGCAAGCATCGCCGCAATCACCAGCCCAATAACTCCGCTTGGCAGCTCGTTGACTATGAAATGTGAAAACACACGGTCAGCGCTGATCTCCGCGGGCAGCGTTTGATAACGGCTATAAAAGACAAACAGCATTACTCCGATCAACAGAAACATTACAAACTGCACGAACACGATGATGCCGCTTGCCAAAAGCGCCTTCGCTGCCTGCCTCGCGTTCTTGCCGCACAAGTAGCGCTGCACCATATACTGATCGGTGCCGTGGGTCGAAGTCGTGAGAAACGCGCCTCCAATCACTCCAGCCCAGAACGTGTAGCTGCGTGCGATGTCGGTTGTAAAATCAAAGACCCGAAACTTACCCGCCTCGCTCCCGACGGCGACGACCTCGTTCCAGCCTCCACTTATCAGATTGAGCAGGATCAACCCAGCGATTATCGCGCCGATGTTATAGATCAATAGCTGGATGACCTCTATCCAGATGACTGCTGTTATGCCTCCCAGATAGGTGAACACGATCATCACCGCGCCTATCATCAAAATCGATTTCCAGTCAGCCCAGCCCGTGAGCGCGACCAGCGGGATCGCGGTCGCGTATATCCGAACGCCGTCCGATAAGGAACGCGTGACAATAAACAGCGACGCCGCAACTCGCTTTACCGGTCCGCCAAATCGGCGGTCGAGAATCTGGTAAACCGTAAAAAGCTCGCCTTTAAAATAAAGCGGAATAAAAAGAGCCACGATCACCAGCCGCCCAACCATGTACCCGGCCACGAGCTGCATGAACGTGAAGTTGCCCCCTTCGCCTCGGGCATTTGCAGCAAAGGCGAAAGCGGGAACGCTTATAAACGTGACCACCGAAGTTTCAGTCGCGACAATCGAAGCGGCAAGCGCCCACCAGGGCACATCTCGATCCGAAAGAAAATAATCACGCAGATCTTTTTGCTTGCGGCTGAAGTACCAGCCCAGCAGCACAACGCCGCCGAGATACGCGACGATTATGATCAGATCGAGCGCATGCAGTGTCATAAGGAAGAGGCGGAAGCCAAACGACGGATGTTGCCGTTCGAAGCGAAACGTAAAAAGTCCGATCGCAGCAGCGCGCGACTTACGGGCGATGTTTCTCGAAACTGATTGGCGCGGTGAGGGCGCACCAGGAACGAAGCCCATTCACCTCGCCAGGCAGCGCACCGAATTTAGCGATGTTTTTGACCCGGCTACTCGCTTCTAACGTCAGTTAACTCAGATTTCTTTTGCGCTAGCTTAACGGCGCCGATAGCGGGCGGATAAAGCGGCGGGCCGATTTCCGCGTGAGGCGCAATACGCGAGACCGCTTCCCGCAAAGGCTCCAACACCACCTCGCCTGATCTAAACACGCTGCCGACGCAAGCTACTCGAAACGCGCTCGAATGTAGATCCAGCTTATCAATCACCGATGCCGCAAGCCGTCCAAGCTCGCGACCGGCCGCTGAAAGTATCTGTCGCGCAACCTCATCGCCTTCGCGAGCCGCCTCATCTACCAGCTCTGCGAGCGGCGCGATGTCTACCGGTTCAGAGTCGCTGTTATAAATGACGCCGGGCAAATCGCTCGGGTCCGAGACCCCGAGCCTCCTGCAAATTCGCTCGGCCAGCGTCGTCCCGGGCGACCGGCCGTCGAACGAGGAGACGACCGCCTTCAACGCCCGTTGCGCAATATAGTATCCCGATCCTTCGTCGCTCAGGGTTGGGCCAAACCCGCCTGCGCGCGCCTGTTGCCCGTCCGCGTTGACGCCGATCGCGATCGAACCGGTGCCGGCGATCACAACCACGCCGGGCTTACCGTCGAGCGCTCCTTCGAGCGCCGCTCGAGCATCGGTTACCAGCTCGAGCCCGCCCACCGAAAGCGCTTCATCCAGAGCGTCCTTCATCGTGTGATAGTGAATGGGGTGATTGATGCCCGCTATCGCTGCACACCCAGAGTCGATGTCACCGATCTCGATGCCCGCTTGAGCGCACGCGTCGGCAACTGCTTGCTCGATGTGCGAGAGTGCTTCTTCCAGACCTATGCGCAGTGGATTGGCTGCGCCGCTGTAGCCTTCGCCGAGGACCCGGCATTCCGAGTCGGTGATCACCGCGTGCGTCTTCGTGCCGCCTCCGTCGATGCCCAGGTAATACTTCTCCCGAGCTGCTCTGTGGTGGTCGATCAACAGTGAGCCAGTCGATGATTGGTTTGGGGCATTTGATCTATCGGTTGTGAGGATCTTTGACATAAGACTGCTTAAACATCCGGGTTATCTCCCGGATTCCTTCTATCGATCAAACATTCAACAACACTTTGGGCGCGCCCAGATGACGAGCCACCGCGCACCCGAGCGCAGCGCTGGTTACAAAGCAAACTAATATGGCATCTAACGGAATAAACTGATCTACGGAGCGGCTGCGCCTGCCGGCGAGTTCGCTGACACGAAGCGGATTGACTATAAATCTCACTGAGGGTGACCGGGGCGCGGTCGTCTTCAAACATTACTTTGGCCTTTCACAGCTCTTAAACCTCTTATAGCCCCTACCGACGCGCATGTAAAACGATTTGTTTTTATGGTTATGATAACGAAATGTTTAGTTCTGCTCTGTTTTCACTAATTAGGTCATCGCCGTGGCTCTCTTGATTAGGTCGTTCTAACACTTTAGATTGTTTTTGTGGGCGAGCTTGTTACTTATTAGGAGAACACTATGACGGAAAATCACAAAACAAGCGCTCACGAAAATGCGGATCGTATAGTCGAATGGTTGCTGGAACACCAAACAGAGTTTGAGCAGGATGGTGTTGAGGAATCCAGCCTGACTGGTTCAATCGGACTATCTGAGGATGCAGCCAGGGAAGCGATCGATTACCTGGAGAACCATGAAGATGTAGCCAGAGTGCCGGAAGCGATAGGTGATCGACCCCGATTCATACTCAAACCGGCGCGCGGCTGGCAGGATATAGCTCAGAAGCAAGGCGGACAAAAGCACGCCAGCAGCAGAATGTAACTTATCAAGCAGCGTGCTGCCTGACGCCAGACATGAAACAGACGCAATGAAGGAGCGCCGCGGGCGGATCTCGGGGTCTAAGACTCCTGACTACTGACCTTCCTTTCTATGGAACTCAGGCTTTTGAGAACGTTCAAAGCCGTTGCTGAATCGGGCTCTTTCACCCAGGCGGCTTCGCGTATTCATCTGACGCAAGCCGCGGTCAGCGTTCACATGCGCCAGCTCGAAGAAGAAATAGGCGTCCCGCTGTTTCTACGGGTAAACAAAAAACTCTATCTGACCGAAGCCGGCCGCGCGTTGCTTGGGCACGCTGAGACCATCATCCGAGCGCACGACGACGCGAAGGCTGACCTCGCGGCGATCGGCGGGCCGTCGCGCGGAAGACTCCACGTCGGCGTCGCATCGACTGCGATAACCGCGCATCCGTTGCCGGAAATCCTCAGCGAGATCAAACGCAAGTACGCGCTGCTCGACCTTTCCGTGGTCGGAGGAACCAGCGAGAAAATTATCGAACAGATCCTGGCCGGCAGCATTGACGTAGGGCTGGTGTCTCTTCCGGTTGAAGCATCCGACGTTTTGACAGAAACGCTTCGAAGCGACCGGCTGGTGGCGGCGATGAGCCCGCAACACAAGCTGGCCCGTTCGCGGGTGATAACCGCGGAGGAACTCTCATCCGAGCAGTTGATTCTCGGAGAAAAAGGCGGAAATACGCGAAGGTTAATCGATCTTTTTTTTGAGAAGAACAAGCTTGAGCCAAAGATTGTTATGGAGCTCCAGCGCACTGAAGCGATCGTCAAGATGGTAGAGCTTGGTTTTGGCGTAACGATTCTTCCGCGCGGTTCGGTTCACACACAGGTCGCGCGAGGGTCGCTGCACGCGGTGCCCGTTCGTGATCTGGATGTGAAGTGGGAGTTCGGCGTCGCCTATCTAAAGAGCGAATATCTTCCACCAGCGCTGGAGTCGTTCTTAAAGCTCTGCCGGGCGTACATTGGCGGCGAAGGCCACGGCGTCGCAGGGGAGTGAATAGGACCCATATGACCTATAGGACCTATTCTTCCCGGTTTTGATCCACAATTCTTTTGAATTCGTCGGGCAACGATGAAACAAACTGCATCCAATCTCCGCCCACCGGATGGTGAAACGCCAAACTCGAGGCGTGCAAGCAAAGGCGTCCGGATTCCAGCCCAAGAATCCTGGATGGCCGAGCGACAGTTTCAACCTGGGGATCAGATTCGGAATTCGACATACCATACATTTCGTCGCCGATGATCGGATGTCCGACGCCAGCACAGTGAATCCGAAGCTGATTTGTGCGTCCGGTTACCGGCTCCAATTCGAGCAGACTGGCGCGGGCCAGTCGTTCAAGCACTCTGAATTTCGTTTCGGCGTGTCTTCCGCCATCCATCACTCGCCAGTGAGGTCTTTGGTCGGGATCCCGGCCAATCGGCGCATTGATCGAACCGGCGTCCTGCTCGACAACACCACTCACCAAGGACAGGTATCTTTTTTCAACAAGCCGTTTTCGGAAGTGGCGCGACAGCACCGCGAGCGCTCGAGGCGTTTTGGCGATAACGATCAGCCCTGACGTGGCTCGATCGAGCCGGTGCACGAGCCCGGGCCTGATCACGGGCTGAGGATCGGGAATCGAAGATCGCGAATCCAGCATCCATACTCCATCTTCAATCCTCGATTTGTTCAAATGATACGCAAGCGCGTTGGCAAGCGTGCCGGTTTTAACGCTCATTGTAGGATGGACCAGTATCCCTGCCGGCTTGACTACAACGACCAGATGCTCATCTTCGTATATGACTTCGAGCGGAATGCGCTCGGGGCTCATCGACGTAGGAGCAGCGTCATCCAGGGAAACATCCACGGTGTCTCCAACAATGACTCGATAACCTGCTCGCGCGACGGCGCCATTCACAAAACAGACTCCGGCTTCAATCAAGCTGGCAATCCGCATACGGCTGAGCCCGCCAAAGCGCGCTGCGAAAAATTCATCAAGCCGCCGGCCAGCATCCGGGTGCTCGATCCTGAATTGAAAGGAATGAATCATTGAAAAATATAGGTCCTATCGGTCCTATTGATCAATAACCAAGGACCAACCCTGCCTCTTCCTGAACCAATGCATCGGGGTCACTATTCACCAGCCGTTCGGCGATGGTCGACGCGCGCTTTGGATCCAGTCGCGAAAGCGCCCACAAACAGTGATTCCGAATCAAAGGCTCGGGATCATCCTCGACACGCGTGATTAATGCCGGCACTGTCTTCGTTGCCCCAACATTAGCCGCGACAACCGCAGCGTTCCGCAGAAGCCCTCGACGCTTTGGCCGCGCGAGAGGCGTTCCTCGGAATCGCGCGCGAAACTCCTCGTCGGTCGCAATCGAAAGCACCGCAACCAGATCAAGCCTGGGACCAACGCCCGCTTCCGGATGAAACTCCGGCCATCGAGTATCCGAAGCGAAGCGATTGAACGGGCAAACATCCTGACACACGTCGCAGCCAAAGACCCAGTCGCCGACCGACGCTCGCAGCTCGCGCGGAATCGCGCCTTTGTTTTCAATAGTCAGATAAGAGATGCACTTCCGAGAATCCAACACATACGGAGCAGGAAAGGCATCAGTGGGACAAGCGTCGATGCACCGGCGGCAAGAACCACAACTGACTTTGATCTCGCGATCGTCGGCGGGAAGCTCGAGATCGAGCAGAATCTCAGACAAAAAGAACCACGAGCCGCTTCGCGGTTGCAGCAAGTTAGTGTTCTTCCCAAAAAACCCCAGCCCCGCTCGCGCAGCGACCGCCCGTTCCAGAAGCGGCACCGCGTCGACAAAACATCTCGCGTGGACCTCGCGGCCGGCGATCGCTTCAATCTTGTCGACCAGCGCCTTAAGCCGCGGCTTTACGACGTCGTGATAATCCAGCCCCCAGGCATACCGGGCCACACGACCATAGCGATGTTCGTGCTCGAACGGAGGCGCCGAAACTGCATAGTCAACAGCCAGGGTTATCAGCGACCGCGCGTACGGCACAAGCACAGCGGGGCGGGCGTGTAACTCCGGGCGCCGAGTCATATAACCCATATCTGCGCCGTGACCTTCGTCACACCAGCGGTTAAACGCGATGTCGTCACGTTCGAGGGGCTCGACTGAAGATATGCCGGCAACGTCGAAGCCGAGCTCGGCTGCCGCGCTTTTGACTTGTGTGACAATCGCGTTCATTTGAAGAAGGCTATCGATCGCTCGAGCGGGGTGTCAATCAATACCGCGATGGCAACCAGTGGCTTGACGTAAGGTTGGAACTTCACAAAGAATGCTAGCCCATTATGACCTCAACTGGCTCGTCTGACAGCGCTCCGCGTCTCACCCGCGTTCAGTGGCTCATCTGCATCATCGCGGTCATCGGTTTCGCATTTGATACATACGAGCTCTTGATGCTTCCGCTTATCCTGCGGCCGGCGCTCGAGCAGCTCGGGGGATTGACATTTGGAACGCCGGAGTACACTCGCTGGCGCGACCTCATGTTCTATGTGCCGGCGGTGTGCGGGGGAATATTCGGGCTGTTGGGAGGATATCTCACAGACCGGCTGGGTCGCCGGAGGATCCTTACATGGAGCATTTTGCTCTACGCGTTTTCGGCGCTGGGAGCCGGGTTTGCGACTTCCTTGCCGATGCTGCTTGTGTTGAGGACGACGACGTTCGTCGGTGTGTGCGTGGAATTCGTGGCCGCGGTCGCGTGGCTGGCCGAACTATTCCCCGAACCCAAACGACGCGAAACTGTAATCGGTTACACCCAGGCCTTCTCGTCGCTGGGCGGATTCATGGTCAGTCTAATGGCGCTATTGATTGCGAAGGTCGCGCTGTCGCTGCCGGCGATTCACGGGGGCCACGACGCCTGGCGTTATCTGTTGATCTCCGGTCTGATTCCGGCGATTCCGCTGATAGTTATTCGCCCGTTTCTGCCTGAGTCGCCGGTATGGAAAGAGAAGAAGGCAGCGGGCACACTCAAACGTCCGAGTATCGGCGAGATTTTCAAGCCTCAGTTTCGCCGGACGACGCTGGTAAGCGCGTTGATCTTTGCGTGCAGCCTGGGCGCGGCTTTCGGTGCTATCCAGCAACTTCCGCAGATTGTTCCAGCACTAATTCCAGTCGATAGCAGCATACCTCCTCCCGAACGGCAAAAGATCGTCCAGTCGACAGTTGCCGGAATTCAAACGCTTCAAGAGCTTGGGGGATTGGTGGGCAGGTTTCTGCTTGCGTTTCTGGCTATTCGCATTATGTCGCGACGCAAGCTGCTCCGCATTTTTCAGATACCGGGGCTGATCATAGTGCCTCTGGTGTTTATCTATCCGGCGGTCAGCAATCTCGAACTGTTGAAATGGGGAGTCTTTTTCGCCGGGCTTTTCACGGTCGCGCAATTGAGTTTTTGGGGAAACTATTTGCCGCGGATGTATCCGACTCATCTTCGAGGAACGGGGGAGAGCTTTGCGGCCAACGTGGGCGGCAGGATGGTAGGAACTTCGGCGGCCCTGCTAACGACACAGTTCGCGGCGGTGATGCCCGGCAGTACTCCGGCAGCTCATCTTGCGTATGGGGCAGCGGCGGTGGCTTTTCTTGTTTACGGGATTGGATTGATTGCGAGCTTCTGGCTGCCGGAGCCTGCGCGAGAGGAGCTGCCCGAATGAACGCTATAATTGGCATTCGACGCCTAATTTGGAGTGCGCCGCCCTCTTCCGCATTGAACACCTTTCTCATGCGTGGCGGCGCTTTCGTAGTGTGGTGCTAAGACCCAAGAAAACCTTCTCAACGGGAGTCCCCAGTGAAATGGGTGGCCACCTACGCATCCCGCACCGCGTTACTCAAACTTTTCCGCGGCCTTAGCACCACACACAAAAGCGCCGCCCCGCATGCTAAAGCCACGCAATGCGGAAGAGGGCGGCGCACTCCAAATGAGGCGTCCAATGCAAACGTTCACTGCCCAAAGCAGTAGAGCCTTCCATCCTCAGACCCGATAACCACTCGACCTGCCGCAATCGCCGGAGACGCTGACAACGGCGCGCCTGCATTGAACTCCCACACCTTCTGGCCCGTCTTGTAGTCCAATACGTAGAACTTCCCATCATTCGATCCAACAAACGCTCTTCCATCCGCCAGCGCCGGCGACGACTCGACTCGAGCGCGAGTCATGAAAGTCCACAGTTCCTTCCCCGTAGCCGCGTCCACGCAATGGACCATCTTGTCGCGGCCGCCAACCACCACCTTACCTTCGGCCACGGCAGCCGACGAATAATAAGGGAATTGCCGCTGGCGATTACGGTAGCGCCAACTGATCCGCCTGGTCGCAAGGTTCACCGCGAGGACTTCATTGTTGAAGGTTCCGTAATATGCCTTTTGTCCTACAAGCGCGGGCGACGCGCCGGTGTAAGCGCCCGAAGCTATGTGAAACATCTCCTTGCCGTCAGTTATTCGTATCGCTCTAAAGACCTCATCGCAGCCGGCGACGAAAGCCATTCCGCGCGATACACCGGCTGTGCAATGAATCGGTCCGTTTGCCCGGAACTTCCAAATTAACGCGCCGTTCGAAGCGGACACACAATAGAGATGTTCATCGTAAGAACCGATCAATACTCGGTCGCCTACTACAACCGGTGATGACTTGATTTCGCCGCCGGTCTTGAAGGTCCAGATCGCATTACCGTTGCCGGCGTTGACTGCGTGAAGCGTTCCATTGAGATCGCCGATAAACACCGCGCCGCCGGCTACACAAGGAGACGACTCGCCGATAGGTCCGCCGGTCTTGTATTTCCAGCGCACCGATCCGTTCGACAAGTTGAGGGCTGCGAGGTGGCCCGATTGGGAACCGACATACACTGCGCCGTTGACTATGGCCGCAGAGGACTCGATTGATTCGCCTGCTTCATAAGTCCACAAGACCCGAAGGTCTCTTGGGACGTTTGAGACAGACACACCCATCAACGAATGCCCGCCCCTGAACTGAGACCAGGTCTCCGGCGGAAGCTGCGACTTCGAGGGCAAGACAAACAGCACCAGCCAAACAGGCGTTAAAAGGATCGCGAGAGTCTTTTTGGATGACATCATAAACAAAGACGATTTACCTCCTTTGCGTGAAGGTTGGCCCTCCGTCAGGAGGCAATGTTTATAGAGGCGACTGCGAGCCGACGTCCTGCCCTCCGTCAGGAGGGCCATGTAAACTCAGCGGGGCGAATAATTCGTAGCGCTAAACATGGCCCTCCTGACGGACGGCGGGGACGCCTCGTCACGGCGTCTACAAACATGGCCCTCCTGACGGAGGGCGCACCACCCAACTGAAGTTGGGGGTATTACCGCGTCCCATTCAATACGCTCGCTGGTAGAGTTCGAGCGCTTCCGCGGCGCCAAACGGCCGCGGATTAAACCGCCCGGTCCATTGCGCGGCCGCCTCCTGTGCGAGCCTCGGCAAATCGCTTTCAATAACTCCCGCGGTCTTCAAGCCGCGCGTCAATCCACCGGCCGCGAGCAACGCCTCAAGTCTTTCAGCGAGGACCTCCGACGGAGCGGTTGTATCAAGCGCCACAGAACTGTTTCTTACGAAGCGCTCATAGCGATTCCCGACAGCCGCGCCGTTCCATCGCACCACGTGCGGTAGCATCAACCCGATCGCCACACCGTGCTCGGTGTTGTAGTTTGCGGTCAGCGGGTTCGCGCAAGCGTGAGTTGCGCCAAGCATCGAGTTCTCGATTGCAAGCCCCGCCCAAAAGGCGCCGAGTTGCATGGCGCCTCGCGCTTCGATGTCCTGCGGATTTGCGAGAACCCGTTCGTAATTTGATTCAAGCAATCGCCAGGCTTCGAGCGAGAAGACTTCCGACGCAGGTGTGCTTTTGGTGGTGACATAGGTTTCGACCGCGTGTGAGATAGCGTCAAACCCCGCAGTCGCAGTCACTCCGGCGGGCTGGGATACCGTCAACCGCGGATCAAGGATGGCGACCTTGAAGGCCGCACCGGGATCCCCGCACGCCATCTTTACGTGAGTCTCGGCATCGGAGATGAGTGCATACGACTGGGCTTCGCTGCCGGTGCCGGCAGTCGTAGGGACGCCGATCATCGGAAGCATCGGCGCGCGAGCTTTGCCATAGCCCCAGTAGTCCTGCATTCTTCCGCCGCCGGTCAGCAAAAAATTTATTGCCTTCGCCGTATCCATCGAGCTTCCGCCGCCAAGCCCGATCAGCGAATCTATGTCCAGCGAGGCGGCGAAATCGCGCCCTGCCTCCATCATTGTCGTGTTGGGATTTGAATCGAAATCGTGAAAGGTGAAAACCGTTATGCCGGATTCAGCGAGCAGAGTTGACGCGGTTTCGACGTAGCCGCACGCCAGAATTCCCCTATCTGCAACAAGCAGCGTGCGGCGAGCTCCCAGCTCCAACGCGAGAGCGCCGAGCTTTTCAACCGACCCTTCGCCAAAGATCAATCGCGTGCGGCTGTCAAAATCAAACGGCTCCATGGGTAGGGTAAAAAGGTTCAGGGTTCAAGGTTCAGGGTTCAAGGTTCAGAGTTTATGGTTCAACGTTCTGAGAACCGCGACCCGGAATTCTGAAACCTGAACCCTGAACCCTGAACCCTGAACCATTAAGCATCCCCCGCATACCGTA
>DASRIZ010000298.1:0-4766 GCA_035649735.1 Blastocatellia bacterium | reverse complement strand
AGAGCAAATCCAGAAGCTGTTTCGGACCACAAAGCTCGATACCGTATTCCAAATTTTCCAAGATGAAGCTAGGGCTTCACGGAACACTCGAAGGATCGTCCCCCTTCAAGTGTAATAGATCCACGCGTCACGTCTTGTTTTGGGTTCGTAGTGACTCATTTAAACTCTGCGCGGTATTGTCAAGTTGGGCCCGATCAATCAAGCCGATACCTCTTCGCAATATACTAAAGATATCGTCAATAATCCGCGTTTACCGGGGAGTTATCGGAATGGAGGGCTGGAATGAGCACGGAACTTACGAACAAAACAGTATTGGTCGTTGATGACGAAGAAGACATCCGTGACCTCCTCCGTACCACACTCGAGGCGAGGGGTGCGAATGTGGTTACCGCACCTTCGGCGGAAGCCGCCCTCGCTGCGTATCGCACAAACCCGCCTGACATAATCGTCTCAGACATGCGTTTGGGGAGTTCGGATGGATATGCTTTCATCGCAGCCATTCGCGAATACAACAGAGAATACCGAGGCTTCACTCCCGCCATTGCACTGACCGGCTTCCGTTATCCCGGTGATGAAGATAGAGCAATCCGGGCCGGCTTTAATGCGTATATTTATAAGCCGTTTAAACCCGAGGACCTTGTTCTCACGATCATAAGGCTCCTTCGCGAGTAGGGCCCCTAACGCTGATCTGACTTGCACGCCGTGAGCAGCCAGGTCGCACCAATTCTCGAAATGGATGGGAACCGGACGTTTGGCGGCTCGCGGCAAGGGGCCGGCTACCGGCGCAGAATTCATTTTTGTACTCACCGTTCTCTGCCGCGTTCGGTGTCCTCCTAGTCATCTTCATCGCTGCGGGTGGCGCCGCTGCATGGAGTGTCGATTGACGTAGTTGGCGATCGCCTCGCCCGCTGCATCGCTGATAGCGACTGTGCTCGGGTAGTGCATGCCCCCCCAAACCCGGGCGTTGTTACCGTCCGAGCGTGCTTGCGCGATGCTGTTGTACGTGCGGCTCGGTTGTCCGGTCGTTGTCAGTGTAAACGTCTGTTGTTGCCGTCGAAAGTAGCTGAGGAGAACGGTCGCAGCCGCACCATTCAAGCTGGGGTGCCCGGCAGGATATTCCGGGTGCGATGGAGTATTTATCAGGGGGAGCCACCCCGGCTCAGGAAGTGTGTGCGGATTACCGTCGGTATCTGCCAGCGCAATAGAGGTCACCGGCCGCCAGGTCACTTCGAAGGAGACGTCCCCGTAGAATCGCTTGGCGCTCCAGGTGGTGCTCATTGTGTCGGCCATCGCGATGTTCAGGACCGCGAGCAGCCGGTTGCTGTCGGACATGGACAGGTGGTTAGCACGCGCCATCTGGTTGGCTGCCTGATTCCAGTGGATGCTCGCGTTGCCCTCCCAGAACGGAGCGAGCGCCGTCTGGTCTACAGTACGCGCCGATCCCGTATCGCGACCGAGCACCTTGACCGCGTTGAAATCGTCCGTGTAGGTCGGGCTGGTCAGCGCCCGCGGTGGTCCAGGCCGGTACTGGGTACTGTTATCCAGGACGAACATCGCGGTGAATGCCAACCCCTGGGAACTCATCGGTCCGAACAGAGGCGGTGTCGGTCGCCACTGGCCCACGGCGGTTCCTCCATTGAACGGAACGTAGCTGGCGCTGAACCCATCGGTCCCGCGCCATGCGAGCACGGCCTGAGCTACGTCGGTTCCCCAGGCGATTCCGCGCTCGATCCGCTCGATACGCCTCGCGCATGAGCCCCGTTGTCTGCTCCCCTGGTCTGCGTCGTCGCAATTGTCGGTCAGCGCGGCGAGTGAAGCCGCATAGCTGGTATCCAGCGCCGGCTTTTGAGACGGAAACAGGCTGGTCAATGCAGTGTACGCCGCCGCGATGACTGCCGCTCGGCGCGACGCGCGGTCCGGAGCCTCGTTGTTAACGAAAATTGGTGTATAGCGCCGATCGATGCCGTTGTAGGCATCGAAGATCGCCGTGTGAACAATCGCCCCGAGCCGCGGACTCGAGGCGTTCGCGGCATTTGTCGCAATGAGCATGTCGATGAAGATCTGGTTCCACTCCAGCACATCGTATGGGTTCTCATCGAAGTTTTGTGCGCCTACGACTGGGCCGGAAACCAGAAGAGCTATCCATACGAGGACGGCGGCTCTGGTGAGTTTCACTCTGCAACTGATGCCTTTCATCTTTGTTCCTCCTTACTAACTAAGGCGTTGTCGGACGTGAAAACCCCCAGAGTCGAACTGGGTGCTATAATTCGCCGCACCGAGATAAAAAACGCGAGAGGAGCGATTCTGACCCATGAGATCACTCAGTGGCTGACGGATTGGAGTAACGGCGATCGTTCAGCTTTGGAAAAGTTGACACCTTTGGTCTATCGGGAACTCCATCGTCTGGCTCAGTCCTACATGCGGGGAGAGCGAGTTGGTCATGCCCTGCAAACTACGGCACTCGTCAATGAAGCCTATCTGCGCCTAATCGAGACGGAGTATCAGAGTTGGCAGAATCGCGCCCATTTTTATGGCGCTGCGGCAAAGTTAATGCGGCACATTCTTGTGGACTTCGCTCGTTCTCGGGATCGAATCAAACGTGGCGGTGGCCTGGAGCAGGTTTCGTTGGACGAAGCTTTGACGATCACTGCAGACCACACCGCCGAGTTGTTGGATCTGGATGAAGCACTCACGACCTTGTCGAAGCTTGATGAACGGCAAAGCCAGGTTGTCGAGTTGCGCTTCTTTGGCGGGCTGACCGAAGAAGCAATCGCTGAAGTGCTCAAGGTGTCTGAGCGAACGGTACAAAGTGATTGGAGTCTGGCTCGATCCTGGCTGTTGCGCGAATTAAGCCGAGACAAACGCGATGACGCCTGAACGGTACCGTAAAGTCGGCAAGGTTTTTCGAGAGGCAGCGGAAATTCCGCCGGATCAACGCGCCGCCTTTCTTGACGCAGCCTGCGGTGACGATAATGCCTTACGGGAAGATGTCGAGTCTCTCCTCGTTCATGATTCACAGGGTGAAGGTTGGATCGATGGCCAGGCGCTGGACGTCGCAGCGCAGGCGCTAGCGAGCAAGTCATCCAAATCTTGGGTGGGCCGGCAAGTTCACCACTATCAGGTTTCGTCGCTACTCGGGAGAGGCGGCATGGGCGAAGTTTATCGCGCTCGCGACAGGCGATTGGACCGCGATGTGGCACTGAAGATTCTGCCGATGGCGTATTCGACAGACGCTGAACGGCTGCGCCGATTTGAACAGGAAGCGCGAACAGCAGGGAAGCTCAACCATCCGAATATTCTGACCGTTTACGATGTGGGCGTTATTGATGGCGCTCCGTATATTGTGACGGAACTACTCGAAGGCGAGGAAATGCGCGAGCAATTGAAGCAGGGTGCGGTTGCTCCGCGCCGAGCGGTGGCTTACGCGCAACAGATTGCCGACGGCCTTGCTGCCGCTCACGCGAAAAGCATCGTCCACCGCGATCTCAAGCCCGAAAACATCTTTGTGACAAGCGACGGGCGCCTAAAGATTCTCGACTTCGGCTTGGCCAAACTGAAAGAACAGCCTTCCGCAAGCAACATCGAAACGGTTCAACCGCTGAAGACGGCGCCAGGTGTGGTCATGGGCACGGTAAGTTATATGGCGCCGGAGCAGGTGCGAGGACTTGAAACAGAAGAACGGGCGGACATTTTCGCGCTCGGCGTGATCCTTTACGAAATGCTCTGTGGCAAGCGCCCATTCTCAGGCGAGTCCGCTGTTGAGGTGATGAATTCGATTTTGACGGAAGATCCACCGGATCTCAGTGAGACAAATCCGAAAATTCCTTCGGTGCTCGCAAGGATTGTTCGGCGGTGTCTGGAGAAGAAGCCGGAACAACGGTTTCAATCGGCAAGCGATCTCAGTTTCGCCCTCGAAGCCTTGACGTCCACCCCCTCCGGCGTTGCTGTCGTAACCGCGGCAACTCCGGCGTCAAGGCGTCGGCTCCACTGGCTTGGCCCGGTTGTTGCGCTAGTAGTTGCCGCCCTGGTCATCGCCTGGTACGTGGACCGGTCCGATTATTGGTGGAGCAACCCTCTGGCGAACGCGCGATTCACACCGCTTACAGACTTTCCTGGAACGGAGGGGGACGCTGCGATTTCGCGAGACGGAAAATTCGTGACCTTTCTCTCCGACCGGGATGGACCTTTTGATGTTTGGGTAGGTCAAATTGGTACCGGCAGCTTTAACAATCTCACGAAAGGACAAGTCGCGGATATGAGAAATCCCGAGGTTCGGGGCCTAGGGTTTTCACCCGACGGCGCGGTCATTTCCTTCTGGGTCCGGGCCACGGACCGGCCCAGTGTGTGGGCTGTGCCTACCATGGGCGGAGCGACGAGGCCCTACTTGGACGGTCCTGAGCTGGACTGGTCGCCTGACGGGACGAGCATGGTGTATCACACCAGCGCAGATGGCGATCCCCTTTTTGTCACCGGGCCCAACGAAAAAGTGGGAAAGCAGATCTATGCAGCCGCGCGGGGAGTTCACTGCCACTTTCCTGTGTGGTCAGCCGACGGCGCCTTCATTTACTTTGTTCAGGGCTTTCCACCCGATGAGATGGACATCTGGCGCATTCGCCCAATCGGCGGATCCCCTGAGCGAATCACTTTTTACAACTCGCGCGTTGCTTATTTGACGTTTCTGGATGAGCGAACATTGCTTTACACTTCAAAGGACGCCGATGGCTCGGGGTCCTGGCTTTACGGGATCGACGTTGAGCACCGCGTTC
>DASRIZ010000297.1:0-11886 GCA_035649735.1 Blastocatellia bacterium | reverse complement strand
CAGAAACCAGAAACTACAAACCAGAAACCAGAAACCAGAAACCAGAAACTACAAACCAGAAACCAGAAACTACAAACCAGAAACCAGAAACTACAAACCAGAAACCAGAAACTACAAACCAGAAACCACCGATCAATCGTTCCTCGATCTTCCACCCATCATTGCGGCATAATAGTTACCAAACCGAACAAGGATGAGGTGCAGCATGAGTAGTTCCGCCAGGTTCGCAGTCTCAGCCGTGATGGTTGCCACGCTGAGCTTCTCGCTTCTTGCGCGAAACGGACTCCAGGAGGAGCTCGAATACCACGTCATCAAGACCGACCAGGAGGGAAAAATCGTTCCCTGGTTTTCTTCCAACCCTGGCGAAGCATACGATCACAATATCCGGCTGGTGTGGGATTTTTGGAAGAACATGCGAACCTGCCCGAACGGTGTGAAGTACTACCTGCAGCACAGGATCTGGAAAAAGCGCGAGGACCCTCGCGGTCTCGGTGGAGACCAGCTGAATATGGCTCTGTCCTCGTGGAACCTGCTGCATCAGTATCTGGGCGACTCAGCGGTGAAGGACGATATGGTCTACATCGCCGACTACTACATCGCGCACGCCTTCAGCCCGGCTGATCACGAGTGGTCCAACGTGCCATACCCTTACAACAACGATCTCCACTCGGGCGTCTACGACGGGGATCTGCAAGGCGGACAGAATTTTTTCCAACCCGACAAAGCAGCTTCGTTCGCTGCGGAAGCGGTAGTTCTCTACAAGATCACCGGCTCTCGTAAATATCTGGACGCTGCCATTATGATCGCCAACACGCTCGCCGATAAGATCGAGCCTGGCAACGGCGATCGTTCACCGTGGCCCTACCGAGTGCACACGCGCAAAGGCAAGATCCATAAAGTCGTTACGAATGGGGTTACTCACGTTGCGTCTTACACTGCGAACTGGGCCCCGGCGCTGCGACTCTTCGATGACCTGACAACCCTGGGCGAAGGCCGGGTAGCTGACTACCAGAGGGCACGGCTTATGCTCGTCGACTGGATCAAGGCGTATCCGCTGAAGACTAACCGGTGGGGGCCCTTCTTCGAGGACATTCGGACTGATGTCGCCTCCGACACCGAAACCAACGCCGACACGATGGCGACCTATATTCTGGAGAACCCGGACTGGGATCCTAACTGGAAACAACAGGTGAAGGGGATTCTCAACTGGTCGTTCAACACTTTTGCCAACCATGGGTGGCAGCAATATGGAGTCGTGCCCATCAATGAGCAGACGGCGTTTATGTTCCCGGGCAACAGTCATAGCTCCCGGCACGCTTCGGTAGAGTTGCTGTTGGCAGAAAAGACCGGAGACCCTTCGCGTACAGCCGACGCGATCCGGCGCTTGAACTGGGCCACGTATATGGTCGATCACGACGGCAAGAATCGTTATCCGGAAGGCAACATCTGGCTCACTGACGGTTATGGAGATTACGTGCGGCACTATTTGCGCGCGATGGCCTCTTTGCCCGAGCTGGCGCCCGGGAATCAGAATCATCTGCTGCGCACATCGTCAGTCGTGAAAGGCATCAGCTATTCAGAAGATTCAATAAGCTATACCAAATTCGATGAGGGCTCGCGAGAACGTTTCAAGCTGGGAGCCTGGGAACCCGGATCAATCCAAGGCGGACAGATGCACTGGGATCCCACCACCAGGGTGCTTGAGGTTACAGCTACCAACAAGGCTGTGACTATTCACCGGCGCAATTAACCCGCGGGAGCGCGGGTGCTGATCAATCGCTACTTGGTGCGCGAAAGATTGAACACCCCTGTGTAGAACCCGCTGGTGAAGAAACCTACAAACTCCTTATCGGTAGCTCGGCCGATCCAGTCGAAGACCCCGCCATCCTTTGCGCCGAGATCAGTCGTCCCTTTGAACATCACAACCTTGCCGATTTGGCGGCCTTCCATCTTAATCGTGTACTTATACGGCCGGCCGCAATCGCCTTCGAAGGTCGCCTCCCACACGCCATTCTTGTTCACGACCTTGCAAGCAAGGTTCTTGCATATCTCTTTGGCGGGGACGGCGCCCTGCGCCGGATTATAAGTCGACCAAGTACCGTTCCATTCCCCGGCGATGTCCGGGGGCTGTTCGTTCACTTTCGTGTTTTGCGCCAAGGCAGTGGTGACGACCAGTAGCAACAATATGGCGGGCAAACCCGGCCAAATTCGCTTTATCATGATTTTTCTCGCTTCGTGAAAGTTTGAGCTCATGGCTAAGGACACACATTCAGGAACCACGCATTCGAAACTACGGTCTTGAGGCTTGTACCTCGAGCCACGATTTCATTATCGTCGAAACAAAGTCGGCAGCGTCGTTCTGCACGAAGTGGCCGACTCCTGGAACAGTGACCAGGGTCAGATCGCGCTCGAGCCATTCCCAGGTGCGATTGAGAGCGCCGTGCATCAGCGCCCTGTCATCAAGCCCGTGAATGAGCAGTACCGGTGGCTTTACTTTTACTACCGGCGACGTGTCTTCAAGATACGGCGGCGCAGGATAGTTCTGTTTATAGTAGTTCAGCATCGCCTCGAAATCGGAGCGCCGGAAAGCTTCAACATAACGCTCGCGCTCCTTGGGGTCCTTTATCCGCGCGGCAAGCCCTTCGGCAGTAAGACTCTTTGCCGCGTCCGGCTGACGAAACCGCTGAGCGTATGCAGTGTTGATCTTTTGCTCGTTGTTGTGCGCGCGTTCGTAGGCGACGCCGCGTGGATGCGGCAGATTGCAGATTATCAATCGATGAGTCATCTCCGGATACTTCATTGCAAAGCCCCAAGCCACTCGCCCGCCCCAGTCGTGACCGACCACGATCGCTTTGTCTCGCCCCAGATGTTTCACCACCGCCAGAACATCTTCAACCAGCAGGCTCATGTCATAGTTCTCTTTGCCTTTCGGTCTGTCGCTCAGGTTATATCCTCGCTGATCGATCGCCACGACCTGATAATCCTTTGATAGAGCCGACATTTGGTGTCGCCACGAGTACCAGAAATCAGGAAATCCATGGATCATCACAACGAGTGGCGCGCTGGTGGAGCCGGATGACGGGCCAAGCATCGCGTAATGAATTTTGACGCCAGCCGAATCGGCATAACCGTGTTTGACACGATCGAAAACGTCCTGGCCGTCAGCGGCGGACAGGGCGAACCCGGTGACGTGCGCACCCGAGAGCGCGGCGATCAGTAAGGCAGCGCCGACGACAGAAGCAAAGCTTCGTCTCATAACGAATCCCCTTTTTGAGCGGTCAAACGATTGTCAGGATAGTTGCGCGGGGCGTTAATGTCCACCGAGTCGAGACGGCTTAGATTCGGGCGGGGTTGTGTGGGAGAGGAGCTATTTTCCATTTGTGATTTTCAATTTGTCATTTGTCATTTCCAGTCTGAACGCTCAGACCATCCGAAATGGAAAAGGACAAATGAAAAATCACAAATGGAGAAGAGTACGCTCTCTTTCGAGCTAAGAAATTGCTTTGGCGATTAAGAACGCAGCTCCCGCTGCAAGACTCCCCACCAGAGCCGTTTCCAGCGCGCTTTTGATTGGCCTTGGAGTTGTGAATC
Organism: Blastocatellia bacterium; assembly: GCA_035649735.1. Classification (GTDB taxonomy): domain Bacteria; phylum Acidobacteriota; class Blastocatellia; order UBA7656; family UBA7656; genus Onstottus_A. Next base: position 8,295 of record DASRIZ010000297.1, on the reverse strand, counting down.
GGCCTTTTATGTAGCCGAAGACCAGCAATGACAGAAGCGTCACTACGATCGAAACCAGAAGCGCAATATGCGCCCTGGAAATCAGAATATAGGGCGAGAGCGGTATCATGCCGCCTGCCATATAGGCGCCGCCAATTGTCAGAGCGCTGGTTCGAGCGCGTTCAGGGCTGGGTTTCTCCAGCCCCAACTCAAAACGCATCATGAAATCCACCCACGCCTTTGGGCGCTCGCTCAATGCGTTGACAACCGGCGCCACCTGCTCTCTTGTCAGGCCGTAACCGCGAAACACCTGGGCGACTTCTTCCATCTCCTCTTCCGGGATCTCAGCCACTTCCTTTTGCTCGCGGCGCTGCTCGCTGGCGTAATGTTCAGCATCGCTCTTGGCAGCCAGATAACCCCCCAGACCCATTGCGATGGAACCCGCAGCGATCTCTGCAAGCCCGGCGGTCACAATAAGCGCCGTTGAGTCGGTTGCGCCCGAGAGCCCTGCAGCTAGCGCAAACGGCACCGTCAACCCGTCGGACATTCCGATCACCAGGTCGCGAACAACCAAACTCGCAGTGAAGTGACGTTCGGTGTGACTTCGTCGAGGCATCTAGCTTTTCTCCGTGGTGAGAATTAAATAGGTCCTATAAATCCTATAGGTCCTATTGCATTAGCCATCTGCTTTCACTCTCACAATTCCCACCGAGCACTTCGCATGCGCGGCGACAGCTTGCGACACCGAACCGAGCCACAACCTCGTCAGCCCGCGATAGCCGTGCGAGCCCATCAGAATTAGATCGGCGCCCCACGAGTCCGATTCATCGATGATCGCGTGTTTCGGGTGACCCCTGACGATCTCAGTAGAGACGCGGAGTTTATCACCCTGTCCTTCTCGCACCAGATCTGCTGCCCTGTTGACAATCGCTCGCGCCTGATCCTCGCCCGCCGCCTCGAGAGCTTCTATGTAGTTCTCAGGCGGAACCCAGGTTTCAACGGTTGGCAACAACGGCGGCTCAACAACCGAAATGATCTTTACTTCAGAGTCTACAGGCCACGGTTTCTTTGCCACTTCCTTGACCGCTGCATCGCTGAAAGATGATCCATCGGTCGCCAGTAGGATCTTCATAGATTCCTCCTTCGTGTTGCGTTCCAGAATCGGCGTCCGCGGCTCCGCTGCAAGCGGAGTCTATCACTGTTGACGCCGGCACGCGCCGCGATTGCGGTCTTAGCGGCCCGCGCGATCAGCATCGGGCACGGCGGCTGTCGGCGCAACCTTTCCGCGTTGGATCCAAAACAAGGCACGCGTGCCAAAACCATAGCATCGAAGCGAACGCTCAAACAACAATTCGCACTGCGAAATGGGTCGTAACTGCATCGACAGTAGAGTTGACTGCGCCCGTCAGAACGTCATCTCACGCGGCCTGACAACATCAAATAACCCGCCGAGCCTCGACTTTGCCAGCCTTTACTTTTTGAGCGGCCGCGAATATGCTTTCGCAGTCAAATCCTGGCACCGGGTAGAATAATAGCGTGCATCGTGTTTGGCACGTGGTTCGGCTCGAGGCGCAGAAAAATCATTCCGACTCCATATTCGGTTTTTTGATCTCACTACGCCGAGATTCGGTAAAGCTCACTTTGTCAACGCTACCCGGAATCGGCTCGGCGAATGGCTCTCAGGGTTGGTTGCGGACCACTGCCAGTGTGTCGGAGTTCTCTATTCAGGCGTTGCAGAAAGGTACAAGGTACAAAGCATGAAAAGGCAGCTTCACCTGGCGTTGCTCTTAGTGGGAGCGGCCCTGGTGCTAATCCCATTCACCGTTTTGTTAAAGGCCTCGGCGGGCATTTCAGGATCGAGAGTCGCTTCCCCGGTGCTGCCTCACCTTGGTGATCGAGTCATTGTGCACGCCCAGGGCCGAGGCGCGCCTGGAATCAATCTTACCGACGGGCACGAGGTACTGACGGCCTACGCCGGCAATCCGGACGCTCAACGGATGTTGCAGGGTAGCCTGGTTCAACCTCTCGCAATGGCCTCATCTGATTTTGATGAAGACGGCACACCAGACCTGGTCAGCGGATATGCGGCGCCGAACGGGGGGATCCTTACGTTGCACCGCGGCAACGTCGACGCGATCTATCCCGATACGCTCGAAGCTCAGCAACGCAAAGTCGGAGGCACGTTCACAGATGCGCCCTTTCTCTCGCCTGCGCGCGCCTTCGAGACATCGCGACCAGTTGATTTCCTTGGTTGTGGAGATTTCGACGCCGATGGTCACTGGGACGTCGTGACGGCAGCTCGCGGGCTCGGTGGTCTACACTTCTTCCTCGGAGACGGGCACGGCAATCTGAGCGCGGCCAGACTCCTCGAGCTTTCAGGTACAGTCACTGCGTTGGCGACGGGAGAAATCAACCGCGCTGACGGCTTGACCGATGTGGTGGTTGGACTAGCTGCGGCGACTGGGTCGCAGGCGCTGGTCTTCGAAAGCCCCGAAGGAGCTTTGAAAGCCAATCCCGAGACATTTCCTCTGCGTAGTGTGGCGACGGCAATAGCGCTAGGCAGATTGGATGAAGATTACACTTCCGACCTCGTGGTGGCGGCTGGCAGCGATCTCATGGTTGTGTATGGGCGCGATCGAAGGCTATCGCTGGATCAGACAGCACAGAGAGCGGTTCTTCCATCGCGCATCAGCCGGCGTTCTCTTACCTTCGCGGTGCGGTCAGTCGCAATAGGAGACTTTAAAGGTGATCAGATGACGGGGCTCTCGCTGCTGACCGACCAGGGCAACGTCCATCTGCTGAGCCCGACGCCGGTTAAAACAAAAGAAAAGAAGAAAACCAACCGTATCGAAAAGTGGAAAGACGAAATGTTGAGCGCCGGCTATTGGCCTCTGGCCACTGCAATGGTAAGCGCGCGAGTAGCCAGCGTTCCATCGGATAGTCTTGTGATAGTTGATTCCGGAAGCGCAGAGCTGCACATACTTGCGACCAGCGCAGCGACCAGCGTAGCGACCCGACAACAGAAAGCTATAGGTCTTCATTCTGTTTCATTAGACGTACAGGGCATGCCGGTGGCGGTTTTGCCAATGCGATTGAATGCAGATGCGCTAAGCGATCTGGTGATCCTTCGAAAGGGAGGAGTTGCGCCGTCTGTGGCTATTACATCCCCAGCAACGATCTTCACTGTTAGTAGCGCGGCTGATTCAGGTGTCGGTACGTTGCGTGAAGCAATAACCCTGGCCAACGGAATGCCGGGCCCACACACAATCAACTTCAGCATTGGTTCGGGAGCGCAGACGATCAGTCTGCTATCAGCTCTGCCTCAGATAGTCGAAGCGGTCACCATAGATGGCACGACGCAACCTGAATTTATGGGAACCCCTCTCATTGAGTTGGATGGAAGCCTTTGCCCGCCAGGCACGAACGGTCTCTTTATCAGCGACGGCGGGGCTAGTACGGTGAGAGGTCTGGTGATTAATCGTTTCTCAGGCAGTGGGTATGGAATTCGGCTGCAGAATTTTGGCGGCAACATAGTCGAAGGAAACTACATAGGTACAAACCTAAATGGGAACGCGGCTCTGCCTAACGGAAGAGGGATTTTCATAAACCTGACCCCTGATAATCAGATAGGAGGAACAACCGCTGCTGCACGCAACGTGATATCTGGCAACACGGGCAACGGCGTTGATATCCAGGGAACCACCGCCCTTGGGAATACTGTGCAGGGTAACTTCATAGGCACGAACGCCGCCGGCACTGCCGGCCTGGGTAATGGAGGATTTGGTATCTCCGTTCAGCTTCAGGCCATCGCTACAATCGGTGGGACAAACGCCGGGGCGGGTAATGTTATCTCGGCCAATGGCATAGGAATTGGATTTGGCGCGGCCGCAGGAAGCCTTGTTCAAGGAAATTTTATCGGCACAGATGTCAACGGCGTTGGCGACCTTGGTAATAATCAAATGGGCGTTCAAGTTACTACGGTTTCGCCCAACAACACTTTTGGCGGAACGACAGTCGCTGCGCGCAATATCGTTTCCGGAAACAACATAAATGGTTTCCAGATCCGCCAAACAGGAACCGATGGAAACATCGTGCAAGGTAACTTCATTGGCACGCAGGCAAATGGCGTTAGCCCCCTTGGAAATGGCCTGAATGGAGTAAGTATTGAGAATTCTGCAAACAACAACTCTGTCGGAGGGCCGAGTGTCGGCGCCGGGAATGTCATCGCGTTCAACGGCAGAAATGGCGTGGCAATCTCCGGAGGTACCGGCAATCTTATAGGTGCCAACTCCATCTTCTCAAACACTCGACTGGGAATCGATCTGAACGATGATATTTTGGTAACACCTAACGATAACTGCGACAGTGATCTGGGCGCTAACCAGCTACAAAACTTTCCGGTGTTGACTTCGGCTAGTTCAAGTGGTGGCAATACCACCATCGTAGGCACATTAAATAGCGCCTCGCTCACCACCTTCACAATCGAGTTCTTCTCAAGCAGCGCCTGCGATCCTTCGGGGAACGGCGAAGGTCAGAGTTTCATCGGGGCCACGACGGTACCTACGAGCAATAGTTGCGTCGCGTCGATCAATGCCACCTTCCCAGTCGCGGTACCGGCCGGAAGCGTCATAACCGCCACGGCTACGGATCCTCTGAACAACACTTCAGAGTTCTCGCAGTGTTTTACCGTCGCTGGGGGCGGGCCCGTCTCCGACCTGCAAATCACCAAGTCCGATTCACCTGATCCGGTAGTGAGCGGCGCAAATATTACCTATACAATCGTAGTCATCAATAACGGTCCCGATACCGACCTCGGTGCTACTTTCACAGACATAATACCTGTCGGAACTACATTCGTATCGCTAACAAGCCCGGGGAGTTGTAGTACACCTCCGGTTGGGGCAACCGGGACTGTCACTTGTTCACTCGGCGCACTTCCACCGGGCGGGTCGGCCGCAATCACCCTCGTGGTAAACGTCAATGCAGCGCCTGGCGGGACAATTACCAACACTGCCACGATCAGCGGCACGTCGAGCGATCCGAACCCAATCAACAACTCGGCCACCGCTTTCACCGATGTCAATCCGGGAAAAGGTTGTTTCCTGAGCTGTCCGTCTGATTTGTTTCTTGCCACTTCGTCGAGTACCTCCACCTGCGGAACTGTGGTTAATTACGCGCCAGTATCCAGCGGCTGCAGCACCGTAACGTGCACGCCGCCTTCAGGATCGGTGTTCGCAGTGGGTTCTACTACAGTCAATTGTGCCGTCGAAGACGGCCCGAGCTGCTCTTTTGACGTCACTGTCGTAGATGAAACGCCTCCAAGCATCACTTGTGTTACCGGTGTCTCCGCGACTTTGGCTGGTCAATTATCCGCCGTGGTGAATTATCCGGCGCCGACCGCGACCGACAATTGCAGTATTCCCACGGTTACCTGCGTGCCGCCGTCCGGATCGAACTTCCCCCCCGGCTCAACTCTGGTTACATGCACCGCTCGGGATGGCTTTGGGAACATCAGCCGATGTTTCTTTTTTGTGAATGTTTTCGACGGTCAACCACCAGTGATTACCTGCCCAGGCAACGTAAGCGTACTCCCACAGACCGGTCAGACTTCGGCGGTGGTCAACTATCCCGCGCCAACCGTGGCTGACAATCTGCCTGGCGTGACGGTGTCGTGTTTGCCACCGTCCGGATCGAGCTTTCCACTCGGGTCCACTACGGTAACCTGCACCGCAACCGACGCCGGAGGCAACAGGGCAAGTTGTTCTTTCACCGTTGGCGTAGGCGCAGCTCAAGCAAGGGTTACCATCCCGGGAAACAAGACCGTGCTCGAGTTCACGGCGGACCCGAAACGCAAACCGCCCAAGCCGAAAAACAATCCCTGCGTGTTCTTTACTATCGACAATGTCGGATTCGCACCGCTGTCGCTGACATTCGTTTCGCTCAGGCGCACGGGCAGCGATGTTACAAGTGGACGGATCACCGATCCGAATGATGTGAATAATGCACCCGAGAACACTCCAAGGTTTTTTACCCTGTTCCGGGTCAACGCGGACCAGTCGCTTACTCAACTCAGCACCGGCCAAGCTCTGGCACCCTTACAGCCCGGGCAGGGTCAGCTTTTCTGCACAAAATTCGCCGCGCTGATACCGGGCCTCGCGGGCAAATCCACCGGGCTCTCGGCACCCGATGTTCTCCCGAACGTTTTGACATCGACCATTACCTTTGTAACGAGTGCCGGCTCAAGTGTTGAAATCCCGATCTCAGCCCGGGTCTCAACCGGAGTTGAGCTTGTCAACCTGACCAATCGGCGCGCTGCGCCTGAGGTTCTCTTCACCCGAAGCGGCGACGAGATCACGGTCTCGTACGGAGTGTTCGACTCGAATCTCGACGTAACCCGAGCGAAGTATGAGTTCCTCAACTCAAGCGGACAGGTAGTAGCCGGTCCTTTTGAGATTGACCTCGCTGGGTCAATAAGCTCAGCCAATCTGGTCAGAGGTCAAAGCTTCAGGGTCGATCAGAGATTCACAGGCGGTAACAGTAACCCTGATGCCACGAGCGTCCGAGTGACGGTATTCGACGGAGAGACAAGCGCCAGCTCACTCTCGATCGCGTCATTATTCTATGGACTGAGTTTCAGCACCAGCTATGGAGTCCCGGCCTTTCTGTGGGCCCCTACATTGTATCCGCCAACCGGAAGCCTTAGATAAGGTTAACTTGGGCTGAAACCTGGGGAACTCAATGAAGATCAAACAAACCGCATTGGTACTTTGTTTAATAGCTGCTCTTACCGCTGGTTTTGTTCCCACCACGGCGAGCGCCGGCCATTACAATTCTGATGAGAAGACGTCAATCCGGCTCAGTACAACCGAGCGATTCGGCCCAATAGGCGCGATCAAGTTAAACTCGCTGAGCGACGCCGCGGTCGCGGTTGATGGGCGCCTCGCGCGCGGCGAAACGCCAATTTGGGGCGGCGAATTGATCAAGGTGCGAGCTAATCGCACCGCGAAAGTTCGGCTGGATTCGATCGGCGACATAAGCATTGCTCAAGGAGCGACGGTTAGATTCTCGACCGGACGCGCGACTTCCGAATACGCGAGCTACGATGTAATGATCATCTCGTTAGTCTCCGGAAGCGTCGACGTGACGCTGGATCCGAATGCGGGCGCCTATCTGGAAACCGGGAGATCGGCGCTGAGAGCATCGCCGGGCGCAAGCTTCGGCGTGAATGTCGAAGATGGCCGCGCGATTCTCACGACCGGCGCCGGCGTGGTTCGCGTCCAGGATCAGCCTGCTCCACCGCAAGACGTGAATATTCGGGTTGTCGACGAACTCGGGCGACCGGTCGCATCAGGTTCGCAGTTTAGCGTCCGAGCCCGAAGCACCCGACAGGTGCAGGTCCAAGTCACCGACAAGAATGATAAACCGCTTCCTGATCTGCCCGTGCTGTTCTCATTAGGCAACCCGTGTCTCGGAACGCTTGGTTTGGGAGCGGTTGCGGGACTCACGCTGGTTCAAAAGACAGACAATCGTGGAATAGCGACGGTACCGTTGGTGGCCGGCGCCGCGCGATGCGCCGCTACAATTGTCGCCAAGGTTGAAGGCACCAACGCGTCTGTCTCTATTCAAACCAACGTCCAAACAAACACCGGGTTCTGGAGCACACAAAACACGCTGCTTGTGGTGGCCGGGGCAGCCGCGGCGGGAGTTACCACCGGCGTAGTGTTGGCAAACAGGGAAAGCAGCGAGCCGATAGCGCCCGTGCCCCCGCCCGGAGTTAGGCCTTGAGGGGTATAGGGCATATAGGTCGTATAGGTCCTATATCGTCCTGGATCAGCCCGCTCAAAAAGCAACGGAGAAGCAGCATGTCTAAACTCACATCTAAACTCACAATTCTGCGCTTCGCAGCGTTATTCACGATCTTGTCGACCGTGCTCGTGTCACCCGCTTCCAGAACAACCGTCGCGCAGGAGCGAGAGCGCGGTCTCAAAATCAAAGTGGGAGCGACCAGTGGTGAGATGTCCGCGAGCACCGGACCGCCCGTCGGACTCTGGGCTGTGGTCATCGGTGTCTCGCGATATCTTTACGGCGATCAGGATCTTGACGGCAATCATATCTCGAACCTCAAGCACGCGGCGGATGACGCAGAAGCCGTCCGAGATTTTCTGCGAAGCCCGGAGGGCGGAGGCTTTCAAGACGATCACATATTCTCGCTGCAGGATGAGGACGCTACAAAAGCAAACGTGCTCGGAGCCCTGAACAAGCTAAAACAGTCCAAGCCAAATGACTTTTTCGTCATCTACATAGCGGCGCACGGGA
>DASRIZ010000296.1:0-13093 GCA_035649735.1 Blastocatellia bacterium | reverse complement strand
CGCTGGCAACGCCTACATCACAGGCTTCACTAACTCGACCAACTTTCCAGTCAAGGACGCCCTTCAGAAGACAAAGCTTGGGGAATTCAACGCGTTCGTGTTGAAGCTGAATTCAGCCGGGGCAGTAGTCTACTCGACACTTCTTGGCGGCAGCGTTAGCGACTACGGCAGTGGCATAGCGGTTGACTCCTCGGGCAATGTCTACCTCGCAGGCATTGCCACGTCTCTCGATTTCCCAACGGCTAACGCAATTCAGCCAGCGCCGGGCGGTTTGTTAGATGTTTACGTGGCGAAGATTGATCCCTCAGGCAGCAGGCTGGTCTATTCCACGTATCTGGGCGGTGTCGGCATCGACGCAGCAAGCAGCATCGCCGCGGACCCAGCCGGCAATGTCTACCTCAGTGGATTGACTTCCTCGCACGACTTCCGCACGGTGAATCCCCTGCAAGCGGGTAACGGCGGCGGACTGTTCGATGCCTTCGTTACGAAGCTAAACCCGGCAGGCACGCAGGTAGTATATTCAACTTATCTTGGCGGCAGCGGTGCAGACCGTAGTTTTCGCGTCGTCGTGGACGGTGCGGGCAGTGCCTACGTGGTGGGTGACACCGACTCGACGAACTTTCCCCTGGTAAACGCAGCGCAACAGACAAACCGCGGACGAGCCGATGCTTTCGTGGCGAAGCTCAACCCGGCGGGCGCAGCGCTGACCTATTCCACTTACCTGGGTGGCGGCGGCAACGACGGCGCCACGGCCATCACCGTGGACAGTGTCGGAAATGCTTATGTAACCGGGTTCACGACCTCGGGAGATTTCTCGGTTGTCCAACCCGTGCAGCAGTTTTTCGGCGGCGGTTATGACGCGTTCGTGGCGCGGCTGAGCCCGACCGGCGCGTCGCTAGACTACTCGACTTATCTCGGCGGGGGCGGCATCGATTCAGGATTCGGCATTGCGGCTGACGCGTCAGGTAATGCTTATGTGATGGGTGTGACTGATTCGGTCGACCTCCCTACAGCCGCTTCATTTCAATCAGCCTTCGGTGGGGGCACTGCTGATATATTTGTTGCCAAGATCAAATCAGCCGGTCCCGCTATCGACCGAGCCGAGATTCAGGGCAAGCACCTGCTCGTTTTTGGCGCAGGTTTCGACTCCGGGGCGAAGATCGTGATAGACGGTGAGGTTCACAAGAAGACCAGCAACGATCAACAGAACCCGACGGGTATGTTGTTCGGCACGAAGGCTGGGAAGAAGATCTCAAGAGGCCAGACGGTCACGCTGCAAGTTAAAAACTCCGACGGATCGCTCTCAAATCAACTCAGATTCACGCGCCCCTAACCAGGGTCAATCGAGTCTCGTGAGTTCTTGATCTGGTGTGGCTCGATGAATTATCTCGGGCGCATGGTTTCAGGCTAGTGCCGTCTCGAAGCACCAAAATAAACAATGAAAGCTGTCTATGCTTGTCGCGTTGTGGTAAGATGCCGGTGAGGTTCTAGCGATGTCAACGAAAACCAAAGCAACAATCGAAGACCTCTACGCCGTACCTGGGAAGGCTGAGCTCATCAATGGAGAGATTGTACTGTTCATGCCAACCGGAGGAAAACCAGGACGTGCGAGCGGTAAAGTATTTTTGAGCTTAAGTGGTTACGAGAGAACAAACGGCGGCGGATACGCGATTGGCGATAACATCGGGTTCATTGTTGACTTGCCGAATCGCCAGTCCTTTTGCCCCGATGCAGCCTGGTTCACTGGTGACCTCGAAGGCATGAAGTTCCTCAACGGCGCTCCGGCTTTTGCCGTCGAGATCAGAAGCGAGAATGATTACGGGCCGTCTGCAGAACGAGCGCTGGGCGCGAAACGACGCGATTACTTTGCAGCCGGGACCCTCGTCGTGTGGGACGTAGATTTGCTCAGCGAGGACGTAATCAAGGTTTACCGCTTCACCGATCCGGAAAACCCGACAATGTACAAACGCGGGGATCTCGCGGAAGCCGAACCTGCGGTGCCGGGCTGGACCATGCCGGTTGATGACCTGTTCGACTAACTACCGCTTTGGAAGACTTCTAACGTTTAGACTCGAGAACGATGCCCGTTGAGAAGCGGTTTTAGAGCTTGCCCGGTATACGAGCGCCTCGAGCGCGCAACGTCCTCCGGTGTCCCTTCGGCGACTACCTTGCCGCCTTCTTCACCGCCCTCGGGGCCCAAATCGATTACCCAGTCCGCGCTCTTGATCACATCGAGATTGTGCTCGACCACGAGAACCGTGTTGCCGAGAGAAACCAGTTGATGTAGCACATCCAAAAGTTTGCGAACATCTTCAAAGTGTAACCCGGTCGTCGGCTCATCAAGAATGTACATCGTGCGCCCGGTGGCTCGTTTTGAGAGTTCCTTCGCAAGCTTGATACGCTGCGCCTCGCCGCCTGAAATAGTCGTCGCCGATTGGCCCAGCTTTATGTAGCCCAACCCGACGTCAATCAGCGTCTGAAGCTTAACCTTGATCTGTGGAATGTTCTCGAGTAGCGGCAAGGCTTCTTCCACCGTAGTGTCCAGCAGACCCGCAATCGAATAGCCCTTGTACTGCACCGATAGCGTCTCGCGGTTGTAGCGAGCTCCGCGACACACGTCGCACATCACATAAACATCCGGAAGGAAGTTCATCTCGATGCGCTTCATTCCGTCACCCTGACACGTCTCGCAGCGCCCGCCCTTTACGTTGAATGAGAAGCGGCCGGGTTTGTAACCACGCTCACGGGATTCGGGCAGCATCGCGTAAAGCTCGCGGATCGGAGTAAACACACCGGTGTATGTTGCCGGATTCGAGCGCGGCGTGCGGCCGATCGGGGACTGGTCGATCTCGATGATCTTGTCTATGAACTCCAGCCCGGTGACCTCGCGGTGCGCCCCAGGATCCTGGAGGCTCCGGTACAGTTTGCGCGCAAGGCTTCGATACAAGATGTCATCAACCAGCGTCGATTTGCCCGAGCCCGAAACGCCAGTCACCACGATGAACAACCCAAGTGGAAACCTGACATCGATGTTCTTCAGATTGTTAGCGCGCGCGCCAAGCACTTCGATCGCCTTGCCGTTGGAATTGCGGCGCTCGGATGGCACCGGTATCGACAGGTCACCGGCAATAAACCGCCCCGTCAGCGACTTCGGGTTCCGCGCGATGTCCTCGGGATTTCCCTGGGCGACAACGAAGCCGCCGTGCGCTCCGGCTCCGGGTCCGAGGTCTACCACATGATCGGCACGCCGAATGGTCTCTTCGTCGTGTTCGACCACCAGAACCGTGTTGCCCAGGTCGCGCAGATGTTCGAGCGTGTCGAGGAGCTTGCGATTGTCGCGCGGGTGAAGTCCGATAGAAGGCTCGTCCAGCACATACAACACGCCGCGAAGCTGGGAGCCGATTTGAGTCGCGAGCCGGATACGCTGCCCCTCGCCCCCCGAGAGCGTCGAGGATGGTCTGTCGAGAGTGATGTAACCGAGCCCTACCGTTAGAAGAAAACTCATGCGCTGGCGAATCTCTCGCAGGATGAGACCGGCGATTTTTTCCTCCCGCGCGTTCAGCTTGATTGCGTTAAAAATCTTGACCGCCTGAGCAATGGGAATCGCCGTGTAATCTGCGATGGCTCGGCCGCCAACTCGGACCGCAAGCGATGCCGGTTGGAGCCGGCGGCCCTGGCACGACGGGCACACAGTCGGCGATATCAGCGCTTCGAAAGCGGTTATGCCCGCCTCGCTCTTCATATCCTCGGCGCGAGCCATTAGATACGGCACCGCGCCTTTCCAATCGGTCTTGTACTCATATGCGCCGTAGCGCAGCGAGAGCCGTTCCTTCGAGCCGTAAAAGAATGAGTCCTGAACTTTCTGCGGCAAGTCGGCAAAAGGCCGGTCGGTCGAGACACCTGCCTGCCTGGCCATTGACTTCATCACGTCGCGCAGATAGTTCCCGATGCTGGTGTCCATGGGGAACGGGTCCTGATCATTAATCGGAACCTGAGGATCGGACACAATTTTGCCCGGATCGATTTCCGCTCGGCTGCCCAAACCGTGGCAATCCCGACAAGCGCCATAAACACTATTGAACGAAAACGACCTTGGCTCGAGCGACGGCACTGAGATCCCGCATTCGGGACACGCCATCTTCTCGGAATAGAGCCGCTCTTCGCCGTCGACGATCGAGACCATAACCAGCCCGTCGGTGAGCTTTGCCGCAAGGTGCACCGAGTCATCAAGCCGCTTCTGAACGCCTTGCTTTATCAACAACCTGTCGATCACCACTTCGATTGTGTGATTGCGGCGTTTGTCGAGTTTGATCTCTTCATCGAGCTGTCGTATTTCGCCATCGATCCGAGCGCGATTGAACCCCGACCGCGCCAGCTTCTCGAGTTCTTTTTTGAACTCGCCTTTCCGCCCTCGGACGATAGGAGCAAGTATCATGACTCGCTCGCCTTCGGGGAGCGTGGCCATCTGCTGCACAATCTGGTCGATTGATTGGCGAGAGATTGGGCGCCCGCATTTTGGACAATGGGGCAAACCGATTGAAGAGAAGAGCAGCCTCAGATAATCGTAGACTTCGGTGACCGTGCCGACGGTCGAACGCGGGCTGCGCATAGTCGTTTTTTGCTCGATCGATATCGCGGGTGAAAGGCCCTCAATCGAGTCAACATCGGGTTTTTCCAGCTGGTCAAGAAACTGGCGCGCGTACGCAGAAAGCGACTCGACGTATCGACGCTGGCCCTCGGCGTAAATGGTATCGAATGCCAGGCTTGACTTACCCGATCCGGACAGACCGGTCACTACCGTCAGTTGATTCCGCGGGACTTCGAGATTCAGATCCTTTAGATTGTGCTGACGGGCGCCGCGAATTGTTATCTTATCTATCGCCATCCAAAGTCGAGCCCTGATAGAGCGGGTTTGTTCTGAGTTGCGAACATTTCATTCTACCCGGCGGCGGCCGCGAGGTGTCAAGCTGCGGAGGTGTCCGCGTCGGGAAACAGGTGTTCTCGAGGCGACGTCAGCGTTGTTTTACGGGAGGGTTAGCGTGGTTCTTTCGTGGGTGATGCGCTTGCTGTCGTTACTGAGCCCCAAGGTGTTCGTTAACCCCGACGACGATGTCGCCAACGGTTAAGAACCTCGGGATGGCGTCGTCGGGAATCTTTATTCGGAACCGCTCTTCAAGGCGGAGCGCGATATTGAGCGCGTCCAGTGAGTCAGCGCCGAGGTCTTTCATCAAATGCGTGGTGGGTCCCAGTTGACTGTGGTCCACGCGAAGCTCGGCGATTATGATGCCCTTCACGGCGTCTTCAATAGACTCAACAGCTTCTCTGGTCATTGTTCTTTCCCTCAACCTGATTTGCGGTGGCCCAGAACTTGAAGGCTGAATACTACTGCACACCTGCCCGGACAACAAGTACTGCGTTGTTCCCGCCAAATCCGAACGAGTTCGAGATCGCAGTCCTCAGCGGCGTCGAGCGTCCCACGCATCGCGCGCCTTCGGTGATATAATCGAGATCACACTGTGGATCCTGCTCCTCGTAGTTGATTGTCGGCGGTAGGGTCTGGTTCTCAAGCGCCAGCACTGTAGCAATGAATTCGATAGCACCCGCGGCGCCCATCGAGTGCCCAAGCATCGACTTGATCGAACTTACAGGTATCTCGTAGGCGCGGCTGCCAAACACCCGTTTGATGGCTTCGGTTTCCGATGCATCGTTGAGCTTTGTCGCCGTACCATGTGCGTTTATATAGTCGATCTCCTTGGGGTCGACGCCGGCATCTTTCAGCGCGCGGGTCATCGCATGGGCTTCGCCGTCGGGATCCGGAAACGTTATATGCGACGCATCAGCGGTCGATCCGTAGCCAATTACCTCGGCATACACGTGAGCTCCTCGCGCGCGAGCCGTCTCCAGGTCTTCGAGAACCACGATCCCCGCGCCTTCCGCCAGCACAAACCCGTCGCGGTTGGCGCTGAACGGTTTGCACGCGCGCTCGGGCGGCTCGTTCTTTGTCGACAGCACTCGCATTTCTTTCCACGCATCCATCACTACCGGAGTGATTGGCGCATCGACACCGCCCGCTATCATCCGCTCCGCATGACCATAACGAATCAGGTGAAACGCCTGTCCGATAGCGTTGGCGCCGGACGAGCAAGCGGTGGTGACGGTGATGTTCGGTCCCCGAGTCTTGAAACGTATCGCGATATTTGATGACGAGGCGTTGTACATCGACTTCGGAATGGCTATCGCTGAGCGGCGGCCTTTACCATTCGAGAAAAACGCGCCGCAAAACTCCTCTATCGAACCCTGTCCACCAAAGCCCGTACCCAGATAAACGCCGGCATCGTAGCTATCGAGTTGCCCGTTGGTCAGGCCTGCCTCGCGAGTCGCCATGCCGGTCGCCGCGATCGCCAGTTGCGACACTCGATCAAGCCTTGTCATCTCGCGCTCATCGAAAAATTCTTCTGGCCGAAAATCGCGGCACACCCCTGCGATGTTTGTCTTGAGGTTCGACGTATCGAAATCCTCAATCCGGGATATCCCGCTTCTGCCTTCGGCGAGCGCTTCCCAGACGCGCTCGCGCCCAACGCCCGTCGGCGCGATAATCCCAATTCCGGTTACTGCAATTCTCCTCATTTTTAGTGGTGCGTAGCGGTTATGCGTGATTATGCCTTAGGAATGACGAATCACGCGTCATCCACGTACTAATGTATCAGCTCGAGCTTCATACCGATCCGATACATTGATTCGAGCAGACGCTCGGCGTGCTCGTCGGTATGCGTGGCCATGCAGCTTATGCGCACGAGGCTGTGCGAGACGGCGGGAGCAAGAACCGGATTCGTGTATATGCCCTCGCCCATCAACTCCCAGAAGAATTTGCACACCTTTACTTCATCATCCACAACGACGGGGATGACCGGGGTAAACCCTTCAAGCAGTTTGAAGCCCAGCTTAACCAACTCGCGTCGTAGCGACGCGCTCAGCTCGCTCAAGCGCTTGCGGCGTTCCGGCTCGCGCTCGATGATCTCGATGGCCTTTAGCACGGCCGCCGCATTTGCCGGCGCCAAAGATGCCGAATATACAAACGCCCGGCTGTGGTGCTTTATAAACTCGATCACGTCTCGCCTGGATGCCACGAAGCCGCCGATTGATGCGAACGACTTCGAGAACGTACCCATAACGATATCGACGTCCTTCTCGACGCCAAAGTGTTCGGCGGTACCGCGTCCGTGGGCGCCAAGTACCCCTATGGCGTGCGCCTCATCGACGTAAATTCGCGCGCTGTACTTGCGAGCGAGACGCACGATCTCGACCAGATTCGCGGTGTCTCCCTCCATAGAAAAGACCCCGTCGACTACCACCAGCCGACCCTCATCCGGTTGAAGGCTCGACAGCACTTTCTCGAGATCGTCCATGTCGTTGTGCCGAAAGCGGGTTGTGCGAGCGAAGGACGCAAGACAGCCATCCAGTATCGAGGCGTGGATGTTGCGATCGGCAATGATTACATCGCCCTTTTGGGCGATAGTTGAAAGCGCGCCCAGATTGGTTTGAAACCCTGTCCCAAACACCAGCGCGGACTCTCGATTCATGAAGCGCGCCAGCTTGTCTTCCAACCGCACGTGTAGATCCATCGTGCCGTTGAGCATTCTTGACCCAGAACATCCGGTTCCATACAGGTCAATCGCTTGTTTCGCCGCTGCTTTGACTTCAGGATTGGTGGTGAGGCCGAGATAGTTGTTGGAGCCGAACATCAGGATTCGACGGTCGCCCATCATCACTTCGGCTTCGCCGGAATCGGCGCCACTCGCAAACTCGGTGAAATAGGGGTACAGCCCGGCCCGCCGGAACTCGTCAGCCTTGGTGAATCCCACAGCTTTGTCGAAAACGTCTTTCGTTACTGCGGGGGACCGCTGCTGCATAATAGACCTCACTCAACTGAATATGTGGTATCACTGCTACCCCGTGCTACAAGGGACCCCTGCCGAGTCTAAGCTCCCTGCAATGCGGAGATTATATATGAAAAAAGTGTGAGGGCAAGCTGAATAAGCAGTTAAGCGAGGGCCTTTCAGAAGCTCAATTGAACGTATCCCGGGGCGTACTTTTTACCAGCTGGACGGCAAGAAAACCTGGTCGTTAAGGGGTGATCAAACCCGCCTGTACCCCTACTCCAGGTCTCTGACTAGCGGAGCCGTCTTAGCCCGTGTCATCGTCGGCCCGACGATATACCCGCGGAACCCGATCGCTTATCCCGCAGGTCACTTCGTATGAGAGGGTTCCGGCCTGCATGGCGACTTCCTCGGCAGTGATTCCCTGGTCGCCCTGGGCTCCGATAATCACAACTTGATCCCCCAACGAAGCGTCCTTTATATCGGTCACGTCAACCAGCGTCAGGTCCATGCTTATTCGTCCGACGATTGGCGCCAACTGTTGACGCACGATGACCTTGCCCCGGTTTGATAATGAGCGCCGCAGCCCATCCTCATACCCAATCGCCAGCGTCGCTATCCTGCTCTCACGCGACGTTATGAAAGTTCCGCCGTACCCAAGTGGCGTTCCCGCCGGCACCGTCTTCAACAGCGTGATTCGCGTGCTCAGCGACATTACCGGTCGCCAGTCAAGCGGAGCAACCGATCGATCCGTCACGTCGCGCCATAAACCGTAGAGCACGCCGCCCAGCCTAACCAGGTTTCCCCGGGAGCGAGGATACGCGTGGGCACCCGCGCTGTTGGCTTCGTGTATCCAGGACGGCCGGTGGCCTCGCGAACGAACCGATTCCACCGCGGCCTGAAATAAGCTGAGCTGGCAGGCAGTAAAATCCTTCTTATCAGGATCGTCTGCCGATGCTAGATGAGTCATCACACCGTCAAGCCTGACATTGTCAAATCGCGCTATTTCATCAAGAAATGGGTCGAGTTCGGCAGTTCGCACTCCGAGTCTCCCCATTCCGGTGTCGATCTTGAGATGATAATCGATGATGCTGCCCGCTGCTCGCGCTGCCCGGTTGAGTCTATCCAGGAGATCCAATCGAAATATTGTAGGCGTCAAGCGGTGCGCAATGATCGATTCTTCCTGACCCTCCCAGAACCCCCCGAGTGTAAGGATGTTGGCTGTTAGCCCCCCCCTTCTTAAGGTGATTCCTTCCTCAGGAAGTGCGACGCCAAACAACTCCGCGC
This sequence comes from Blastocatellia bacterium, assembly GCA_035649735.1. GTDB lineage: Bacteria > Acidobacteriota > Blastocatellia > UBA7656 > UBA7656 > Onstottus_A. Next base: position 3,929 of record DASRIZ010000296.1, on the reverse strand, counting down.
CCGCTGCTTCCAGCGCACGAGCGCATTCGACCGCCCCGTGTCCGTAGGCATCGGCCTTCACTGCGGGCATTATCCCGACGCCTTTCCCCATTGCGTTTTTGGTGACGCGAAAGTTGTGGACGAGATTGTCGAGATTGATTTCAGCCCAGGTCGGCCTGTGTGATGAGGAAGGCATAACTGAAAGGTACCATAGACTTTAGTCTGTCTGGGCTTCGATCCTTTCAAAGTTCGGAAAACCAGACACAGACTAAGGTCTATGTTACTACTGGGGAGGCGTGCGAAACCGCACTTCGGTTCCGTTGCTAAACAGTCTGGTAATCGTGTATCCCGCGAATCCGGTGTCGCGCTTGCCGTCATATTCGAACTCGAACGAACCGCGTTCTCCCGGTGGCAACGGGTCGGGAGTGACCGGAATCCGGCGTATCTCCGGCGGCGCATTGTCCCCGCGGCGAAGCGACACTTCGACCTCGAGGACGCCGAGCGGCTCCTCGGAAATATTGTCGACCGCCCCTCTGGCGATGACCATATTCTTATTCACTTCGGGTCTGGACGACGGCATGATTTGCGCCTTTGTCTTAAGTGCGTCGCGATCTTGTGCATCTACCCCGCGCAATCGCGCGATGAACCCATCCACTCGCGCGTGGACCGACGGAACAAGGACGTATGCTGCTGCTGCGCCGAGCAGTAATCCGATCACTACGAAAAGCACAATCTTGCCGGCACGGCCCCCTTTCGGACCGAGGTCTTCCCCGTAATGACTCAAGGCACCAATGCCGGTTTCGTCAGCCGGTCGCGCCGGTTCGCCGAGGATCATGGGCCGATGCGACGTCTCGTTTGGCAGACCCAGAACCGAGCCAAAGCTTCGGCTGGTTTGGGCTGCTCCGGCTGACACTGGTTTTTCGGGAATCCGAACCGGAGCGGCCGAAGCCAATTCACCAGCAAGCTCCCGAGTTTCGCGATCACTTCGTTGGAGATCGCGGTGTGTAGGGACATCTTCGGGAACCGATCCAAATCTCACGGTACCGCGAGCAGTCCTTTCGTCAGCCTGCTCTCGGCGGGCTTCAGTATCGACAGGTACGTGTGAACGCAGTTCTTTCGTGGCGGCGGCCTCGCGGGGTGTGAGCGGCTTGATGGAAGGGGACTCATAAGACTCGCGCTGCGAAATACGCTCGAGTCGCGGCGGCTCAAACGTTTCGCGCCGCGCCGGTTCTTCGACGCGTGCGGCGGTCAACGGCGCAGGAGTTACTGGCGGAGCGACCTGCTGCTTGGAGTCTTCCAACCCCGGCCAGATTTCTTCCTCAAACGACGCGGGTTCGTGCTTTACGTCGGAAGCGACCCGTTCTATCGAAGGGCTCGCGAGAATCTCGGTTGGACGTGGTTCTGCTGAAACCGGTTGAGCCGGAACCGGTTCTTCAGGGGCCGCGGCCTCAGCTTGCGGTTCTGGTTCGACGTTCGCGGCCGGTGTGAATGACGGCAAGTTCAGGTCGCTCGCAAATTCACGAGTGCCGCCCGCCTTAACGGGCTCTGGCTCAGAAACCGGGGGCTCAGCCTCCACCGACGCAGCCGCGTCGGTCAATTCGGTTTTTGGCTGAGTCGGTCGAGCGCTTACAAATAAACTGTGCCGTGAAGCATCCCAGTCTTCCTCGGTCTCCTTTTCGATTCTCTTGTATCGCTTGTAAAAGTAGACGAGCAGCGCAATGCCCGCAGCCAGGGCTATCACGGCTGCGGCTATTACAACCCAGGATAAGCGAGTTCGCGTCTGCAGCAGGTTCAAAAGTAAAAACGTCATTCTCTCTATTTCCTAGCTAAGATTTCTTAATTGGTCCCAAAGCGAAATGTCGGTTCACACTTCTACAGATGCGGCGCTGTGCGAAGCGGGTTGTGCAAGCGTTGCGAGCGCCTCGAGGATGATACGTTCGTCCTCCTCTGCAACGGTGCGCAAATCAATCATCACACGATCGCGCTCAGTCCGGGTGATGATCGGGACCCTGAACCCACGAAGCCGCTCTTCTATTGACGCCGCCGAAATCTCGTCCCCCTTCAAAGCCACAAGCACGGTTGGAAGGCTGACCTCCGGCGCGGATCCTCCGCCGATGACCGACCCGCCTTCTTCCAGGCTCGCCTTCAAGACCCCGTTACTCGAACGTCCCACTGATTCGCAGAGCCGCTCGGCACGATTTAGAATCTGCTCGCGTGTCGCGGCGATAGCGCGAATAACCGGAACATCCGTGAGGGCTTCCCCCCGCTCATAGAGTGCCAGCGTTGCTTCGACCGCAGCATAAGTCATTTTGTCGACTCGCAGCGCTCGCATCAACGGATTCCTCCGAACTCGATCAACGATTTCACGCGTGCCGGCGATAATGCCTGCCTGTGGCCCACCCAGCATCTTGTCGCCGCTGAATGAAACAACTGAGATCCCGGCTTTTAAGGATTCGGATACTACTGGCTCCCCCTTTACACCGTAGGGCGAGAGATCGATCAAGCAGCCCGAACCAAGATCTTCAAACGAAGGAACGCCGGCATTGCGAGCCAGTTCCGAGATCTGCTGAACAGTGGGACGTTCGGTGAATCCGATGATGCGATAGTTCGACGGGTGTACTCGCAGAATCAGTTTCGTGCGCTCATTAATCGCTTTCTGGTAATCCGAGATTCGAGTTCGATTGGTGGTGCCGACTTCCCGCAGGGTAACTCCACTCTTTTCCATCACATCGGGGATTCTGAAGCTGCCGCCGATCTCGATCAATTCCCCGCGAGAGACGATTACTTCTCCGCCTTCCGCTAGAGTGTTCAGCACCAGGAGCACCGCCGCCGCGTTGTTATTCGCAAGCACCGCCGCTTCACTCGCAGCAAGTCGCGCAAGCAAATCCTGGCAATGAGTTTCCCGATGACCGCGCTCTCCAAGCTTCAGATCATATTCGAGGTTAGAGTAGTGAGCGGCGGCTTCCGAGACCGCCTGGATTGCTTGCGGCGCGAGTGGTGCTCGGCCAAGATTCGTGTGAATAATGACTCCGGTGGCATTGATGACTCGCCGAAGCGACGGTTGCGCGTATTCGGCGGCTCGGCTTTCGAGCCTTCGCTCAACCAGTTCTGTTAGAGACTGCGCGCTCAATCCTGACTCCTGAACGCCGTTTGTGAGCTCTTCGCGAAGCTCGCCGGTGATCTCGCGCAACAGATCGCGGACTCGATCGCGGCTCAGACCGACAGACAAGTGTGAGGCCAATGGCCTTTCCAGCAGCCGGTCGATTGAGGGTAACGATCTGAGCAGTTCGCTCGGCATGTATATTTCCGTTGACACCGGTCAGCGTCTGACGTACATTCTAGCACAACCCCCACAGGTTAAACCCAGCCTCCCAAAGTAGTAAAAATGGAACCAAAAAACGATAGTCCATTTGACCAGGAGCTTGACCGTCTCGAGTACGAAATTCGTCGATTGAAGGTTGAGTATGACATCTTCTTCAACGGCGGAATGCTTCGACCACCGGTCGATACCAAGGGCCGCGTCGAGACTGCCATCAAACGCATTTACGACAATCGCGGGATGTCCTTCGGACAGCGGTTTCGCTACAACAGCCTGGTAGCGCGTTATAACGTTATGCGCGAGCTGTGGAGGCGCCAGACCCAGAGTCGCGAGGAGAGTGGGAAGCCTCCGACCCAAGAGGCCCAAGCCGCGTTGCGCGAACAGGTGACGGTCATTCGCTGTCACGATCCAAAGCTTGAGCCTGAAAAAGTCAGCGAGCTTTATGACCAGGTAGTCGCGGCAAAACGTAAGTGCGGTGAAAAACTGGGGGCTTTGAGTCTGGAAGTGTTTACTCAGTTCCTTACATCACGCGCCGAGCAAATCAAAGATAACCTTGCAACGGATGCCGTCGACTTCGTTGTCGGCGTCGACAATGGACGGGTCAAGTTCGCCGCCCGCCCTGCGCGCTAAC
>DASRIZ010000295.1:0-5110 GCA_035649735.1 Blastocatellia bacterium | reverse complement strand
GCTCGTTCGGCGAAGCAACCAGCAGAGCGAGGATCGCGGCGCCCCCCAGCCAGTTTACGACGATGAGGATCCGCAGCACGACGTGCGCGATCGGCAGCGCGGGGGATGACGTGGTTGGCATTACTGTGATTCACCTCCGTTTCAATTTATCGATTATCAATAACAGATTTATCGATTATCGGCAAGTACGATATTGATAATCGATAAACAATGAGATGTCCCTGGATGGGTCGCAAGCACGCTGGCAGACAGATGAGTATTGTGAAATCGATGTGATAACATCGGCGGGTTCCGTAAAAGACCTTTCCAGATGCTTGAGCCGGATGAGGAAAACTCGCAAGCCTTAGAAGGAGCATCGCTCTCGTGTCTGCGGGCACGCACCGAAGGAGGAAGAAGTGGCGAGAGGACAAGCGCAGCGAGCCGCGACCGTCGGCGTCGCCGAGCACGGCAACTCGGCGGTGCTCGTCACCGTCACGCCTGACGGCGAACTGCTAGATCGCCGGCGCATCGACCTAACTGACCGCGGTCTGCCGACGCACCCGCATCACCACGAAGGGTCGTGGGCCGTCGGCCGCTACAGAAACAGCCCGTGGGCGCGGGCGATTTCGCTCGCCGACGCCGTGGCGCTCGTTGAACGCGTGCGCGAGTCCGCCGCGCTCGGCGCGCGAGCGAACCTCGAGGCGCTGGCCGCAGCGGTGCCTGTGCCGATTGCGTGTGTCGCGATCCGCGTGTGCCCCGAGCTTCCGCCGACAACCGAGGAGCGGATCGCCGACAATCGCGCGCAGACCGTCGCCGACTCCGTTATGTATCGCGAAGCCCTCGCGACCGCGGCCGAGGCGCGTGGCTGGTCCGTGCATTGGTACGACCGCGAGCGCGTGTTTCGCGACGCGGCGGCGGCGCTCGGCCGCGAGGACGTCGACGCTTTCCTGCACGCGATGGGCAAATCGATCGGGCCGCCCTGGCAGGCCAAACACAAGCTTGCGGCTGCGGCGGCGCTTGCGGCCACGGTGCGACCAGCGAGGCGGTCGACCGCCATATAACGCGCCGCTATATCGGGCTCAATAATGTGCACAACAATAAAAACGGAGGATCCTATGTCCAATGCAACACCGGAGCAAGTCCTTGCATCGATAGTTGACGGAATTAACACGGGCAATCTCGACTCTCTCCTGTCTCTTTATGAATCCGAGGCCGCTTTTGCGACTCAGCCTGGGAGCCTCAGTCACGGCTTGCCGGGTGTCGGTGAAGCGCTGTCCGGTTTCATCGCAATGAAGGGCACTCTCAATCTCAAAGTTACAAGGGTCCTTGAGGCAACTGATCTGGCACTTGTCGTTGGGGTGTGGTCATTCACTGGGACCGGTCCAGACGGCGAACCGGTGAAGCTGAGAGGACACAACGCGGATGTTCTGCGCCGTCAGGCAGACGGCTCCTGGCGCTTCGTGATCGACAACCCCTGGGGAACTGAGTGAATATTTAAGCGGCGCACAGACCATAGTGGATCGTTTTCATATGCGGCTGTTCATTTTCTCAGCCCTGATTCTTCTTTGCGTTAATGGCTCGATTTCAGCCCAACGCTGCCGATGTTCGCCGCCTGCGTCGGGAGAAACAACGCGTTTGGGCGCGAACGAGAATATTGTCGTCTTAGAACGACGGAAACACACTCGCATAGCTGGCATCGTTCGGGATGTAAGCGGGCAAATCGTCTCGGACGTGCTCGTCGAAGTGCTTGATAACCCCGACCATCTCTTGCTCTCGTATCCGGAGGACATCGAAAAACAGAAACCGCAACGCCGAATTGCGGCTTGTGTGGTGGGCAACGATGGGCGGTTTTGCTTCGCCAGTATTCCTCCGGGAAAATACGAGGTGCGCTTCAGTAAGGATGGCGGTTGGAATCACACTTCGTTGATTGTTTCAGTTGCGCCTCGCGGACGTGGCGTGACGAGACGCAACTTGGAAGTCACAATGCAAGTCGGTACCTAGCTTTGTGTTGAGGAATAGCGAGAATGATCTCCAAAGCGTATGAGCTTCGAATCCGTGACGCAGTGGTTGATGACGCTGAAGCCCTCGTCAGCCTCCTCAATCCAATCATCGCCGCCGGAACGACCGCGTTGGATACGATGCTAACGGTTGCCGGCGAGCGAGCCTACATCGCGAGATTATCCGAGCGAGCGATCTTTCTCGTCGCGGTGCGGACGATCGACGGAAAGCTGGTCGGGTGCCAAAGCGTGGAACCGTTCACCACGACCGAGACTCATGCCTTCGATCACGTTGGGGTGATGGGGACGTATGTGGGGATAGAGTACCAACGTCAGGGAATCGGGCGCCGATTGTTTGAGGCGATGTTCGAACGGGCGCGGAGCAAAGGGTACGAGAAGATCTTCACGTATGTGCGTGCGGATAACCGGGCAGGGATGGCTGCGTACCTGGGACAGGGGTTTCGTGTTGTTGGGACGGCAGAGCGTCACGCGAAGATCCAGGGACGATATATCGACGAGGTCCTCATCGAGCGATTCCTGTAGCGAGCCCGGTTGAGCGAGGGGTTAGGCGTCGCTCTCACGACGGGTATCGTTTTCGCATCTCGGCCACTGACGCTTTGACGAGTTTCTCAAGGACCACGACATCTATGTCTGAAAGCCTCTTGATGTAGACGCAGACCTTGCCCATTCTGTGCTTGCCAAGTTCCTGCAGGAGTTTCTCGCGGGACTCAAAGCTTTCTGCGATGTAGACAACAATCTCTGGCCTTCTAAACGAGAACCCGGCGAGGCATGCGTCGCCTTCGTGCCCAGTCTCGTACCGGTAGTGGTAGCTGCCGAAGCCGACGATGCTCGGCCCCCACATCTTGGGCTCGCACTTCATCACTTTCTTCATGAGTGCGGATATCGCCGCACAGTCGGCCCGACGCCGCGGATCCTCGATGGTGTCGAGATACTCCTCAACGCTTGCCTCCGTCTGCTTCGTCTTCAGTTCAGCCATGGAACCTCACGGTCGAAAAGGTAGTGGCTTGCGACGCCTAACGCCAAATGAGCCGCGCGCCCGGGCGACATGATGGCATGGACCGTCAGGCGCGTCGGCTCCATTGGATGTTAGGCGGCGGCATGAAATGTACTCGTTATTTCAACGAGTCAAGTACATGCTGAAGTTTGACTCTTGCTTTTAGTTGTTCACTTGTCATTCCCTGTTTTGCAATTAGACTTTTTTCCAATGGGTCCTGCCTATAATCGAAAAATGATCCGTCGTGATATAGCTTGTACCGTTTATCCTGCGCGTGTCTGCTGAATTTGAAATCCGCCCATTTCGGATCGTAGTGGCAGAAAACCCATTCACGCGGACTGCCCTTCTGCCCGCGTAATTGTGGGGCGAAACTTTTTCCGTCAATGACAACGCCTGACGGAAGCGTCGCATTGGTTATGGCCGACAGCGTTGGCAGGAAGTCAGTAAAATCAATTAAGTCGTCCCGGGTTGTGCCTGCCGGAGCTACGCCTTTCCACTTGATGACGAGCGGCACATGAGTACCGGCGTCGGTCGGATGCCCTTTGTCGCCGCGCACGACTTGACCCTTGAGATTTGAAATGAGCGCCCGATTTGTGCCGTTGTCACCTGCAAAAATGACCAATGTCTTTTCGCTCAAGCCGAGCCTATTCAACTGGTCATTTACTCTCCCAACCATTTTGTCAACATAGGCCACCATCGCGGCAAATTTGCGCTGGCGTTCTTCATTTTCCGGGCCGCTTCCTTTTTGATACCCCGGCGGCTCAATCCACGGATCATGCGGGAGCACAAGCGGGTAATAAACAAAGAACGGCTCTGATTTGTGGCGATCAATAAAATCGGCTACGAAGTCAGCCATGATATCCGGCCCAAATTTGCCTTTCGTATCTGCCATCAGCTTGCCGTTTAAATAAAACCTTGGATCCCAGTAGCGAAAATCAAATTCTCTCTGTCCAAAATTCCAGAGTAAATACTCCTCGAAGCCAAAATGAAATGGGGCTTGGAAATCACCGATGGAAAGCTGCCACTTGCCCGCAATGCACGTTTTATATCCGGCGTCGCGAAGCATATTTGCGAAGGTCTTTTCGCGTTTGTCGAGTTCACCAAAGCTCGTATAGTTGCGGAAATTATATCGCCCGGTCATCAGCGCGACCCGTGAAGGAGTACAGAGTGGATGCGCATAAGCATTGTTAAATCGCATCCCTGCCGCAGCCATGCGGTCAATCGCTGGAGTCTGATATGATGTTCCGCCATAAGACCCAATGGTTTCATAACCAAGATCGTCAGCCAGAATCACAACTATATTAGGGCGTGTGGGTTGTTTCTGATTGCTCTTGCTTTGCGCTATAGCTGAGGGTCCTGTAGTCAGCAATATCAGAATAAGCCCATATTCAATGATTGTTCTATTCCACATCACGAAAATTGCGACTTCAACCGCGTCGCGCCGCCTCGATTGCGGCGATGTCGATCTTTTTCATCTCCATCATCGCATCGAACGCGCGTTTGGCAGCGGCGGGGTTGGGATCGGTTATCGCTTTGGTCAGAGCGATCGGCGTAATCTGCCAGGACAAGCCCCATTTGTCCTTGCACCACCCGCACGCACTCTCTTCGCCGCCGTTGCCGACGATTGCGTTCCAGTAACGATCGGTTTCGGCCTGGTCAGCGGTTGCGACCTGAAACGAGAATGCTTCGTTGTGCTTGAACGCGGGTCCGCCATTGAGCCCGAGGCAGGGAATTCCCATCACCGTAAACTCAACCGTCAACACATCTCCTTCTTTCCCTGACGGAAAGTCTCCCGGAGCGAGGTGCACCGCCCCAACGGATGAATCGGGAAAGGTCCTGGCATAGAATCGCGCCGCGTCCTCGGCGCCGCCATCGTACCAAAGGCAAATCGTATTCTTTGCTTGCTTATCCATGTCTTTTCTCCATCGTGATGAGCCGCCCGACGCCGCACTAAAACGATACGCTCGCTGGTCCTAGGGCATCGGCTCGGCCGACATTGACGCGTCAATGTGCCACAAAATCCGTACTATTGGGTCGGAGCACACAAATGTCCGTTGTTCTTGCAGGTTCACTCATTATAGGGTGTTTTGCGCTCCCTTGGCAGGTGTCCCTCTTTCAG
>DASRIZ010000294.1:0-36530 GCA_035649735.1 Blastocatellia bacterium | reverse complement strand
CGCCGGCTTGCCTGACTCTATTGGTTCGAACGGCGAGTATGTTACAGGCGGTTCGGACGACGTCTGTTCTTCAGTATTGAGTTGTCTGGATAAGGCAAGGCTTTCGAACTCTTCCGCCTGCGCCGGCTCGGGCAGTTCGATATTTGAAAGCGCTGTAGCCGACTCGTCCAGCACTTGATTGTGGACTTGTTCAGAGAATCCAAGGCCCTCAGTACTATCCGCAGACGTCGGTTCTGGTTGGCTTGTTTGCTCTACAACCCGCAACTGCTCTTCAGGCGGCAGTTCGGCGAACGCAATCAGCTCATGGTAGAGATCTATCTCTGATTCGCTGATTGTAGTGTCGTGCGGCCCGATAGAGTTGAGGCAGACCGCCGCGTTGTCTTTGATGAGCTCCATCCAGTCTTTCTTTCGCAGGGTTTAGTGAGGAGGCAGGGCGGATTCATTCTACAATACGTAGGATGCGGTTGCTATAGAATTGTGGGACATCGAATTGTGGGACTGGCGTAATCAGTTTAAAGCTGCAAGACCACCTGGCTTTGAGATTGAGTCTGGTGTACGCCACGTCGCAACCACGTCAGTGGCTGAATTGTTCGCGTGCAGCGGCGATGCTACGATTCAAACATCATTATGCCTCGTGAATCCGACATAATCGCCGGGTTAAAGAAACGCCCAAGCGTCAAACGTGATGTGTTGTTGGGAATCGGCGACGACGCGGCAGTTATAAAAACAGGAGAGGGACGAGAACTCCTTGCATGCTGCGACTTGATGGTCGAAGGCGTGCATTTCCGCACCGATTGGAGTCCCGCTGGTCTCCTTGGCCGCAAAGCCCTCGCAGTCAATCTCAGCGATATCGCTGCGATGGGGGGCGTACCGAAATTTGCCATGCTCAGCCTGGCGCTGCCGGAATGGTGTTCTGACGATTTCATCGCCGAGCTATTTGACGGAGTATTTAAGCTTGCGGAGGCCACCGGTGTTTCGATCATTGGCGGTGATACTTCAAGCTCGCGTGACTCGTTGTTCATCGATGTCAGCGTGATCGGTGAGTGCGAAACCGGGAAGGCTGTAACCCGCCGAGGCGCAAAGGTCGGCGATACAATCTACGTCAGCGGTTCGCTTGGCGCATCTGCGCTTGGCCTCTCATTGCTTGAAAAAGGGTTCAGACTCGACGATTCGCAAGACCCAAACGATGCGAGGCCGCAGGCTGTTCGAAAGCACCTGGTACCCGAGCCTCGGTTAGAACTGGGCCGCGCTCTCGGACACGCGGAGCTCGCAACGGCAATGATCGATATCAGCGATGGTTTGAGCACAGACTTATGGCACATCCTCGATGAGAGCGGGGTCGGCGCCGTTATTCACGCCAGCGCGATACCCGTTGCCGAATGCGTAACCGCCATTGCCTTGGAAGGTAACACCATAGATCCTTTAATGTTGGCGCTAAACGGCGGCGAGGAGTACGAGCTTCTGTTTACAGCCTCTCCCGGAAAGACGCAGGAGATCGAAAAGTTATCCGACCTGCCTGGAGTAAAGATATACGGGATTGGAGAGATCGTTGCGAGAAGAGACCTGCTGCTTGCGCGAAACGGCGCGTTCGAGTCAATTTCACCAACAGGGTTTGAGCACCGGATCTGAAACCTGTTACACCCGTCAATATAGGACACCCCCAGACCTTGGCACATTGTTACACTTGAGGAATCGTCACAATGGCGCTTGTTGTGTCTAGTCTTTGAGACCACACTGTCCAAGAGATAAGCACTCGCACAAAGGAATAGACGATATGCCGAAAACAATTCAAAGAAGTACCGCGGTCGTGTTCTTGCTGGCAGTAATATTAGCCAATTCAATTCCTGCTCGAGCTCAGGAACCGACGACCCCGGTAATTGGGAGTTGGGATGCCATTAAAGCTCTCCCTTCAAGAGACGAACTGTCCGTCACTCTCAAAGACGGAAGCAGCCAAAAAGGCAAGCTCACCGACGCCACCGATACGTTGCTGACATTGTCTCAAGGTAAGAAAATCAATGAGATACGTCGAGAGGCGATATTCCAGATCTATCGCGCGGTTCCAAAGTCGCGCAGCAGGGCCACCGGGACCGGAGCTGCGGTAGGCGCCGGATTGGGATTGATGACTGCCGCTTTCGGAGATGGATCGAGTGGGCACGGCTCAAGTGCTGGAACTGCTATCGTCGGCGTCCTATTCACGGCAGGCCTCGGCGCATTGATCGGCCGGGGAATCGCCGGCGGTCACGAGCGCGTATTGATTTACGAAGCGAGAAGGTGATTTCGTTAGGCTTGACCGTCGAATACCTGGTCTTCATAAAAGAACGCCGGACCGCAGACAAGGATCAGTTTGATCGTCTCCGTGCCGGTGTTCTGAAGCGTGTGCCGGTGACCTCGGGGGACGTAAACGGCGTCGCCGGCATTAACCTCCTGAATCTCATCGCCGACAGTCATAAGGCCCCGACCCGAAACCAAATAATAGATCTCCTCGATATCGCGATGATAATGAGGCGTGACGGCGCATCCGGGCGGGAGCATTTCTTCAGCCAGGCTGCATTGAGTTACATTCGACGTGGTCCTATCAATAAGGGGCCGAATCTCGGAGCCATGAGCTGTGTTGATGATGCCCGCGTGCTTGCGATTCACAATAATCATTGAGGTTCTCCTCGATCCCAGCTATATAGTGTTTAGTCCCAGTGATTTGTTGGAACTCGTTGCGATGATTCTACTTGATCTCGCCGCCCGAAAGGCATAAGATTTTTTCCGCAACGCACAGCCCTCACAAGCGTTGAATAAATCATCAACTGGGAGCCCTCGACTGGTGAAAACTGATAGGAAACCAGCAACCTTGGCGATCTGTTTACTACTGGCGCTGAGTCTTGTAGTAGCGCAGGGCAGCGACCATCGAACCAGGCTCTCACAGGGGCGCAGCGTAGCGCTGCCCTCTTCGTCCATACTCGACAAACACGCTCAGCCTCTAATTTCATCGAGCGGCAAGATCGGCTTCGTCGCATCGGTTACCGGCGGATCGCTGATCTCGTTCAGCCTGACTTCGGGCAAGATTCTCTCAACCGTTGCATTGGGGGAAACGCTTGGCGCTATTTCGATGATCGAGGTAGGGGGGCGCAGGCTGATCGCCGTCCCAGCGGCAAATGATCCGGCAGGGGGTACCCCTGCGACAGTCAGCATCATCGATGCAACCAGCGCTAAAAGGCTTGAGCTAAAATCGCTGCTGGTGCTTCCGCGTGATGCGGTTATCACACCCGCTACCAGCGCAACGTTGACGCGCGACGGTCGCTTTTGCTTGATCGCTTCGAGCTTCGATGTGCCGACGCTTTATTCGTTTGACGTAGAGTCCGGTCAGTTAGCATCTCACCTTGCCCTTATCGGGCGGCCTTCCGACGTAACGCTTTTTGATGACGGCGGCCGGCGGATGCTGGCAGTCGCCAGCGCCGCGGGGAACAACCTTTCGGTTATTAAAATCGATGAACTGGGGGGGCTCGTTTCGAGCGCGAACTTCAGTCCCTCAATCGCACGATTTGACGATGCTAATAATCCCGTTTTTAGCCCGGATGGAGGCTTGGTTTATATTGCTGCCTCAACGGGTGACCGCCTTTTTGCCATAGATACTGAAAGCGCCATAATCATCGACAGCATTTCCGTGGATTCCCCGCAGCGCATCACCGTTGCGACGGGAGCAGACGGGGTTCAAATGATTGCGGCAACCCGAATACGGCGGCCGTCAAACAGCAAGCAGGGCGGCGTCACGGTTATTGAGAACCAGGATGGCCGGCTTGCAAACAGATCCGAATTTACCCCGCCAGACGGAATCGAATTCTCGCCGGCTAACAACGTTGCTTTCACCAATGATGCTTCAATCGCGTTTGTTGGATCCACGACCGGAATCTTGTTTGCCTTCAACACCAGCTCCGGTGAGCTTGAATCTTATCAAGAGATCGGAAACGAGATTCGGCGGGTTTCGCTGAGTGAGAAGACTCGTTCGGTTGCGGTTGTGCGTTCTGCGGCGAGCGGCGATGAGGTGACAATCGTAAACTTCGATGTCGTGGGATCAGACGAGACAAATCCTTCGGCTCCATCGATTGATTCGATGTCGCCTGAAGTGGTTGAGCAGGGCCGAGTCCGGAATTTAAGGCTCGTGGTGGCCGGGAAGAATTTCACCGACGGCGCATCCCTGGTGGTGAACGGCGTCGAGATGGGTGCGGAGCTGGTGCGACGAGGAACAGCACTTGAGACCAAACTCCCCAAATCGTTGTTCGATCAGATTTCTTCTATCAGCGTTTGGGTAAAAGGCGCCGACGGCTCGCTGTCTCAACCAAGAGACCTTCGAGTTGTCAGACCCGATGCTCCGATGATTGATCGGATCAGCCCAACGGACGTGCCGGGACCGAGCACACCGTTCGCGCTTCAAGTCACGGGAAAGAACTTCCGAGCAAGCTCGACAGTGTTAGTCGCCGGGCGCCCGCTCAACACTCACCAAATCGGATCGAACACGCTACAGGCAATCGTCCCGGCAGACATCGCCGACACCGTGCGAGCGAATGGACTCAAAGTGCAGGTGAAAGATCTCGCGGTGCCTGACCTCGTGTCGGTGAATGAGAAGGAACTGCGTATTTACGGACCGCGGGTAACTGATCTGGAGACATCGGTTCACAACGTCGTAGCCGGCAGCAGAAGTTTTGGGCTGCGAATCGCGGGCAATAACTTTCGCGAAGGTGCGCAGGTTGAGCTTCGCGTTAACGGCGAGGTTTTTACCGCGGTACAGGCCCAACGTCAGGGCAGCAGGGCAATCAGAGTAACTGTCCCGACGCACATTTTTCAGGAGTCTGGAAAACTGGCGGTGGTCGTTCGTAATCCCGACGGAAGCACGTCCGATCCTCAAGAACTTGACGTCCGTGCTCCTGAGATCACATCCTTTGCGCAGCGAAAAGTTTACGCCGGTTCTTCAAACGTTCAGATCGATATTATCGGCCAGAGCTTCCGGCGAAACGTGCGGGTCTACGCCGGTAACGCGCGCATCGAGAACAAGCACGTGCGTTTTCGCAGCAGCTCTCATTTAACGGTTACGCTTACTGGCGACTTGAACCGGCTGCTGGAAAAACCTGATTTGCTCAGGTTCCAGGTAGTCAATCCGAACGAGGCTGACGGCGTGCCTTCCCTGGACAAAGCGTTGAGCATCGTAGGACCCGAGATCGCCGACGCCTCGATAGAAACCCACATCAACGATGATTCTACCCAGGTACGAGTGGTTATTCAGGGAGCGAACTTCCGAAGGGGGGCTATCGTCGAGTTCTTCAAAACAGGGATGGAAGACGCGCCGGTCATTCAGCAGACCCCGACGGCGCTAACTAACGGCAGGTTGATCGTAGTCGTATCCGCGAAGAAACTCGAGAGGATGGGGAGCTTCCGGGTTCGCGTAGTCAACCCCGGTACGGTCTCAGTCGCATCGGTTCTCTTCCAGCCGCGACCGCTGACGGTCGCGCAGTCAGAAGAATAAACACCAAAAACGTTTCAAGTCTCATCTTCTTTACTGAGCGACGTGGTTCAATCAACACGTCGTCTGCCCATCCGCCACGGGTCTCTGAGCGAGATTTAACATCTTAATCAAGATCAGAGATCTCGGTGGCCGTGTCCGGCCGTCTCATCACGTAGCCAGATCCGCGCACGGTGTGAATTAGTTTTGTCGGGAAATTCCGGTCGATCTTATTCCGGAGATAGTTCACATAGACATCAATCACGTTAGTGAACGAGTCGAACGTTTCATCCCACACATTTTCGGAAAGGACCGTTCGCGAGAGCACCTGATCCGGGTGTCGCATAAAGCACTCGAGCAACGCGAACTCTTTGGACGTAAGCGTAATAGGCTGGCTCGCGCGGGTGACACGACGCGTCAGCGGATCGAGTGTGAGATCGCCAATTTGCAGACGAAGATTTACCTCGGTGCGATCGCGTCTTCGCAGCGCTCGAATGCGAGCAAGCAGTTCTGCAAATGCAAACGGTTTGGTGAGGTAGTCGTCGGCGCCGCTGTCCAACCCGCGGACTTTCATGTCAACCGAGTCTCGGGCGGTCAGCAGCAGGATGGGGGTGGATACCCGGTTCTCGCGCAACTTGCGGCAAACCTCGAGTCCGTCCATCAACGGCAACGTAATGTCGAGCACGATCAAATCATAGCTTCCGCTTGATGCTCGATAGAGACCGTCCTGGCCATCGGAAGAGATATCGACGGCAGAGCCTTCCTCCTCGAGCCCCCGCTTAATAAAACTAGCCATTTTGACTTCATCTTCAACAACTAGAATGCGCATCGCTGATAGTATAAAAGCGCATAGGGAAAGAGGGAAGGTGGAGGATGGAAGATGGAAGATTGAAAATTGAAAATTGCAAATTGCAAATTTGTCTCAGCCCATACGTGCGCCTAACCGCTGCGTGTTTCGATTTGCAGTTTTCAATTTTCAATTTGCAATTCTCAATTCTCAATCTTCCATCCTCCACAGCTTCTCCTCCTCTCGCCCCAGCGTGTTATACTACGAGCGGTTCTTTGGAGTGGGTCGGACGGTTGCTGGCGCCGATAATCTCAGGTTCAAATCTCAGAAATGAGGTGCGTATCTGAGAGAGCCGGGGCGAGAGGAAAGTCCGAACACCGCAGGGCAACGGACTGGCTAACAGCCAGGCGGGGTGACCCGACGACAAGTGCAACAGAAAACAAACCAGCCGATGGCTCTCCGCTCGCAGCGAAAGCTGCTTTCCTGGAGCACAGGTGATGGGTGAAACGGTGGGGTAAGAGCCCACCAGCACAGGTGGCGACACTCTGTGGCTAGGCAAACTCTCCGTGGTGCAAGACCAAATAGGGAGGCGTCACAAGGACTGCCCGTCCAAAGCGCGCGGCTTCGGTTGCGCGCTACGACCTCCGCGTAGGTCGCTCGAGCGAGCGGAGTAATCCGCCGCCTAGATGAATGACCGTCGCTGGCCCCCGACAAACGCTCGCGTGGTTCCGCCACTCGGGAACGCCGGGAGCCGGAACAGGATTCGGCTTACAGACCCACTCCAGAATCATTGCAGTTTGAGAAGGTGTAGGACATATTCGACCTATTGGACCTATACCTATTTGAGTGGCATCTTTTATCGGAGACAAACAGTGAGTAAGAACAAATACTTGATCGGCCTAATAGGACTGGCCGTCGGATTCAGCGTCAGTTTCTTTCTTACCCAGAGCTATAACAAAAGTAATGCAGCACCGGCAGCAACGGCAGCAGCCGGGGCGCCATCAGGCATGCCGGGCGGCCCCGGTGGCCAGCAGGCTATGATGAACCAGGTCGCAGGGGTCATCGAGAAAGCCAAAAATGGGCCGAACGATTTTCAGGCCCAGGTCGAGGCCGCAAAAGTATTCAATCAGATCGGACGAATAGCCGAGACCGTTGATTATCTTAAGAAGGCATACGCCATTGATGCGGCGAAGTTCAACGACCTCGGTGCCGCCGGCTTTCTGGGTCAGTATTATTTTGACCAAAAGGACTATCCGGAAGCCGAAACCTGGTTTAGCCGTGCAATCAAGGCCGATCCTAAGGATCCTGACCTGTACGTCGGGCTGGCTGAAACCTTTGTTCAACGCGAACCTCCGCAACCGGACCAGGCGATTGCGCAGCTTCAGCAAGCGCTTTCTGTTGATTCACGAAACCCGCACGCACTTGGCCATCTCGTCGAAGCGTACGTGCTGAAGAAAGACACCCGGAGCGCTGAGGAAACGGTCAAGCGTCTCAAAGAAGCCGACCCTACAAGCAAGAGGGTTCCGGTCCTGGAAACTCTGGTCGCGGATCTTAAGGCTGGAAAGCCAGTGACCATTCCAAAGGAATAGACAGGCCTTGATGGTTCATTCGTTACTCGAAAGACAACCATTCACTGATCGTCGCGCACTCTGATTATTGGTCATGTTTTTCAGATTCTTGATCTATTGTTTGCTGGCGTATCTGGCACTTCGCTTTGTCCGGCGTCTTTTATCTCCGACGCCTCGAGGCGCATCCAGAGCAGCACCGAGGGAACCCGGTCCCGCGCAAATGACCCGATGCCAGAACTGCGGGATGTTCATAACGCAAACGAGCGCCTTGCTTGCGGGCGGTCGTGAATTCTGCTCCAAATCCTGCGCTCAGAAGGTTAACCGAGTTTGATTAGGACGTTAGATTTCCCCAATTTGGAAAGTTATTGCATCGCCCCGCGAGAACTTTCCGTCCAATATAGGTGAAGGGAAGAACACAAGAGTCGGACGCCCTTCATTGGCCAGCACGCTTCGGCAGAGTGGGTCTGGTCAATTGCCGAGACAGCAATCCCGATACGACGCAACTGTGTGGCGCTAAGCCCCCCTTCTTGGGCAACGTTCGGCAAATCCTCGGCAGCATTTGCACTGTCATGGGAGGCATATAAAGCCATTATGAGAATCACTGATGTTCTAATTCGCCTCGTCGGCGCGAGTGACCCGAATTGCCCCAACGAAGCCAACGTTCTCGCCTACTTCGAAAAAAAGCTGCCCTCACACAGCCGCTCCCGGATCGAGCGACACTTCAACAGTTGCGTTGATTGCCGCGAAGTCCTTGCAGTCCTCGGCCGCGAGTCCGATGAAGCTCCGGCTCGGCCAACCGAAGAGGCGATCAATGAACAGACAAACAGAGTACTCGCTTATATCCAGAATGATGAACGCGCCCGAACCAAACCGGCTCAAAAAGCTCGACCCGCAGCCGGTTTCTATATCTCTTATCCCAAACTCGCGACAGTTGGTCTGGTTTTGAGCGCAATCGCGATCACCGGCATCTTTTTCTTTACAAGAGGCCAGTCTCCGGCGGATGCCGGCATGGAAGCGCTGAGGTTGGCAATCAAGGATGAGCGATACACTGAGGCCCGGCTTTCAGGCGGATTTGATTATTCACGCTACACCGGTGCGACCCGCGGCGAAGAAGCCAGTGACCAGGTGCTGCTCGACCGCGCGGAGATCAAGGCGAAGGCTGGAGCGCAAGAGGCCTCGGATGTCGACGCGAAATTAGTGGTTGCCCGAACCAATCTCGCTCGCGACACGCATAAGGGCGCGAATGAGGCTTTTGCCATACTCGACCAGCTGTTAAGGAGTGGAGTCGAGACGCCGGAAGTACTGAACGATATGGGCATGGCGCAGCTTCGGTTGGTGAATTACGATGAGGCCATCGGCTTTTTCACCCGGGCTCTCGCTAAATCTCCGAACTTTGACGAGGCGCTGTTTAATCGAGCGATTACTTACGGACGCATGGGTCGAGATGCTGATGCCCGGCAGGACTGGCAGCAATTCATCAATCAATCTTCGGATGAAAACTGGAAAAATGAAGCAAGGACCCGCCTCAACCGACTGGCCGCAATAGACTGAACCGGCCTGGGGTCAAGGCGTGCAATTTGCAATTCGGTTTGCTGGTCACAACACGATAATCAAGAGAATTGCAAACTGCACGGCTCCCCCCGGGCCCGCACTACTTCAACCACGCATCCGCAACCACAATATCCACCGTCACCGGAACGCTGCTGATAAACTCGCGCGCCGCCGCGACCATTTGGTGATCCAGAATGGTTGCGGCTTCATCAGCTTGAGCCTCGGCCGCTTCCACAACAATCTCGTCGTGAACACAGTTCACAATCTTGGCGTCGATCGGCTTGAGAGCGTCATACAGCAAGGCCAGCGCCCGTTTTATGATGTCGGCAGATGAGCCTTGAATCGGGGCGTTCTTGCCCAAACGCTGAGCGGCCCCGACCTGACTCCGATCGTTCGCGTCGAAAGTGAAATAGATCAACCGGCCGGATCGCGTGCGGCTCTCGCGATCACCCACCGCGCGGTCGGCAGCATCGCGAAGGAAAGCGGCGACGCCGCTGTATGCCTCAAAGTATTTGCGTAGTAGTCCCTCGGCCTCATCAAGCGAACATCCGATTCGCGAAGCCAACCCCTGTGCGCCCAACCCATACATAATTCCGTAATTCAGCTGTTTGGCGGCCGCCCGCTGATCCTTCGAAACTTCGCCAAGAGAGATCCCAAGCATCTGGCTGGCTGTCACGCAATGCAGATCCTCACCCGATAGAAGCGCCTTGACCAGCGCGGTATCCTGCGACCAATCGGCGAGGATCCGCAGCTCGATTTGTGAATAGTCCGCGATTACAAGTTTCCTTCCAACGGGCGCGCGAAAGCACGAACGGTATTCGGGCGTATTGGGGACCTGCTGCAGGTTGGGATCTGAACAACTCATACGCCCGCCGGTCGCGCCCATCTGACGGAAGTCTGCGTGCAAGCGTCCGGTCTCCGGGTTGATGTGATCTAGCAGCGCGAGACCGTAGCTTGAAAGCAACTTTTGGACGCTGCGATACTCCAAAAGTTTCTCGATCGCCGGATGCTCCGTAGCAAGGGGTTGAAGCTGCCAGCTTCGCGTGCCCTCGACCTTGATACCCATATTCGCAAGCGCGTCGGTTACCTGGGTTGGACTGTCGAGGTTGATGTTCGGAGGATCGCCGAACAGGGAGAGTTGTGGAACGCCAGCGGCAAGCTCGCGCCTCAATTGATCGGACAGCACATCGTGAGCGCGTTCGAGATTAACAACCACCGCGCGCCAACAATCCGCATCGAGCGCCATGCCGGCCAGCTCCATTGCGGCCATCGGAAGGATGCATTCAAACTCCAGTGTCGCAACATCCTCGAGGCTGAGTTCGCTGATGCTCGCAGACAGCTTTTCGTAGAGCGGCAGCATCAGCTCGGCATCCTTCGCGGCGTATTCGTATTGTGATTCGGTGAGCCGCCCCGACCAGTCGCTCAACTGCATCGACTTGTCAACAAGCTCTCCAAGATGTCGATCGCTAACCGCCGCAAGCCCGTGCCCGCCTTCCAGACGACCGGCGCCGATTAACTGGCTCGCCAGCAAAGTATCGAACACCCCGCGGACTTCCAGATTGAAATGGCGGAGCAGCATCTTCAGATCGAACTTCGCGTTGTGAAATACCTTTATTGGGTGCGCTGCCGACAACAGTTCGCGCAGACCCGGATGATTGAGCGCCGGAAGCTCAAAGAGATCGATGACAAAGCTCTGTTCCGGGGTTGCGATCTGGAGGAGTCGAACCGAACCTTCAAAAGGGCTAAGCGAGGTAGTTTCGGTATCGACGCCGATGACCGGGTGTCTGGACACGGCTCCCAGGGCTTGTTCCAGGGCTGGCTCGGTATTTACGAGTCTGAAGGGCGTCCTGCTCAAGTCGGTCTGCCTCGCTCACCGCTTTCGGTTGCCGCAAGCTGATCCAGCGCACAGGCGACTCTCGAGCTCGTCAGACCGCTCGCTTGAGAAAGTCACAAGCGCTCGATATAGTTGATGATTCTTACATCAAGGTTGGACACAATCAAGCAATCGTCGCCGCGGCATGATGATGACACCCGCTCTGGATTCTCCGTCGAAAGAACAAACCAAACAACGGCGCGAGGAGTTCATGCGCCGAATACCGGGAAGCATCGCCGTCTTCCCCGCTGCGCCCACGGCAATTCGCAACTCGGACGTCGAGCACGAATATCGTCAGGACACCGACTTCTATTACCTCACCGGTTTTGAAGAACCGAACGCGGTCGCCGTGCTCACACCGGATCACGCCGAACACAGATTCGTGTTGTTTGTTCAGCCCAAGGACCGCGAGCGCGAAGTGTGGACCGGCTGGCGCGCTGGAGTAGAAGGCGCAAAAAGCGAGTACGGCGCCGATGCGGCGTTCACGATCGACAAGCTCGACGAAGAACTTCCAAAGCTCGCAGCGAAAGCAGACCGAGTTTACTACCGCTTCGGCAGCGACCCGCTGTTCGATGAGCGTCTGGTCGGATTCATGCGCGGCTTCCAGCGTCAGCGGCAACGCGAGGGGACAGGGCCGACGTCAGTCATTGATCCGGCCGAGATGCTGCACGAAATGAGGCTGATAAAGACCGACGACGAGCTCGGTCTCCTTCGCCGTGCGATCGATATCACCAGCAAAGGGCACCTCGCGGCAATCGAAGCGCTGAGGCCCGGTATGTACGAGTACGAGATCGAAGCGGCCATAGGCTACGTTTTTCGCAAAAGCGGGAGCCCGCGGTGCGGCTACGCGACGATCGTCGGGGCCGGCGCTAACGCCACTGTGCTTCACTATACCGCGAACAACCAGCGCATCGAGGATGGCGATCTTGTTTTGATTGATGCGGGCGCCGAGTACGGCTATTACACCGGTGACGTAACCAGAACGTTGCCGGCGGGAGGGCGATTCAGCGCGGTTCAAGCGGAACTTTACCAACTCGTGTTAGACGCTCAGCTTGCCGCCATCGAAGTGATCCGACCCGGGGCTACTTTTATCGAGCCTCACGATCGAGCGGTTCGCGTCTTGACTGAGGGATTGGTCCGGCTTGGCTTGCTTAAAGGCGAGATCGAAAAGCTAATCCAGGAGGGCGCATTCAAAAAGTTCTACATGCACCGCACCAGTCACTGGCTCGGGATGGATGTTCACGACGCTGGGCCCTACAAGGTATCGGATGAGTGGCGACGATTAGCGCCAGGCATGGTTTTGACGGTCGAACCGGGATTATACATTGCCGAAGACATTGAAGGTGTCGACCCGCGTTATCGCGGAATCGGTATTCGGATCGAGGATGATGTGCTGGTTACCGATGAGGGCCACGAGGTGTTGTCGGCCGGGGTCCCCAAGACTATCGCGGCAATCGAAGACGCAATAAACGTCCAACCTTGAATAAGAGAGAATATGCCCCTTAAGCCCTTCATCGCCTTTTTGGCGGCTCTATTTATTTCGACGACTGCGCTTGCCCATACAACGCAATCTTCGACAAACGGCTATGAGCTGTATAGCTGGAAGATAAAAAACCATTGGTACTATTCACTACTGCCGGGTACAAAGCGGTCCAGGAGCTATGAGGAGATAACCTCCACCGAGGTAGTCCGTCGCGACTCCACCGGTCTGAAGGAGGCGCTTCAGACTATCCCCAGAGGCGAAGTGGTTTTTTGGATGTCAGATGCTCCGGGAGGAGCACGCAGGTCAGCGTCAGGTAAGACGCTAAACGTTAAGCACCCTTCACGAACGCGGATAAAGAATATCAAGGCAATCTGTGACAGGCTGGGAATCAAGCTCAAGCTTTCTTGATCGCAGGTTCTTCATTTAGAAGCGTGCTTATACCGAAGGATTTTTTGACAGTTCCGTTTTTCTGCGGTTAAGATTTCTGGCGTGGACAATGTCTGCCGAAGTTGCTCGTGGCAGAAGTTGCCAGCCTAAGACGAGCAACACGGGGGAACCAACGCTCCGCACAAAGGCGGGGCCGGGGCGCATCGAGTGAAGTGGCTTTGGAAGCCGTGCTCGTAGGACACTTCCAGTCCGAGCCCGTCAGCTAACCTCGTAGGCTATAAGGAAGGGCATTACGCCGCGATTGGTTCTCTCGTTTTCTCACATCGCGCGGCTTAATTCCCTAGCACAAAAGCAGGATCGTCTTTTCGGTGGAACAGGTGAGGCTTATCAACACCGAAGAGGAGATGACTCTATGAAAAAGAACCCAGGAAAGAAAGCGTCTTGTATCGCTTTGGTAACCCTTCTAACCCTGTTTCTCGCAATCACACTTCAAGGATGCGGAGGTCAAGCCGGAAGCGGTGGCAATAAAGCAACGTTGATACTTGGAGCCTATACGACTCCGCGCGAGGCTTACGGCAAAGCACTAATCCCGGCGTTTCAAAAATACTGGAAGGATAAGACCGGACAGGACGTCGAGTTCCAGGAATCCTACCAAGCCAGCGGCGCGCAATCTCGCGCGATCATCGGCGGATTTGAAGCAGACATTGCCGCGCTCTCGCTCGAAGGTGACATCGACAAGATTGCCGAGGCTGGACTCATAACCCACGATTGGAAATCGAAACCGAATCGCGGTATGGTCAGCAACTCGATCGTCGTGATCGCGGTGCGTTCGGGGAACCCAAAAACCATAAAGGACTGGCAGGATATTGCTCGCCCGGGTCTGAACGTGCTGACGCCGGATCCGAAAACCTCGGGCGGCGCTCAATGGAACATCAACGCCATCTACGGCGCCGCATTGCGTGGTTACGCGGGCGCCGCCAAGGACGACAAAGCAGCAGCACAGGAGTTTCTCAAGAGCGTTCTCAAAAATGTTTCGATCATGGATAAGGGAGCTCGCGAGTCGATAACGACCTTTGAGAAGGGCGTCGGCGATGTCGCCATCACTTACGAGAACGAGGTGCTGGTGGCTCGCCAATCCGGACAGAACTACGACTACGTGACCCCCCATTCGACTATTTTGATCGAGAACCCGGCCGCGCTTATCGACAAAAACGTCGATAAGCATGGGACGCGCGAAGTAGCCGAAGCCTTCCTGAACTTCCTGTGGTCTGAGGAGGGGCAACGCGGGTTTGCGAAGTACGGCTTGAGAGCAGTGGTACCAACGGCGGTCGGTGCGGAAGCACTTGCCCAGTTCCCGCCGGTGCCCGATCTTTGGAAGATAGATTATCTCGGCGGCTGGAAGAAAGTCAGCGAAGAGATTTATGGACCACAGGGTATCTATTCGAAGATCACCGAGGAGCTTCAAAGGTCCAGATGAGCAGCGTGCAAGCGAATCTCAACGCCCCGCAACGGATCGCGCCGGCGCGTATTTCGATACCCTGGGGACGGTGGGGACTGCGGGCCACAGCATTCCTCTATCTCGGCTTTATGGTTGCGCTTCCTTTGGCCACCATAATCAAGAACGGAGTTGCCGATGGGCTTCCAATCTTCTGGGAAGACGTTACCAACGCCACCGCATTCGCAGCTCTAAAACTGACGCTGACTACGTCGGTTATCATCACGATGGTCAATATGGTGATGGGAACGCTTACCGCATACGTGTTGGTGCGTTTCCGATTTCCGGGAAAGGGTCTTCTCAACGCTCTGATAGATATGCCGTTCGCGATTCCCACGCTGGTGACCGGGGTGATGCTCGTTGCACTTTACGGCCCGCAACGGACGGTCGGCGCGTGGCTAACTGCGCACGGAATTCAGGTCATTTTCGCGACTCCCGGAATAGTGCTGGCTCTGCTGGTAATCACCTACCCGTTTGTGATTCGAGCCGTTCAGCCGGTGCTGATGGAGATCGAAAAAGGGCAGGAAGAAGCGGCGTACACTATTGGTGCTTCGAAGTTCACCACGTTTCGGCGCGTGGTCCTGCCGACGATTACCCCTGCTCTTATTACCGGGTCGTTGTTATGTTTTGCCAGGGCGCTCGGCGAGTTTGGCTCTGTCGTTGTAGTTGCCGGGAATATTCCCGGGGTAACATTGACCGCGCCAGTGTACGTGTTTGGGCAGATCGAATCCCAGAATCAGCGCGGCGCAAGCGCGATGTCAATCTTGCTGCTGGCGCTGTCATTCACATTGATTCTGACGGTTGAATGGATGCAGGGCCGCAACAGGAAGAGCCATGTTTCAAAGTGAAGGTTTGATTCACGGGCGAGACGCAGACATCGGGCAGCGAAAAGACTCCCCGCCGCGATCTCGCGCGCTCGGACCTGGTGAACAAGCCACTCGGAACAATTCTCCTCGACTTACTCGGGCAAAGCTGGTTGAGTGGGCGCTCATCGCTGTTGTTGTTTTGTATGCGGCGGGCTTGTTGCTGGCGCCGCTGCTGGCGATCTTCTGGGGTGCGTTCGCCGAAGGATTCAGTGCAGTGGCGCGCGAATTGAGTACACCGGACGCAGTCAGTTCTCTCAAGCTGACTCTGATAATGGCTGTGGGGGCGACCGCCATCAACACCGTGTTTGGCCTTTGCATCGCGTGGGTGTTGGTGCGCGACAAGTTTTGGGGCCGGCGCATTCTAAACGGTCTGGTTGACATGCCCTTCGCAGTCTCGCCGGTGATTGCGGGGTTCATGCTGATTTTGTTGTTCGGAAGGACCGGATGGCTTACGTCAATAACGGATGCGCTTGGATTAAAAGTGGTGTTCGCGTTGCCCGGCATTCTACTGGCAACCATATTCATATCGCTGCCTTTTGTCATCCGCGAGGTAGCTCCGGTGCTCGAGCAGGTAAGCGCCGATCAGGAAGATGCAGCGCTGACCATCGGAGCCAATCGGCTCCAGACGTTCTGGCACGTGACTCTGCCGGCGATACGCTGGGGTCTGCTTTACGGCGTGTCGTTGACGTTTGCGCGCGCGGTCGGTGAGATTGGAGCGGTCCTGGTCGTAAGCGGCGGCGTGAGCCGTCTGACCGAAACCTCGACTCTTTTCATTTTCCGTTCGCTTGATGACCGGAACTATGTCGGCGCGAACTCAATGGCGGTTGTATTGGCTGCAATCTCGTTTGTGATCTTGATGGTGATCGAGTTTCTTAAGAAGCGAACGGAAGAAACCCGAATGACTTAACCATTCCATCGGCAGAAACTAAGGAGAGACGAATGAGCTTAGGGAAAAAACTATTCCGTTATCATTTCGAACTGGCGGCCCTTTTACTTCTTGTCCCGCTGACTTCCGCTCAGTCGCAATCAAACAAACTAGAGCCGCCTGTAGTCTCGGGTCCAAAGCTCGAAACAAAAGCGGAGACGCCGCGAACCGGCAACGACGATGAAATGGAGCAGTTGAAGTCGCAGGTGAGACAGCTGCAATCGTTATTGGAACAACAACAGCGCGCGTTGGCGGAAATTCAAAAGCGACTGGACGAAAAGGATGGACAACCGCGCCCGGCTGCGCAAGTCGTATCGACAGGATCCGATGGGGCGGTTAACAAATCATCAGAGCTTCGCAGCTCAACGCTCGAGCTCAGTGAGTCGCCCAGGACATCGTCCGCCGCGAACCAGCCGTCGTCTCAGAATAAAACCGTCGGTGTCGCCGGTTGGGACCGGGATCACGCTTTCATTCGTAGCGCCGATGGGAATTTCGAAACGTACATTGGAGGCTACGCGCAGCTCGACTTCCGCGGTTACCAATCGGGGATTCACCCTCCAAATACTTTTCTGATCCGGCGGGCGCGACTCTCAGCGGAAGGAAAGGTGGCGCGATACTTTGATTACAGACTAGAGGGTGATTTCGCCGATACTACCAGCACTCTTTTGCGCGACTTCTACGTGAACATTCATCGCACCGACAAGTTTCAGCTTCGCTTTGGTCAGTTCCGCGTGCCAATCAGCCAGGAAGAGATCAGAAGCGACAACTATCAGGACTTCGTGGAGCGGTCAATGGTAAACAATCTGGTGCCCAGCCGAAGCCCCGGTCTGGGGGCTACCGGGGTGTTGGGTAAGGGAGTGTTCGAATATCAAATCGGCGCGTTCAACGGCAAAGGACTTCTAGCCAACAACAACAATGGAACACCCGAGACCGCAATCCGTCTCCGATTCGCGCCGTGGAAGAACGGCTCGGAATTCATCGGCAAAGGATTCAGCTTTGGCGGCGCATTCACGTACGGACGAAGCCTGGGAGGGTTGAGCGTGCGCGGCCTGACCGAAAGCCGGAGCTTCATTTTCTTCGTACCCGACATCATTAATGGAAAGTACCTGCGCGCAAACGGTGAGTTTACGTGGATGCTCGGACCGGCGGCGATACGCGTCGAGTACGATCAAACAAATCAACGGCGCGACAATCTCGGACCGGACGGCGGCAACCTCCCGGGCGTCGTGGCTAAGGGCTACACAGGGCAGTTTACTTATCTGCTGACCGGCGAGGAGAAGCCTGAAGCTGGGTTGCTTTCACCCAGGCACAATCTTTTTGGCGACGGAAACGGTAACCAAGGCTTTGGCGCCTGGGAGCTGAAGTTCCGCTACGCCAATCTTCAAATCGCCGACGCCACCGCACAGTCGAATCGCGCGGATTCGTTTTACTTCGGGCCGAACTGGTATTTGAACCGATACGTGAGATACATGCTTGATCTCGGGTTCGAGCGCTTCAAAGATCCTGCGCGTTCACCGAGGCCGGGCGATAGAAACTTTTTTGTCATTCTTAGCCGCGTTCAGGTGGCCTTCTGACAGAGCGAGGGGGAGAAGGGGAGACAGGGTGAAGGGGCGACGGGAAACCGTAGGTGGACGAAATCGGTGCCGGTGAATAGCTAATGTCGATCATTCTCGAGCAGATCAACAAGCGTTTTGGCAACCAGTGGGTCGTCGACAATGTTTCGCTTGAGGTGGCGGATAAAGAGCTGTTCGTGTTGCTTGGATCCAGCGGAAGCGGCAAAAGTACTATCCTTCGAATGATCGCCGGTCTTACGACACCGACCAGCGGGCGGATCCTGCTGCACGGGCGTGATGTCACAGATCTCCCACCACAGCAGCGCGGCACTGGGTTCGTATTCCAAAAC
The DNA here is from genome assembly GCA_035649735.1 of Blastocatellia bacterium. Taxonomy (GTDB): domain Bacteria; phylum Acidobacteriota; class Blastocatellia; order UBA7656; family UBA7656; genus Onstottus_A. The sequence goes on along the minus strand of DASRIZ010000294.1, from coordinate 18,207 downwards.
TATTCGATCTTTCGACACATGACCGTTGCTGAAAACATCGAGTTTGGATTGCGTATTCGCAAGGTGCCAAAGGAAGAACGAATGCGTCGCCGCGAGCAGTTGTTGGAACTCGCCGGGCTCGCGGGACTCGGCAGTCGATACGCACATCAACTATCGGGTGGGCAACAACAGCGAGTCGCGCTCGCTCGGGCGCTTGTCTACGAGCCAAACGTGTTGCTGCTCGACGAACCGTTCGGGGCGTTGGACGTCAAGATTCGCGCGCAGCTAAGACGAATCTTGAAAGAGATTCAACAGCGCCTCGCGGTGACGACGATACTGGTCACTCACGATCAGGAAGAAGCGTTCGAGCTATCGGACCGCATAGGCGTGCTCGAGCGTGGGCGGCTGCTGGAGGTGGGTGCCGGTGAGACTCTCTATGCTCGGCCCCGATCGCTGTTTGGCGCTACGTTTCTGGGAGCGGGCACTGTTCTGGTCGGCAGAGCTGAAAACGGACAGGCGAGATTCGGATCACTAATCCTGCCCATCCCTGCCGAAAGTCCACACGACGAAGGTGCGCGTGTACAGTTACTGTTCCGCCCCGAACAGGTCGTCCTGGGTACGGATGCTCCGCCCTCTGATGTACCGCTTATCGGCAAGGGCGCGGTCATCGAAGAGAGCTTCGCTGGACCGTTGCGCCGCGTGCGCCTGAGATTGCCGAGGCCCTCGGGGATGCGCCAGCTCGCCCCACCGCTGCCGTTTGGCGAGGAATCGCTGTTGATTGATGCGTCGGTGCCTTCAGAGATTTCCGTCAATGGCGAGGAGCTGTGGGTCGGCGTGCGCGCGTGGACAATTCTCGATCAACCCGATCCGCAATTGCTAGCGTGTGATCCGGGAGAAGGATCAGCGGCTCCGCTAGCGATTACTCGGCTGCTTGCAGAGCGAATGCAGGCTTCGGTAACGGTGTTAGCGGTTGCGGAAGACGCCGACAAGGCGGAAGCGTTACGCACGAAGCTTGGCGAGAGAGCAGCGTCGGAATCGCTCCCCGAAGCCTCGCTGCGAGTGCGCTTCGGAAAAGCGGCAGAGCAAATTGCCGCGGAGCAGGCCGCATCGGTTTATGAGATGCTGATAATGACCGCTCGTGCCCGATCGCGGCCGCCGCGGATACCGGTGCTCGAGACCAGGGCGATGGCGCGACAACTAGGTGAGACATTGATGACCATCCTGCAACACACTGATGTGCCGGTGCTGGTAATCAAGGGCGAGCGAACTCGCCTTGAACGCATCCTGATCTGTACGGCTGCCGGCGAACCGGGCAAGAGCGATGTCCGGGTCGGCGGCCGGCTGGCACGACGTCTGGGAGCGTCAGTAACGCTGTTGTACGTCGCTCGGGAATCGGGCGGAGTGAGCCTGCTTACACGGAGTCACCTCGACCGCGCTGCTGCCACTCTGAAGGCGACCGATGTTGAAAGTGACGTGCGCATCAGGAGCGCGCCAACTCCACTTGTTGGAATAATGGCTGAGGCAACCGAGGGAGACTACGACTTGATAGTTATTGGCGCTCACGGTCCCAGATCCCGGATGCGATTCAGGCCAAATGATGTGATGCTTCAGGTGCTGGCTACCGCCCAAAAGCACGTTCTCGTCGTTCCGCCCGACAGAGTTTGAGCGCATTAGATTAAAGGGAGCACGGATTAGACGACCCTCTCCCCAACCCCAGCGAGGTTAAGATTGGCGAGCAAACCGGAGAAGGAACAAACGCGCAAGATTATCGCCCGGCTCAAGAAAGCCTATCCCGACGCGAAGTGCAGCTTAAACCACTCCAATCCTCTGGAACTGCTGATCGCAACGATTCTTTCGGCACAATGCACCGATGAACGAGTAAACATCGTGACCGCCGATCTATTCAGAAAGTACCGCACCTGCGCCGACTATCTGACTGTGCCTGCCAGCGAACTTCAGAACGACGTTCGGACCACGGGCTTCTTCCGGAACAAGACTAAATCCATACAGGGCGCTTGCAAGGAATTGAATGAGAAGTATGGCTGTCGAGTCCCCGAGACAATGGAAGAATTGCTGGAGCTGCCGGGGGTGGCTCGCAAGACCGCGAACGTCGTGCTGGGAAACGCGTTTGCGATCGCAAGCGGCATTGTGGTCGACACCCACGTCACGCGATTGTCGCGGCGACTCGGACTGACAGCAAACACGGCGCCTGAGAAGATCGAACGAGATCTTGTTGAGCTGGTGCCTAAGAAGGATTGGATCGACTTCTCGCACCTTTTGATCTATCACGGCCGGCGAATTTGCAAGGCGCGCAAACCACAATGCGAGGCGTGTGTGGTTGAGAAATATTGCCCGTCGTCGCGGCTCAAGACTGGTGAAGAGCCGTTGTAGTCTTCGGCGGCGAGCCTCAGCTATCTGCATGCCAATCGCGAGTCATATCACACCAGAGCGCGAGGCCACGCCATTCACCGTATCGCGAATAATACCGTTCGATCTTTTTGTCGGGAGTTTTGCGGGCGCCGTTGTGCATCCTGGCGAACTTGCCCCTGACCCACGAATCCAGCGCGAGACCGTCGTATCTCCCGACCAGTTTTAGAAGGTTCTCCGCGGCATAGTCACCCACGCCTTTTACGCGCTTCATCTCGCGCTTCAGCTCAGTGGTCGGCAATTCGCTGGTAACCCAGCTCTCCACGTCGATCTCGCCGCTTGCTACCCGTTCAGCAAGCTCCTTCAAGTAAGGCGCCCGATATCCTGCTCGTACCTGGTCGCGATAGAACTTCTCGGGCATGGCAGCCATCGCCTCCGGAGACGGGAACGCTCGGTGCCCACGCCCTGCTTCGCGGCCGAGCGCGTCGACGAGCCCGTTGATCATCTTATCGGTCAGCGCCCAGGAGCAATTGGTGGTACAGATCATCTTTACCAGGTCTTCGAAAACAGTAGGCGCCCGCAACAGCCGGCCGGCGCCGCAGGCCGCAATCCACAAAAAGTCAGGATCCGCAGTCATCGCGGCGTAAAACCCGGACATATCATCGTCGAGCCTTAACATGTGCCGCACGTCGCGAGTGATCTTCTCAATCGCGCGCGTGCCAACATTTCGATCGAGGTCGACCTTGAGGGTACCCTTCCCTTCCGAGATCGCGACTGTTACCGGCCGGGTTTTACCCAGATCAATGACCCTATAAAGAGTCCAGGTATCCCGATCGAGTTCGAACGGCGGCAGATCGTACCAACCGTGGCTGATCGCTGTGCGCTTAAAGCTGAAGGCCGAGTGAGTTGGGATCGTGAATTTCATGATTTCTATTTTCTATTTTCTATTTGCGATTTTGTATTTGCTATTTGTCATTGGAAGGCACCGGGGACATCGAATTTTCCGAAATAGAAAACAGCAAATAGAAGATAATAAATAGCAAATAATCACTCTTCATCGAGATCCACAAATTCGTCAGCCTGCTCAATTTCAAAGTATCGGTCGAAAACCTCGGCAGTACGCGGCAGATCGAGATCGCTCGAAAAGAACAGGTACTCGAGGAATCGCTCCTTTGCCTGTCGTTCGTCATCCACGACGTCCTGTCCGAACCCGCCTTGAGTGATTGCTACTACCATTTGTTGTGTGGCGGCTTCAGCGTCCTCCGGAATCGATTCCACCTGAGAACCAGACTCCCGCAAAAGCTCGACGTAAGCAGGCTTAAAGGTTACGACGTAATATGCCCTCTCCATTTCCATATTGAGCTGACTCGGTTACACAGTTCCGGCTCTTTGCAAAGGTTGTTTGATCCTGTTCAACCGGCTTCTGGCGATTGTCTCTGATTGTTTCGGACGAACGACCTTCAGCGATAGCGGCCGGTCTATGATCTGCTTGCACCTGTCATTGGAGCGTCTCGCCGATAAGATGCGCGAATTACCGTCTTTATGTTTCCACGGATGTGGAAGTCGCCTTCAATCTCAACGGAGACCGGATCGCACGCAGCGACAAAGTCCTGGAGGACGCGATTCACTACGTGCTCGTGAAAAATCTTGATCGATCTGAACGCATTGATATAGAGCTTGAGTGACTTTAACTCGATACACAGCTCGTTCGGAACGTAATCGATCTTGATCGTTGCGAAGTCGGGGAAATCCGAGAACGGACAGATGGCGGTGAATTCCGGACACGTGAACGAAATATTTATCTCTTTACCTTTGTACTGGTACTCAAAGGTGTCCAGCCCCGGGAGATTCATCGCCTCGGGCGGCGTTTCTTCGATAATCAAACCCGAGTGTTCAAGGATTTCTGCCGTCATACTTGCTCCTTTTCCCCCTCTGATCCTTTGAGAGGTTTTAGACTGACTTGCCTCAGTCAGGTATTCAGGAACGCGCTACCGAGTCGCCTCAGGACCGCGCGAGTTGAGTCTAGCAGCGCGGATCAACCCGGCTCAATCGTGGGCAGGCTTCATGGGTATCGATAGCGGACATTGTTGCTGCGGCGGAAAAGAAAGCACAGCGCGAGCCCGGCGACGAACCCGCCGATGTGCGCCATGTAAGCGACCCCGCCACCGCCGCCGGACTTAACGGTGGCTGTGTACTGGCTGAAGATTTGTATGACAATCCAGAAGCCGAGTACGACAACGGCCGGGAGCTCAATCGTAGTCCACAGAAATCCAAGCGGCAGTAAGGTCCGAACACGATTTTTGGGGAACAGTATCAAATAAGCTCCGAGAACTCCGGCGATCGCGCCTGACGCCCCAAGCGAAGGAATCACCGAATCCGGGTCGACGAGTATGTGAGAAAACGACGCGACCACGCCACAAATCAGATAAAAGATCAGAAATTTTCCATGCCCAAAGTTGTCTTCTATGTTATCGCCGAAGATCCACAGATAAAGCATGTTTCCGAGGATGTGCATCCAGCCGCCGTGCATAAACATCGAGGTTAGGATGGTCAACCAAATCGGTGACGGACCCGGGAACTGCGGGACCACTGGGCCGCCCGGAACGCGTTGCGGAGCCACAAGGTCCTGGTTGTGAGTAATCTCATAGGGGACGACCGAATATGCATATGTGAATTCAGCGCCGGCTTCTGTGCTGGTCGTCTGTTGAAACACAAGAAATACGACGGCATTGATGAGGACAAGGATGTAGACCACAAACGGCGTGGTGCGCCGACCCTGATTGTCATCGCCGATCGGTAGAAGCATTTCGTACCTTGACGACTTCAGTTTGTGCCCACCATTCGTTTGATACGCGGTCGTCCGGCACACAGACTGAAGTCCAGGCTACCTCCCGCTCCATCTCAATTTGCTTCGGAGTATCTCGAAGTAGTCCCTATCTTTCGCGCACACCGTGTTGAACGTCTTTGCGCTCTTGCGTATCTCGACTCGATCGCCGGCCATCAGCGGCAGACCTACCTGTCCGTCCGCAGTCAGCATCACCTCTTGCTCCCGCGTATTCATTTGAAGCCGGATCTCGACGTCGAATGGCAGCACAAGAGGCCGATTCGTTAGCGTGTGAGGGCAAATCGGGCAAATTGAAATTGCCTCGGTATCCGGCGCAATTATGGGCCCGCCGGCCGCTAGATTGTAGGCTGTTGAACCGGTCGGAGTAGCCACGATCAAGCCATCAGCTCGGTAGCCGGTTACGTAGTTTGATCCGACCCAACAGTCAATATCTATGATCCGGGCGAGTGCGGATTTGTTAAGAACGACGTCGTTCAGTGCCGTTCCACCGCCCACCTGATCGCCGTCGCGAAGTACACGCCAATCGAGCATCGTTCGGCGCACAACTTCATAGTCGCCGCGCACGACGAATTCGAGCGCCGAAATAGCCCCTTCGGCAGCGAATTCCGTCAGATACCCGAGCGTCCCGAGATTGATTCCCAGAACCGGTGTTCCCCTTCCTGCTACGAGTCTTGCGGTCGAGATCATCGTCCCATCACCGCCCAGGGCTATGAGTAAATCACAGTTGTCTGCAATCTCTCTGGCGGAGGCGGAGAAGGTGCCGGGCGGCAAGTCCTTGACGCGATCGTTTACAAAAAGGTTTATCTCGTGGTCGGCAGCCCAGGCCGCTATTTCTGCCGCCAGCTGGCTGGCCCGCGGTTCTCTTGGCTTGGTAATGATTCCGATTTTCGCTGGTGCATCCATAATCAACTACTCATTGACCGGCACCCATAACAGAACGCTGCGGACAACTTGAAGATTGTCCGGCTGAACTCCGATCTCAAAGGTATCATACTCATTTGCGAGGGCAAGGTATTCATCATAGAGTGCGCGGAGCGCTTCGCTGGCCTCCTGCTCGATACGCTCGAGGTCCTCGCGCAATTCCTCCTCGTCGGCGCGATATGCTTCTTCTTTCCGCGGTTCTGCCGAGCCAAACACCGCGCCGGCTAGCGTTGAGAACATCCCTGCCAATCTATTCTCGCTCTCAAAGAAGTGCAGCTTGTTCGAAATAAAGCTTTCCAGATTGAGGCTCTCTGTCAGCGATCCCTTGGCCGCCTGGGCTTCGCGGACTTGTTCGAGTTGGAGATCGAATCGGTTTCGCAGTCGTTTAAGTTCGGGTTCGATACGACCCAGCGCTGCATCTGCGACGAGGGCGAGAAAATCTTCAAGGGCATCTCCGGGAGCGGAGAAGAGGCCAAACACCGGGTTGTAGTAGACGCTCAGACGTTCCTTTCTCACGAGCCTGTCTATCAGCTCCCCAACACACTGTTCAAAATCAGGCCTTGTCGTTAGGTAGTTTCCCGTGCGGTATCCAATGTTTGGATCGGGTTGCGACGAGAGTTGAGCACCCGCAGCGAGGTCATTACTCCGAGAGTCCCAATCCATCGCGAGGTCCGCCTCCGGAAGCCACGCGGAGTAACTTCGCTCTTCGGAATGATTGAGGCCGGCGCGCAGGCTGCGGAAGTTGACGGTGTATTCGATGAGCACCGCCGGGCGATAGACGAGCGATCCGCTCAGACCGGCTCCAGCTTTAAGCCAGGCTTCGGCGATCCCCTCGATTCGCAGTTTTGCGGCGGGTTGTTGGTTCACGACGATGTCGAAAGGTCGAACTTGACTTTAGTAATTCTTCATTCAACTAGAGTCTATGTTTGCAAGCCCGGTGCGCGAGCGTTCGGGACGATGGTCAGCTTTAGTCCGGCGTGGCAGCTTCGGCTGAGTGAGAGGTCTTATCCCGGTAATAAAGAATTCGCCCGCAGTTCTCGCAAATAATCAACTGGTCGCCCTTTCGCACGTCGCTAAAAATTTTCGGACGGACTCTTACGCGGCACGCGGCGCAGATACCGTTGGGCCGAACCTCAGCGAGGGCCTGTCCACGACCGAGGCGGGACATGCGTTCGTAGGTCAAAAACAGGTGCCTGGGCATCTGATCTGCGAGCTTTTTGCGTCGGGTCCCGAATTCAAGCAACTGCTGGCTTGCTTCTTCGTGTTCTTTGTTCAAAGCGGTCAGAACAACGTCCACTTCCGCGCGCATCCGCTCGACGTCAGGGGCTCGAGCGGCCAGCTCAGTGTCGAGGGTTTCTATCTCCTCCATACGCTTGAGTATGTCAGTTTCTAGTGAGCTTATGTGTTTACGAGCAGTGTCGATCTCGCGCAAGACGGCGGTATATTCTTTCTCGTTTTGGACCCGAGTCTTGTCTCGCTCAAACTTCTCGTGGTTTTGTTGGGTGGTGGCCAGTTCGGCTTCAAGCTGTTGGCGGTCTTCGAGGGTTCGTTCGTGCTTGCTCTTCAGGTCCAGGAACTCGGCTGCGTGCTGTTTAAATTCGCTCTCTCTGCTATCGCGCTCTTCCGGTATTCTCAAAAGCCGGTCCGACGTACGCTGTATCTCAATGTCGAGTTCCTGGAGCTCAATGAGCTGACTTAATTCAGGGCTCACAGAGGTCCTCCATTTTTTTTCAAGGCAGAGTCTACTACATCAACTGGCTATTCTCAAGTTTCCCTCCGTCATCCCACCGGCATCCTTGCAGAGCTCGTTATTGCCCGGTTCTACCTGGTGAGCTACAATGGTGTCGCGTAACCGCCGGTAAGTATCGCACGACTGCGGCGAGAACGCTGAAGCCCCTGGAGGATCGAATCTATGAAATTCATCGTGATGCTTGTAGTTGCTGTTGCGCTCGCTGTTCCGGCACTTTCAATGCAAAGTGATCCAAAAGAAGGTGCGGGGGCGCCGGGCAGCGACAAAAAAGCTCTTCCGTCGATCAATCTCCAGGACTTTGACGGCAAGGCCGTACCCTCCGATCAATTCATCAAGGGTAACATCGTAGTTATTGATTTCTGGGCGACCTGGTGTGTGCCGTGCATTGCCGAGATTCCCGCGCTAAACCGGCTTCAAGAAAAATACGGAGCCAGGGGTGTCAAGATCCTCGGGGTTACTATGGCATCAGGCGACGCGGCGGAAGTAAAACCTTTCGTCGGTCGGCATAAGATGAAGTATACGATTCTGATGGGCGATGACGATCAGGTGTATGACTTGAACGTGGTTGCTTTTCCAACTACCTATGTTGTCACTCGAGACATGAAGGTGTTTCGCAAGTACATCGGAGCAAGCCCAACAAAGGCTGCGGACCTTGAGGCCGACATTCAGAAACTATTAGCGGCGAACTGAGCGGCTGACGCAGGTTCGTATCTATCCCGCAACAACTCGATAAGCTCAATCGAAATACTAGACCTTACCTTTGCCGGCAGCAGCCTTGGCCGCGTGTGCTTGAGCGCGAGGGCGACGATGCCTTGCTCCAGTCATGTGGTGATTCTGATAATACTTTTCTACGCGTTTTGAGAGCGTGTTGCGATGAAGGCGCAGTTCGTCGGCAGCTTTTGATAGATTACCGTTCGTACGTTTGAGGACCAAGAGTATGAAATGTTTTTCGAACTCCGCGACAGCATCTTCAAACAGAATCCCTTTCTCCACCATCTCCTTGACCAGGGCCTCGAGCGTACTCTTCATCTCAGTTCTCCTATAGCGATCTCGCTAGTCAGCTTCCCTGTCCCCACAACTCCTTAACTGCCTGATAACCGTTAAGAAAGCGTTCCCTCAAATCGCGCGACGTCAGATAAGCAACCACCCGAGTTCCTTCGAGTAGGACGGGTCCAAACGTCGCTCGCTCGACAGCCTCGGGTCTCAAAGGAAAGGCAGTCAGCGCCAGGTAAATCACCGAACAGATGAGCCAGCCTCTTACAAGGCCAACCACACCGCCAAGCGCATGATCTACCCATCCCAGACGCGCTCGCTTGAGCCCACCGCGCAGCCAACGCGAACAAAGGCTACCGGTCACCAATACGAGTAAAAACACCAGTACGAAACCGAGAAGATCCGCGACCCGCGCAGCCACAAAGATGCGCACAACGCCGGCAGCAAACGGATAGGCGTATGCTGCCAGGACCAGCCCGGCTACGGTGAACGCAACCGATACTATTACTCTGATGATTCCTTTTGTTGCGCCTGAAGCGACAGAAGCAACTACGACTAGCAGGACGAAGTAGTCGAGAACTGTCATAGGACCAGGATGCAGGATACAGGACTCACGATTCAGGTGTTGCAAGCCTGAATCCTGATTCCTGACTCCTGATACCCGATTCCGTGATCGTTCTGCCGGTCAATAGCCGGTATGCCTCCAGATACTTCTCGCTCGTCTGCGCTATCACCCTCTCTGGAAGGTTCGGTCCCGGGGGCTGTTTATCCCACGTGACGGTTTCGAGGTAATCCCGCAGGTATTGCTTATCGAATGACTGCTGTCCTCGACCCGGTTCGTAAGACTCTTTGGGCCAAAACCTTGATGAGTCCGGCGTCAGCGCCTCGTCGACTAGAATCACTTTTCCGTCTTTTACACCAAATTCAAACTTTGTGTCGGCGATGATTATGCCTCGCGTTTCCGCGAATTCGGACGCCTTCGAATAAAGCGTCAATGTCAATTCCTTGAGCTGGCGAGTGGCTTCCTCGCCGACCTGATTGGCCATCTCACGCTCGCTTATGTTGATGTCGTGTCCGGTCTCCGCTTTTGTCGCCGGTGTGAAGATCGGCTCGGCAAGCTTGTCCGACTCTCTCAGCCCCACCGGCAAACGCACACCACACACTTCGCCGGTCTGCTGGTATTCCTTCCACCCCGAACCAACAAGATACCCACGGGCGACGCACTCGATCGGGAAGACATCGGCACGAACAACCAGCATCGAGCGACCTTCAAGCTGATCCCGATAGGTTGGCAGCGGCGCAGGATACGAATCAACGTCGGTCGAGATCAGATGATTCGGAACGATATCGTTTAGGAAATCAAACCAGAACAACGACAGCGCAGTTAGCACTGCGCCCTTGTATGGAATCGGGTTCGGCAGCACCACGTCGAAGGCTGAGATGCGGTCGGTGACTACGATCAAAAGCTTGTCTTCGATCGCGTAAACGTCTCTGACTTTGCCGCGTCTGAAAAACTCGACACCAGTGATATCAGTTTGAGTGACTACGTTAATAGTCGCGCCTCTTCTATTGGATTAAGCTGTCAACTCGCGTGGAACTAATACTGACGTCCAAGGGCTTTGTGATGGCACTCCGCATTATCAGCATGACCATAACCGATGTCAAGCACTAACCGCTCGAAGGATCAACTTTGTTTTAATTTTTTTTTGCGCGACAGTTTTTTCGTCTTGATTGCTCGTGCTCCGAGCTTGCTTGTATACTTTCGCGTCGTGTGTTTCATCCGACGTGAGCGTCTCATGTGCTAAACGCAGCTGGATCGGAACAAAGGCTAAGCAATGGATTTCAAGCTCGTTTGTGATTACGTTCCGCAAGGCGATCAGCCCCAGGCGATCGAACAGCTGGTGCGGGGCTTGCGCGAGGACCTCCAGCACCAGGTGCTACTCGGCGTCACCGGTAGCGGCAAGACTTTCACCATGGCGGCAGTGATCGAGCGCATAAACCGGCCGGTGCTTGTGATGGCTCACAACAAAACGCTCGCCGCTCAGCTCTACCAGGAGTTCAGGTCTTTCTTCCCGCACAATGCAACGGAGTACTTCGTCAGCTATTACGACTACTATCAGCCTGAGGCCTACATCCCTTCGACCGATACCTATATCGAAAAAGAATCCACGGTAAACGAAGAAATAGACCGGCTGCGATTGTCCGCAACGCGAACTCTCTTCGAACGACGTGACTGCATAATTGTTGCCAGCGTTTCGTGTATCTACGGCCTCGGCGATCCCGACGCTTATTACGGAATGGTAGCGTTCGTCGAGCGCGGCCAGCAGTTGTCACGCACCGCGTTGCTCAAGAAGCTGGTGGAAATCCAATATCAACGCAACGATGCTGCTTTCGAGCGTGGAATGTTCCGGGTACGCGGTGATGTCGTCGAGATCTATCCTGTTTATCAGGAGAACGCGTTCCGTATCGAATTCTGGGGGGATGAGATCGAATCGATCTCTACAATCGATCCGCTGCTGGGGGAAGTAATCGACACTCATCAACGGCTGCCCATTTATCCGAAGTCTCACTTTGTCATGCCCCAGGACAGATTGAAACGCGCTATCAGAACCATCAAGGAAGAGCTCGACTGGTGGGAGCCACAGCTAATCGACCAGGGCAAGCTGCTTGAAGCTCAGCGGCTGCATCAACGCACGCTCTATGACATAGAAATGTTAAAGGAGCTTGGCTACTGTCACGGGATCGAGAATTACTCGCGTCATCTGACCGGCCGGTCGCCCGGCGAACCGCCGCCAACGCTGCTCGACTATCTTCCCCGAGACGCGATGGTTATGGTCGACGAGAGTCACCAAACGGTTCCCCAGGTTCGAGGGATGTATCACGGCGACCAATCGCGCAAAAAGACTCTTGTCGAGTACGGATTTCGCTTGCCCTCGGCGATGGACAATCGGCCGCTCAACTTCGAGGAATGGGAAGAGCGGATGGGCCAGTTGGTTTTCGTGTCCGCGACGCCCGGGCCCTACGAGCTTTCGAAGACCGCGGGAGAGTTTGTCGAGCAGGTTATACGGCCGACCGGGCTGATCGATCCGGTTGTCGATGTGCGGCCGGTGAAGGGCCAGATCGACGATTTGTTGAATGAGGTTCGGATGCGCGCCGCGCGAAACGAGCGGGTGCTGGTCACGACTCTAACAAAAAAGATGGCCGAGAATCTCACCGAGTACTATGCCGAGCTCGGCGTGCGCGTGCGCTATCTGCATTCCGAAATACAGACTCTGGACCGGATCAAGATTCTGCGAGACTTGCGCGCGGGCGAATTCGATGTGCTCGTGGGGATCAACCTTCTGCGTGAAGGTCTGGATCTCCCCGAGGTCTCGCTTGTCGCAATTCTCGACGCGGACAAAGAAGGTTTTCTGAGATCGGAACAGGCGTTGATTCAGACAATCGGCAGAGCGGCGCGCAACTTGAGCGGCAAGGCGATCCTCTACGCGGATCGTATAACCGACTCGATGAAAAGAGCGCTTGGTGAAACGCAGCGTCGCCGCGAGAGGCAAGCGGTTTACAACAGGGAGAACAACATCACGCCAGCGTCGATCGTAAAAGCAATCGGTTCGACTCTGGTGTCGATCGCCGAGGCTGACTACTTTAAGTTGCCGAGCGTCGCCGAAGAGGCCGAAGAATATTCAGCCGAGAACATTGCGGCCACAATTAAGAGGCTCGAGGGGCAGATGCGCGCCCTGGCGGCAAAGTATGAGTTCGAACGCGCGGCCGAGCTGCGTGACAAGATCAAATACTTAAAGAGCCGCCAACTCGAGATGGCATAACCTGGCATGAGCCAATTCAACTTTATTACAGCCGGTGAATCCCACGGAAAGGGATTAGTAGCCATCATCGAAGGTCTGCCCGCCGGACTTCCGATTGATCTCTCCTTCATCAACCGCGAACTATGGCGACGACAGCAAGGCTACGGGCGCGGCGGCCGGATGAAAATCGAAAGCGATGAAGCGGAGATCATATCTGGCGTACGTCACGGAAAGACTCTCGGCTCTCCGTTGTCGTTACTGATCCGCAATCGCGATTTTGACAACTGGCAAGATGTAATGGCGACCGAACCTCGCGAGTTCGCTGACGAAAAGCGCGCTCGAAAGCTCACCCGGCCGCGGCCCGGTCATACGGATCTTGCGGGGGGTCTTAAGTACGACGCCCATGATCTGCGCGACATCCTCGAACGAGCCAGCGCAAGGGAGACCGCGGCGCGAGTCGCGGTTGGCGCATTCGCCAAGCTGCTGTTAAAGGAAATCGGAATCGAAATCGCAAGCCACACCGCGATGATCGGCGGCGTTCCCTCCGAACCGATCAAAGCGACTTGGGAACAGATCGCCGCAATCGCCGATGAATCTCCGCTTCGTTGCGTGGACGCCGAAACGGAACAAAAGATGGTCACGCTAATTGACGCAACTAAAGAATCCAAGGATACATTGGGCGGCATCTTCGAAGTCGTCGCCCGCGGCGCCGTAGCCGGGCTCGGTTCACATACGCAATGGAATCGAAAGATCGACGGGCGTCTTGCGCAAGCAATCATGTGTATTCCCGCCGTCAAGGCAGTGGAGATAGGCGTGGGTGTCGAAGTGAGCCGCCGCCGTGGGTCGCAGGTGCACGACGAGATCGGCTATAATTCGGCTGAGCGCAGATTTACTCGCCCGACCAACCGTGCGGGGGGTATCGAGGGCGGCATAACAAACGGCGAAGAAGTACGAGTTAGCGGTCATTTGAAACCTATCTCGACGTTAAGGCAACCGCTCGCAAGCGTTGATGTTGTTACGAAGGAGCAATCTGCGGCAGCCTTTGAGCGCTCGGACATCGTTGCCGTTCCGGCTGCAGGGGTGATCGGGGAGTCAATGGTTGCGATAGTTCTGGCCGATGCTGCACGGGAGAAATTCGGCGGTGACAGCTTCGGCGAGATGAAGCGAAACTTCGAAGGCTATTTGGAACAGTTGAAGCGGTATTGAAGTAGCATAGATTTTAGTCTGACGAGACTCCGAGCACGCTTAGGACACAGACTAAAGTCTATGCTGCCCAGGGAAGCCCGATCATGTTTGCTATGACTCACGAACGGCAGGGCACCGACGGTCGAATCGACGTTGATCGCGAGGTTGAAGAACTGCGCCGCTCAATCAACGCGAGGCGTACACACGGCATCCTATATTATCTGCTGCTTGTGACGATATTCCTTGTGGGCTTTGCGATGGGCTACGCGACCCATAGTCTTGTTGGGGCTGCTATAATACTACTCGGCCTCGCTATTGTAGCCTGGAGAGAAGTTACCGGGTTCAGGGCCCGTACCGCCGTACTAAATCAGCTGCTCGGTGAGAAGCTGGCTGAACGGCGACAATATGAAGAAAGACCAAAGGAGTTCGAGACAGGACGATGATATTGAATGTTGTTAAATACGGAGATCCGATTCTCACCAAGCGTGCTGAAGAAGTAACCGACTTTGATGAGAAGCTCCACAAGTTAATTGATGACATGTTTGAGACGATGTACGGCGCTCCGGGCGTTGGTCTGGCCGCTCCACAAGTCGGCGTGCTCAAACGCCTGTTCGTGATGGATTGCAGCAGCGGCAAGGACAAAAAGCAGAAGGTCGTGTTGATTAACCCGGTGATTGAAACCGAAGAGGGCGAACAAGTCGGCGACGAAGGTTGCCTTAGCTTCCCGGGTGTGTTTTTGGAGATCAAACGGCCTCAGCGCGTTGTAGTTCGGGCTCGCGATTTTGATGGCAGTGAAATGACTCTCGACGTGATGGATCTTCAAGCTCGCTGCGTTTCGCACGAGACTGATCACCTGGATGGCGAGCTGTTTATCAACTATTTGAGCCCGCTCAAACGAGACCTTACAAAGCGAAAGATCAAGAAACGAATCAAGCAGGGCGAATGGTGAATCCCTCACCTCGCTTCTAAAGATCCTCCAAGCCCATCGATCAGCATGATCGGTGGGCTTTTTCACTGTCTATACATCACTGTACCGTGTCCTCGGGCGGTACGCCGTGTACCGATGTCGTTCATTCGTGCGCGTGCTTCACCTCACGATTGCTGCTTATAGATGTGGTACTGAACTTGTAGACGAAAAGGGGACTTGAACCGAGTTTAAAGGACGATCGGGAGCATCGAAAATGTTAACTATTAGAAAGCGTGTTGCAGCAACGTCGGTTTTGATTCTCTTTGTTTTTCTAGTCGAAGCTTGTCAGACCGCTAGCCAGAATACGGCTAAGCAAGTCGGCGATCAGACGCCCTCGATTGAGGCGTCACCGGTGCAACCGGGCGAGGGGTCCTGGAAGATTGCCACTGCTAATACCGTGACGCTTACGGTTTCGGCGCCCGGCGCCCAATCGGTTAAAATCCTGTATAGACCGATCGTCGAAACAGATCGTCATATTCTGCTCAAGACGATCCAGAGCCCCGCTGATCCCGGAAGCGGCAAGTTCACATCGACCATAAAGCTTGTACCGGATTTTGCCGGCGAGGTATGGGCAGAGGCTTCGTTTCCTGACGGAACCAAGAGAGAGGCGCAAGCGATAGAGCTCGCAGCCCAATCCTCGCTGGTCGCCCAAACCGAGGCGAATCCTACAACGAATCCTACAAACGGATCGGCAAATACGAATAGCTCTTCGCGTCGGGGCGAATCCGCACATTCAGATAAATTTACCGGCGGAAAGATCGATCGTGCGTCGCTGCAGCCGGGACAGCCGGATATCAAGATTACGGTAAACGTTCCGGCTTTTCGTTTGACCCTGTGGCAAAACGGCAAAGAGGTGCGGACATACGAAGTCGGCGTTGGAATGAAGAAGTTCCCGATCGTTATCGGCCAGCGACGAGTTACACAGGCTATATGGAATCCGGAATGGGTCCCACCGGACAGCGAATGGGTAACCGAGGGCCATTCAGACGTTGAACCAGGCGAGCGCGTGAAAGCCGGAGACCCCCGAAATCCACTGGGTAAGATCAAAATCCCGCTGGGTGACGGGTTTCTAATTCATCAGGCGGCCAGACCCAATGATCTCGGTCATCTCGTCTCTCATGGCTGTATTCGCATGCTGAAAGAGGATATCGCCGATCTTGCCAATAACATCGTAACGGCCCGTGGTCTGAACATCCGTCCTGAGCAAATCGCTCACGCAATGAGCAGCACTGATCGGCTTGTTGCGAACTTAAACCCGCCGATCGTGGTTGATGTTGACTATGACACAATTGTCGTCGAGGCCGGCGTGCTCCACATATACCCGGACGTCTACGAACGAAATACCACGACTGCGGAGAACCTGCGTGCGGAACTACAGAGCGTCGGCGTGGATGTTACAAGACTCGACGACCAGACTATAAAGCAGATGTTTGAAAAGGTGAACATAAACGAGGAGTTCAGAGTAGCCGTTTCAGACATCAAGAATGGCAACGTGTTGCTTGCTGGAACCACCGAGCCACTTACGAGTAAATCGGTTGTCGCGAAGAAGAAGCTCGCCACACCAAAACCCCGCGCGGGCGGACGGGGCCGCCGCTAATCCCGGCGATCCCACACCAAAAACCCCGCGCGGGCGGACGGGGCCGCCGCTAATTTGCGACGCTCGAACTCATTATTTGCCGGCTTCTATTGAAGGGGAGGCCGGCCTCCCGGTCAACAAGGGGTAAGGATTGATAGCTTCACCGCCGCTCCATTTTCCAGGCGCGGTGACCTTGGATATGCCAAAGTGGAGGTGGTAGTTGCCGGCGCCCGCATTGCCAGTATCGCCGACATAGGCAATGACTTCTCCGCGCCTGACAGCCTTACCTTCGGAGATTCCGTCGGCATAACGCGTCAAATGACCATAATAGTAGATGTATGCGCCGGCCGAATCAGACTGATAGAGCATCACTCCGCCTCGGTCGCTTTGATGTAGCCTCACGACTGTGCCGTCATCTGTGGCCAGGACCGGAGTGTCGCGCGGGGCCATGATGTCGATCGCACAATGAGTTCGGCCTTCGGATCGCGAATCGTAAAACGAATCGTGCAGTTGTCCCGAGGAGACGCCAGCTACGGGTATCGATAGATTCCTTAAGCTCAAGCCCCTTATGTCCGAAGGAGTCACCGTTCCGCTGCCTAGAGGGGGCGAAACCGCGGCGGTCGTTACTACATCGGGCGGATGCGAAGCTGGGATCGTGGGCGAGGCATATCGAGACTCTTTGTGGCTAATCGGTTGCGCCTCGCGCACAACCGCTGAATAACGCGGCTTTTCCTGGTTCATCAAAAACACCGAACTTAGGATAGTGCACATTCCGGCGGCTAAGAGTATCAGGATTCGCCTTGCTTGCGATTCCCGCGTTTTTTCTATTTTTGTGTCGGGTTTCAAGAGTCCTCCTATATCGGAATGCTGCACATTTCGGGCCAAATTGTTGGACGTTTTACGGTCTGGTCGCGTGGCCTGCGTTGTTTATCCAATCGGCTCGCGGGCGCGAAAAAAATGGGGTGCGGCGGTCAATTCAATGGTTAGTTCGCAATGCTACACACGAAGTTGACTTGATTGACATGCTGCTCTGGCTGTAGTAGGTTCGACTGTGATTTGCGACAATCGGAAATGATTAGAGAAGAACGATAAGAGTACACAATAACGTGGCGCTCGGGAGCCCGACCGGGGGCTGAAGAGCGCTTTTTTTGTATGGGAGATAAGCCAGCAGTCTTGAAGAAAGTTACTTTACCCGAAGAAGGCATACGGGCGCTTTTCGGCCCGTACGACGAGAATATTAAACACCTCGAAAGCTTGATCGGCGTGCGCATCAATTTGCGCGGCAGCGATCTAATGATCGAAGGCGATGAGCACGACGTCAAGGTTGTTGAAAAGGTTCTCGAAGATTACGCGCACTTGTTTGAAGAAGGCCGGCGGATGTCCAACGAAGAGTTGAAATCGGCCTTCAAGCAAATAGCAGAGGATCGCGCTTATACGTTGCTCGATTATTTCACCCGCACCAGGATCAATCCAACCGGCAAGAAGCAGGTCACCGCGCGATCTGCTAATCAGCGGCGCTATATCGAAGCCATCGAAAAGAACGACATTGTGTTCGGCATCGGCGTAGCCGGCACCGGTAAGACTTACCTGGCGGTGGCGCTCGCGGTTCAGGCGTTAATGCAAAAGCGCGTAAACCGGATTGTTCTCGCGCGGCCGGCAGTTGAGGCCGGCGAGAAGCTTGGATTTCTTCCCGGCGATCTGCAGGATAAAGTCGACCCCTATCTGCGCCCGCTCTATGACGCGCTATTCGATCTGGTGGACTACGAAAAGGTGACGCGGCTGCTCGAGAAGCGAGTTATTGAAGTCGCGCCGCTTGCATTTATG